>MFAF01000037.1:0-279 GCA_001774505.1 Candidatus Coatesbacteria bacterium RBG_13_66_14 | reverse complement strand
ATACCCCGGCGAGCTCGAGGTCTACTTCCACCTGAAACTCTCCGGGGGAGGGGCGACCCTCCTGGCCGGCCTGGCGTACCATGTCGCCCCGGACCCGGAGCTGCAAAAAAGGCTCGAGGAGCTGCTCGGAGAGGGGAACGCCTACTTCACCCCGGCCCCGGAGATGGATTACGCGGGTTAGGGCATCGGGGACGCCTACCGCCGCGTCTCGGTCATAACCACCTTTTCCGCCATGCGGCGCGCCGAAGCGTTTCGACTGAACGGGAACAAAACCGGCAT
>MFAF01000036.1:3017-5935 GCA_001774505.1 Candidatus Coatesbacteria bacterium RBG_13_66_14 | reverse complement strand
CAAATAAGAGCAAGGGGCTTAAGCCCCTTGTCTTTTCGCTGAAACTTCTGTACCGAATAGTGAGACAAGGGGTTTTAACCCCTTGTGTTCGGTCTTGCCAGGCTTCCGTCCCAATCAAGGACGGACCTTCAGGCCGGCGGACCGTCCGCTGTTAAAGGCGTCGCCTCCGCGCAAGCCCGGAGGCGGGCCAGAACCTCGGTTAAATTCCCCTGGAAGAGGGCGCTGCCGACCACGGCCAGGTCCACACCCGCCCGGGCCACCGCGGCCATCGTCTTCTCGTTGACCCCCCCGTCCACCATCACCGGGGTCTCCACCCGCTCCTTCAGCCAGCGGACCTTGTCCAGGCAGGACTCTATCATCCCCTGGCCTCCCCAGCCGGGGTTGACGGTCATTACGAGAAAAAGGTCGGCCACGTCGAAGAGTGTTTCGAGCTGGACGACCGGGGTGCCGGGGTTGATGGAGACGCCGGCTTTTTTGCCGAGGGACTTTATCCGGTCCAGGAGCCGGTGGACGTGGGGCGCGGCCTCCTGGTGCACCGTTATCCAGTCCGCCCCCGCCTCGGCGAAGAGCTCGAGCTGCGCCTCGGGGCGGGCGACCATGAGGTGCGCGTCGTAAACGCCCCCCGCCGCGCTTTTCAAGTCGGCCAGGAGCTTGGCGCCGAAGGTGATGGGCGGCACGAAGTTGCCGTCCATGACGTCGAGGTGGATGGTGTCGAGCCCGGCGGCCAGGAGCCGGCGGACGACGGCGCCCAGGTCGGCCTGGTCGGCCGAGAGGATGCTGGGGACGATTTTTACGGCCATTTTAGAAGGTGTCCGGAGGCGGAGTTTCCCCGCCGCCCTCCGGCGTCGGGACCATCTCGCCGCCGGTGGGCGGGCCCTTGCTGATCACGACCGTGACGGTGTCGCCCCGGGCGACCGTCGCGCCGACCTCGGGGCGCTGGCGGACGATGTGGCCCGGAGGGATGCTCGAGGAAAATTCGAAAGTGGTGTCCCCCATCACCAGCTCCCAGGTGGAGACGCGGCTGACGGCGGTGCGGTAGTCGGCGCCGACCAGGTTGGGCATCTTGAAGGTGGTCTCCTCGGAGCCCAGGGAGACGAGGAGGTCTATCCTGGTGCCGCGCGGCACCTCGCGTCCCGGCTCGGGGTTCTGGCCGATGACAGAGCTCTCGGGGACGTTGGGGTCGTAGCTCTCGCGGACCTTCCCCATCACGAGCCCGGCGCGGCGGAGGACGTCCTCGGCCTGGCGTTGGCTCATCTTGGTCACGTTGGGGACGCGGACCTCCTCGGAACCGGCGGAGACTGTGAGCTCTATGATTCGGCCCGGACGCACGTTCATCCCCGGCTCCTGGCGCTGGCTGACGACGTAACCGGCCGGCACGTCCGCCGAGTACTCCTCGGCCACCTTCTCGTAGTTGAGGCCCATCTCGACCAAGAGGGAGGTTGCCGCCTCGAAGCTCATGTTCGTCAGGTCGGGGACCTCGATCTCTTCGCCTCCGACCAACAGGGGCATGATGACGAAGTTGGCCAGGAGCATCCCGACTACGAGGGCGCCCACGGCCAGACCGATGTATAACAGCACGGTTCCCAGGCGGGCGAGCTTCGGGGACTTCCGCTTCTCGGGGAGCGGGGTCTGTTGCCGGGCCGGCTCACCGAAGCTGAACCCCTCGAATTTCGGCCGGTCCTGGGATTGCGAGCCGTAATCGAACCCGGTTCCGCTGTCTTTCTGATCGTTCATCCGCCACCGCTTGTTTCGAGTGGAAGGAAGGCAAGGGGTTTAAACCCCTTGTCGCCTCTCGACAGCCAATCATACCCCATCCGCCGCCGGAAAGGCTACCTCACCCTCCGCACGAGCGCCACGAAGGCTCCGTCGGTTCCGTTCAGGTGCGGCAGGGCGCGGATATCGCCACCAGGATCGCCGAAGCGTCCCCGCAGGTCGTCATCCAGCGCGAGGGCCGCGGACGCCCGTTGAAAATCACCCCTTCCGCCCAAAAACCTTTCCACCACCCCCTCGTTCTCCTCGGGTTCCAGGGAGCAGGTGGAGTAGGCCAGAAGCCCCCCCGATTTTACCAGACGGGAGGCCGCGGTGAGCAGTTCGAGCTGCAGTCGCGCCAGGGCCTTCAAATCCTCCGGCTTGCGCCGCCACCGCGCCTCGACGCGGCGCCGGAGCACCCCGGTGTTCGAGCAGGGCGCGTCGAGAAGAATTTTGTCGAAGCGGCGCCCGGCGAGCGGCGGAAGGGTCAGGTTTCCGTTGACCACCGCCGCGGGCAGGCCGAGCCGGGCGACGTTCCCGGCCAGGGCGGCGCACCGTCGGGGCGAGACATCCAGCGCCACGGTTTTCAATCCCCCGCCGGCCAGCCGGTGCAGGTGGAAGAGTTTCCCCCCCGGGGCCGAGCAGGCGTCCAAAACCATTTCGCCGGGCCGGGGGTCCAGCGCCATCGCCGCCAGAGCCGTCGCCGGGTCGGCGGCGTACACCTTCCCCTCCAGGTACGCGCCGGTCGAGGTCAGGTCCTCCCCGCGGGCGAGCCGGTGACAACCGGGGAACCCCTCCACCGCCTCGGCGCCCGGGACGATTTCCCCAAAATCCTCACCGGCCGCCCGGAAGGGGTTGAGGAAAACGAAGGTGTCCGGCGGCTCGTTGTCCACGGCGCAGAGCCGCGCGGTTTCCTCGAAGCCGTAGCGTTCCAGCCACCGTTTCACCAGCCAGCGGGGGTGGCAGCCGGTGACGACAAGGTGGCCGACGGGGTCGGCGTCGCGGTCGGGCGGTTCGGGGCGGTCCCCGCTCAGGCGCCGCAGGACGGCGTTGACCAGCCCCGAGGCGCTTCGTGTCGTGTTCCGCGTCCGGGCCAACGTCACCGTCCGGTCCACGGCGGCGTAGGCCGGGACGCGGTCCAGCTCCAGGAGTTGGTAGGCTCCCAGGCG
>MFAF01000036.1:736-3006 GCA_001774505.1 Candidatus Coatesbacteria bacterium RBG_13_66_14 | reverse complement strand
GCAGGTCGGGGTGCAGCGCCCGCAGTGGCCGGGTCAGATACCGCTCCAGCCCGTAGTCGAGACAACCCCGCTTGCGCAGGGTTCCCAGGGTCAGCTCGAAGGCCAGCCTACGCTCCACGGGGGGCAGGTCGCTCCCGGCCAGAAGCTCTCGCAGCAGGGGCTCGGCGTCCCCCTTCCCGGCGGCCACGCCCCGGAGCGCCTCCCAGGCCGCCGATCGGGCGTCGAGCTGCGCCGTCATTCCCGGTCCAGGCGTTCGATGAAGGTCGCGAGACCCATGGACGGGACGACGTTCCAGCGCCGGAGCTCTATCTCGTTGGTATCGGCGTCCACGTAGGTGTTACCCTGTTTGATGGTGAGGATACCCTCGTAACCGGCCAGGAGCGCGCTCTTGAGCACGTAGTCGTCGTAGGCGCCGTAGGGCAGGGCCAGGCTCCGGATGGGCACCCCCAGGTGCTCCTCGAGGATCAGCCTCGAGTCCACCAACTCGTGCATGAGGCGCTGGGTGTAGGTGCCCTGCCCCGCCGGAGGCTTGGAGCCCCGGCCGCTCCACACGCCCCGGTTGGTCAGGTCGCAGTGGGAAACCGTGTGGCTGCCGATCTCGAAGCCGTTGGCCAGCATCTCCCGGTACTGGTCCCAGGTGATGGACCGGCCTCCGACGCCGATGTAGTTGGTGTAGAGGAATAAAGTTGCCGTGGCGCCGTACCGCTTCAGAATCGGGTAAGCGTAACGGTATACGCCGCTCCAGCCGTCGTCGAAGGTCAGCGCCACGCAGCGGGGCGGGAGGTCGCCGCCGCCGGAGTAGACGGCGTCCAGCAACTGACCGATGGTGATGAAGCTGTACCCCGACTCCGTCAGCCAGCGTACCTCCTCCTCGAACTGCCAGGGGGTGATGACGGTCGAGTAACTGGATACGTCTCGGATGTCGTGGTACATCAGGATGGAGACCTTGGGCCTCTCGCCGCGCTCGCGCCTCGGGTCGGCCCAATCGTCCGCCCGGGCCGTGTCGTACAGGAGGCGGTACTGCCCCACCTTCTCGTAGGGGCGGTAGTCGGCCAGGGTCTCCCAGACGATGGGTTCGCGCCGCACGAGCGACTCGCCGGCCGCCAGGGCGCGGCTGATGTCCTCCCACACCGCGGCGGATTCACCCGGCGAGGGCTCGCCGCGCAGATTCGCCTCGAAGCTGAATTTCTCCGGGGTGAGGTAGTCTGTGAGACTGGTCAGGTCGGGCTTGAGCGCCACGGACGCGAACGGGTCGAACTCGGTCCGGCGGGTGTAGTCGTCCAGGCTCGTGTAGTCCGGGCGGAGGTCGCCGGCCGCGGCGAGCGATGAGATGACCGTCAGGGTGATGAGGATGTATCTGGGCATATCGGGTCGTGGTGCGTCGCCGCAAGTATAGCACACGCCGGGGTCACCGTCCGGGGTATCTCGATCCGCCGCTGATGAACATCCCATGCCGCCCGTGTTGACACCCCGGCGGGATATACCTAAAATCCACAAGAAAAGGAAACAAGGGGCTTAAGCCCCTTGCCCGGCCACACCGTGCAACGGCTTAGGCGGTTTTTTCCCATGAGGGTCGGAATCGGGTTCGACGTGCATCGGCTGACGCCCGGACGCAGGCTGGTCCTGGGTGGGGTCGAGATTCCCTTCGAGCTGGGGCTCGACGGGCACTCCGACGCCGATGTGCTGGTCCACGCGGTGATGGACGCCCTGCTGGGGGCGGCGGGAGAGCCCGACATCGGCCAAAAATTTCCCGACGACGATCCCCGCTACGCCGGGGCCGATTCCTGCGCTCTCCTGGCCGAAGTGGCGGGGATGCTCACCAGGTCCGGATTGCGCGTGGTCAACGTGGACGTAGTCGTCGCCTGCGAGCGGCCGAAGCTGGCGCCCCACGTCCCGGCGATGCGCGAGAGGCTGGGTCGGATTCTCGCCCTGGACGCGGCCCGCGTCTCCGTCAAGGCCACCACCACCGAGGGGCTCGGCTGCACCGGCCGGGGTGAGGGCATCGCGGCCTGGGCGGCGGCGCTGGTCTCCAACCAACCCGAAAACGGGGAGTGACGGCGTGAAAACCGCCCTGCGCATTCTGTTGATTCTCTGCCTTCTCCTGGCGGCGTCCTGCAAAATCGGGCGGCGGCCGATGGGCGCGGCCTTCGTCCTTCGAGACGGCGACACCAGCTTGGCGTTCTACATGCCGGTTCTGGGCAGTGAGGGGCTGCGGTTCGGCGAACCTGTGGAGTTGCCCTTCCCCGGGCCGGTGGACCAGTTGGTCTTTA
>MFAF01000036.1:477-597 GCA_001774505.1 Candidatus Coatesbacteria bacterium RBG_13_66_14 | reverse complement strand
CGAGGGCTCGCCCTGGTTCGCACCCGACGGCGCGCTCTACTTCGACAGCTTCGATTACGTAGGGGAGGCGCCCGTCGGCTCCATCTGGCGCCTTGACGACCCGGCGGAATCCAAGGACCC
>MFAF01000036.1:0-462 GCA_001774505.1 Candidatus Coatesbacteria bacterium RBG_13_66_14 | reverse complement strand
CCTGACCGGCATCGAGGGCCTGGTCCTCTTCCCCCGGCCCAGCCCCGACGGGGAATGGCTTCTCGTCACGGTTTACGACGATCCGCGCTGGATGAGCCGCATCGTCAATCTTGAAACCCTGGAGAGCCGGCCCCTGGTCGGCGGGGACTCCGAAATCACCTACGCCTGCTGGCGTTGAGCGTTCCACTTTGGAGCTTATCTACGGCTACAGGCCCGTCCAGGAGGCGCTGCGCGCCGGAGCCGGCGTGATGCGGCTGTACGTGGCGCACGACCGCGGCCGGAAGGTTTCCGCCCTGGCCGACGACGCCCGGAAGTGCGGCATCGCGGTTTCGGTAGTCCCGGAGAGGGAACTGGTTCAGATATGCCGTTCGCAGAGGCACCAGGGCGTGGCGGCCGAGGTTGACCGGCGGACGTTCACGGTGGAGGACCTGGTCGGGATTGCCGAGGAGCGCGGCGAGAAGC
>MFAF01000035.1:21409-21549 GCA_001774505.1 Candidatus Coatesbacteria bacterium RBG_13_66_14 | reverse complement strand
AAAGAGTTATCACCCCCGCGACTGTGCCCCTCCAAAACTGGGGGGGGCTTCAAGCGGAAACCAGGCCCGACAAGCGGCGGTGATTGTCGAATTAAAAAAGATTCCCCCGCGACTGTGCCCCCCCAAGATGGGGGGGATGG
>MFAF01000035.1:18442-21374 GCA_001774505.1 Candidatus Coatesbacteria bacterium RBG_13_66_14 | reverse complement strand
CCCCTCACCCTAACCCTCTCCCCAGAGGGGAGAGGGGACTTGCAGGGCGGCCCCGTAGGATGAGTCCTCTGCGGGCCGTCATTTCCACATTCCCTACCCCGACCCTCTCCCCAACCCGTAGGCGAGCCTTCCCCCAAAGGGGGGAGGGGGCAATGGCACCCCTCACCCATCAGTCGCCATCTAAAAAACGGGCCGACAAACGGCCCGTTTAAATACGGAGGAGGAGCCTGGAATCAGGTGGCCAGGACCGCCTTGTGGTCGGCGTTGGCCAGGGCGCAAACCAGTTTCACCGCGCCGGCGAAGTCGTCCAGGTGCGCCATCTCGCTGGGTTGGTGGACGTAGCGGGTCGGGATGGAGATGACTCCGCAGGGCACGCCGGTCTTGGTGAACTGGATGGCGAAGGCGTCGGTGGCGCCGCCGCGCAGGACCTCCATCTGGTACGGGATGCCCTTTGCCGTGGCCGTGTCCACCATCAGCTTACGGACCTTGGGCGAGACGATGGTCCCCTGGTCCATGGCCTTGATAGCCACGCCCTTCCCCAGCTCGACGTTCATCGGCTCGACGAGGGGCGTGTCCCCCCAGCCGGTGATGTCCACGGCGTAGCCCACGTCGGGGGTGACGCTCCAGGCGCTGGTCCGCGCGCCGCGGACGCCCACCTCCTCCTGAACGGTGAAGACGAAGTGGACCTCGTTCTTCGCCTTCTTCTTCAGCTTCTTGAGCGCCTCGATCAGGACGGCGCAGCCGATGCGGTCGTCCAGCGCCTTGGAGATGACGACCTTGCCCTGGGAGACGGTGGAGCGCGTGAAGACCCCGAAGTCGCCGACGGCGATGAGCTTGTCTGCGTCCTTTTTCGA
Source organism: Candidatus Coatesbacteria bacterium RBG_13_66_14 (assembly GCA_001774505.1). GTDB lineage: Bacteria > RBG-13-66-14 > RBG-13-66-14 > RBG-13-66-14 > RBG-13-66-14 > RBG-13-66-14. The sequence goes on along the minus strand of MFAF01000035.1, from coordinate 20,520 downwards.
CGTGACCCCCACATCGAGGAACAGGTGGTTCCAGTCCGTGTCCTTGGGGTCGTTGCCGAGCTGCTCCCGGCCGATGACGCCTATAGTGCCGTTGGCGAACTGGACCCGCCGCGCGTAGAGCCACAGCGGCCGCACCCCGCCCACGGGGGAGATGCGGGCGAACCCCTTGTCGTCTATGTAGTGCACCACCACGCCGATTTCGTCGGTGTGGGCGGCGAACATCAGCTTATGGCCGCCCGAGCCGATCCGGGTCAGCAGGTTGCCCATCACGTCGCGGTGAAGCTCGTCCACGTGCGGCTTCACCATCTTCTCGATCCTCTCCACAACCCGTTCCTCGTGACCCGAGGGGCCGTAGAGCTGGCACAGGGCGCTGATGGTTTCCTCCATCGGTAGTCCTCCAGCAAGGGGTAAGACAAGGGGTTTCGCCGGGGGCCGTAGGGGCGGGGCTCTGTCCCCGCCCGAGGGCGACCGCAGAGGGTCGCCCCTACGCTTCTCGTTTAAACCCCTCGTTCACCCCATTGTTCGGCTAGGGCTTGAACTCCTCCAGGCGGCGGATGACGGCGGCTACCAGCCGCTTCGCGTTCCGGTAATCGCCCTTGTCGAGGATGCCCACCGGGGAATGGATGTAGCGGACCGGGACCGAGATGGTCAGGACGCGCACGCCGGACAAGCTCCGCTGCACGACGCTGGACTCGGTGCCGCCCGTCACGAACCTCTTGAACTGGTACGGGATGTTCTCATCGCGGGCGATGCTTTGGACGAACTCCAGCCATACGGGGTCGGCGATATGGCTCTGATCGAGGATGGAGAGCGCCGGTCCTTTGCCCAGTTCGGTGGAGGGAGAGGCGTCGCGGCCGCGCCAAGACGGCGGTCCCTCCCCGGCGGCGGTGCCCTCGACGGCGATGTAAACGTCGGGCTTCACCGCGTTCCCGATCACCCGCGCCCCACGGACGCCAATTTCCTCCTGGGTGGTGAAGGCGGCGTAGAAGGGCGTCCCGCCGGTCAGTTTCGGCGACCCCTTGACGACATCCGCGATGACGGAACAGCCGGCCCGGTCGTCGAAGCACTTCCCGAAGGCCCGGCCGCCCTGCTCGAAGTAGCGGGTGTCGTAGTAAATCCCGTCCCCCACGGCGACGAGCTTCTCCGCCTCCTCCTTCTTAGAGCAGCCAATATCCACGTACAGCTTGTCGCAATCCACGACCTGCTCGAGCTCCTCGCGCTTCTTGTGCAGGTGCGGGCTCTTTATGCCGATGACGCCGGGCACCCCTTGTCCCTCGTGGTGTACGACGACCTGCTTGCTCAAGAGCACGCGGTCATCGGTGCTGCCCATTTTGTGGAATTTCAGGTCGCCCGAGCCGGTGATTTCGCTCACGACGAAGCCGACCTCGTCCATGTGGGCCGAGAGGAGGAGACGCGGACCCTTGTACCGGGCGCGGCCGGGCACCCGCACGATGAGGTTGCCCAGGGCGTCCACCTGGTGCAGGTCCACCTTCCCGGCGATCTCGCCGAGGATGAGCTCGCGGACCTGGGTCTCGTACCCCGAGGTGCCGAAGGCGTTGGAGAGCTTGTCGAGCATGTCCGAATCCTTTACCAATCAACCGGCGGGATGACCGGCAGCCCGTCGGAATCGGCGATGGCGAGGATCAGCCGGCCGGCGTTCTTCACGTCGCCCACGTCCAGCATCTCCACCGTGGAGTGCATGTAGGAGAGGGGGATGCCCAGGTTGATGGTCGGGATGCCGGAGTGCAGGGTTTCGACGGTGGACCCGTCGGTGCCGTAGGGGCTGGGCCAGAAAAACTTCTGGTGGGGGATGTTCTGGGCCGCGGCGGCCTTGAGGGCCGTCTCTACCAGGTCGGGGTGGTTGTTGAGGCCGTAGCTGACCGACGGTCCCTTGCCGAGTTCGACGGAGTCCTTTTCCGGAACGCCCTCGTGGCGCCCCTGGTCCACGTCCACGATGACGGCGCAGTCCGGTTTGATCCCGTAAGCCGCCGCGTAGGCGCCAAGCCCGGTCCACTCCTCCTGCACCTCGGCGACGGCGTAGATGTCGTGTTTGTGCCGCTGACGCCGGGCGAGCCGGA
>MFAF01000035.1:18126-18340 GCA_001774505.1 Candidatus Coatesbacteria bacterium RBG_13_66_14 | reverse complement strand
GCCGACCCGGTGCAGGCGCAGGTAGCCGCCCGGCTCGATCTTGTGCACCACGAGGCCTATCTGGTCGAGGTGTGCCAGAACGGCCAGGCGGAGCCTTTCACCCTTGGGTCCGTCCCCACGCTTGAACCCGATAACGCTCCCCATCCGGTCCGTGCGCAGCTCGTCGGTGCAAGGCTCCCAGAGCTCGCGGACGACCCGGGCGGCCGGTTCCTCC
>MFAF01000035.1:11279-18081 GCA_001774505.1 Candidatus Coatesbacteria bacterium RBG_13_66_14 | reverse complement strand
TCCAAACGGGCTCCCCTTCGGGTCGGTTCTTTCGAGGGCATAGTATATGGGGAATACCGTGAACGGTCAAGGGGCAACTGCGGCGGCGAAGCCGTAAAAACGGCGATGTTCGCGGATACCGACCGCACCCCCGGACCGGCGCCGCCGGTTGACACGGCAACCGGTAAGGCCTAAAATCTCGCTTTGCGCGGGTTTACACCGGACCGGGAACGGGAGAACGAACATTATTTTTGTTGACACTATATAGAGTATGAATATTCTGACCCTTCAAGAGCTCACCCTCCGCCTCCACCGCTTCTGGGCGGACCAGGGCTGCCTTATAGGCCACGGCTACGACATGCCCACCGGGGCGGGGACCGCCAACCCGCTGACCTTCTTCGGCGTGCTGGGGCCGCGGCCGTGGCGGACCGCTTACGTGGAGCCCTCGCGCCGACCCGACGACGGCCGCTACGGCGAAAACCCCCACCGCTTCTACAAGCACTTCCAGCTCCAGGTCATCCTCAAGCCATCGCCGGCCGACATACAGAACGTATATCTGGACTCGCTCCGGGCGGTGGGCATCGAGCCTGTGGACCACGACGTGAAGTTCGACGAGGACAACTGGGAATCCCCCTCCCTGGGCGCCTGGGGCACGGGCTGGCAGGTGCTCCTGGACGGGATGGAGATCACCCAGTTCACCTACTTCCAGCAGATGGGGGGCATCCCGCTGAAGCCGGTCACCGTCGAGCTGACCTACGGTCTGGAGCGCCTGCTGATGTACATCGCCGGAGTGGATTCGGGTTTCGAGCTCCTCTGGTCGCCCGACGTGAGCTACCGGCGGGTCCAGCAGATGTCCGAGTACGAGAACAGCCGCTACTCCTACGAAACGGCCGACGTGGGGCTTTGCGCCAGGCAGTTCGACGAGCTCGAAAAAGAGGCGCAGAGGCTGCTGGAGGATGACGAGCCGCTGGTCTATCCGGCCTACGACCTCGTCACCCACGCCGCCCACCTGTTCAACGTCCTGGACGCCCGGGGAGCGGTGGGCGTCGCCGAGAGGGCGCGCTACCTGGGCCGGCTGCGTAAAATTACCTCCGCCTTAGCCGCCCTTTACCTCGAACGAATCGAGAAGAGGCCGGACTGGGCTCTGGGTTCCGAGGCGGGGGGATCGTGATGGACTTCCTCCTGGAAATCGGCGTCGAGGACCTGCCGAGCCGCTTCCTCACCCCGGCCCTGGACGACCTCGCGGCTCTTCTGCACCGGAAGCTGACCGAGAGCGACCTGGGGTTCGACGAGATAACGGCCCTCGGCACCCCGCGGCGGCTGGCGGTCCACGTCTCCGGGCTCGCGGAGCGGCAGCCGGAGAGGACCGACCTCAAGCTCGGCCCCCCCATCCACGTGGCCTACGACGGCGAAGGCAACCCCACCCCGGCCGCCATCAGCTTCGCCGCGAAATTCGGCCTCACCGAGGCCGACCTCCGGATAGCCCAGACACCCAAGGGGCAACGGGTTCAGGTGGAGATGAAGACGGGCGGCGCGTCCACGGTGGACCTGCTCCCCGGCATCGCGGAGTCCCTCGTCGCCGAGCTGCCGCTGCCCAAGGCCATGCGCTGGGGTGCCGGAGAGGTCCGCTTCCTGCGGCCCATCCGCTGGCTCGCCGCCCTGGCCGGCGACGCGGTGCTGCCGCTGGAAATAGGCGAGGTCAAGGCGGGACGCCGGTCGCGGGGGCACCGCTTCCTGGCCGACTCCGAGTTCGAGCTCCCCGACGCCTCCCTGGAAGGGTATCGGCTCGCCTGCCTTGAGCACCACGTCATCCCCGACGGCACCGCCGTGGACGACGAGGGGAACGTCCAGAAGCCGGGGGAACGCTATACGCATCTCAAAAAGCGCCTGGAAGAGCTGCTCTCCGCGCACGGAAAGGTCCGTGTGGACGAGGAGCTGCTCCTCGACGTCACCAACGCGGTGGAGCACCCTACCTGCCTGGAGGGCGGGTTCGAGGAGCGGTTCCTGGAACTGCCCGAGGTCGTGGTCTCCAGCGTTCTGAAGGAGTATCAGAAATACTTCGAGGTGCGCGACGCCTCGGGGAAGCTCCTCCCGCGCTTCATCGTCGTGCGGGACGGGGGGGACCGGAACGCCGTGGGCGTCGTGGCCGGTCACGAGCGCGTCCTGCGGGCGCGGCTCACCGACGCCGCCTTCTTCTGGGAGCAGGACCGCAAGCGGTCCCTGGCGTCCCTGACCGAGGAGCTCGCCGACCTCCAGTTCATCAAAGGCCTGGGTAGCTATTCCGACAAGAGGAACCGCCTCCTCACCCTCGTGCAGTCGGTCAACGCGGAGGGATTCTGCGACGCCGACCCGACCGTGGCGGGACACCTCGAACGGGCGGCCTCCCTTGCCAAGCAGGACCTCCTCACTCGTCTCGTCGTCGAGTTCACCGGCCTGCAGGGGCTGATCGGCGGCGATCTGGCCCGGACGCAGAAGGAGCCCGAGCCGGTCTGGCGGGCCGTCTCGGAGCAGTACCTCCCGAAAGGATTTACGGGTCGGGCGGATGAGCTGCCGCAGACGGCGGTGGGATGCCTCCTGGCGCTTTTAGACCGGCTGGACACCCTGGCGGGGTGCTTCGCCGTCGGCCTCTCCCCCACCGGTTCGAGGGACCCCTACGGGCTGCGTCGCGCCGCGCGGGGGATCATCGGCATCGCCGCCGGTGTGGAGGGTCACGAGCCCACGGGCTTCGACCACGCGCGGCTCGACCTGGACCCGCTCCTACACATCGCGGTCTCGAATTTCACGGGAACGACCAAAAAGGCGTTCGACGAGGGCGAGGTGTGCGGGAAGCTGGTGACTTTTATCGCCGAGCGCGCCCTCCGCCTGCTCGGGGAGCTGGGGCTGCCGACCGACGCCGCTCGGGCGGCGCTGGGGGCCTATCCCACACGCCCCTGGTCCGTCTGGCGTTCGGCCCACTCCCTCGCCCGGGCCAAGGGGAGCATCGAGTTCGCCGACGTGGCGGCTGGTTACAAGCGGGCCTGCAACATCCTCCGCCAGGCCGATAAGGAATTCGGCCTCACGGTGCTCAAAGCCTTCGACGCGAACAAACTGGAGAAAGACGAGGAACGCCGGCTGTCGGAGCTGCTCGCCCGCGACGGGAAAGCCGTGGCCGACGCTGTCGGGCGGGGGGACTTCGACGCCGCCCTGGGGAAAATCGCCGGCTTCCGCGAGGCCATAGACCGCTTCTTCGACGAGGTCACGGTTTTCACCGACTCCGAGGGGCTCCGCGACAACCGCCTGGCGCTGTTGAACGAATTGGTCGGCGTTTTTGGCCTGGTGGGCGATCTCTCCTTAATCCAGGCCGAGTAGGCGACCCCTCCCGGAGTGTGCGACCCGCCCCGTGGAGGGTTTCTCTTTACCGTCCCGTGAGGGGAACCGGGAATCTCGGAACGTCGTATCCTGTTTGAGATTAACATATTCCGCCGTTTTCAATCCCCGAAGCCCCGCCCGGGAGTTCTCCGTTGCGCCCTGTCGTACCGGTAGTCCTGGCCCTTTTCGCCGTCCTGTGCGTCGTCGGCACGCTCCGCGCGAGGCCCGACGACGGCTACCGGGTTGAGAGGTTCTACTACCGGGTCAACCCGCCCAAGCGCCAAACCTACGAGGCGTTCTTCACTCCCGAGCTCGAAGACCCGAAAACCCCCGGTTTCTACGAGGGACTCGTCCTCGAGCCTTTCGACTACGCGCCACCCACAGCCGCGGAGCTCGGGGAACGGCTCTGGAGCTACAACCGCAACTACGACGCCTACGGTGACCCCTACCTCTACCCCTTCAATTACGACGAGTGGTCGGAACGGGTGGCGAATGTCCGGCTCCGCGAGCGGACCTATGCCCGCGAGGCCGACGAGGGGCTCATCGGTGACATCGCGATAGACTGGCTCGCCACCACCCTGAAAATCACCGGCCGCAAGCTCTTCGTCCTCGGCTACACGTCCAAAACCTACGAAAATCCCCCCGACCCGCTCCTGGTGGGCACCCAGGGCGATTTCAACATGGACCAGGAGACGCAGATCCGGGTCGAGGGGACCATCGCCGAACGGGTGACCGTCAACGTGGACTACGACGACACCCGGGAGAACGACTCTCGGAACAAGCTGTCCCTCATCTACACCGGCCGGGAGGACGAGCTCATCCGTCAGGCCGAGCTGGGCGACGTCAACCTCTCCATCCCCGGAACGCGATTCGTCAGCTACTCGGCCAAGAGCCTCTTCGGGGCCAAGGTAGTCGGCGGGCTGGGCGAGTGGTTCACCTTCACCCTGATCGGCTCCCGGGAGAAAGGCATCACCGAGGAGGAGGAGTTCACCGGCACTGGCCAGCTCCAGCGGGAGGACATCCGGGACACGAGCTACTCGGAGCGGGTCTACTACCGGGTGGACACCAACCCGTCCCACTTCGGACCGCAGCTTCAGATAGCCGAATCCCCCATAGACTCAAGCGCCCTCATCGAGATCTTCGTTTATTCCTACGGCCAGCAGCGCGATCCCACTTACAACTACTACACGCTCGACGCCCAGATCTACTCGGACGGCGAGGGGGGCAACCCCACCGACCCGCCCGTCCCGACGGGCGACGACCCCGTCAGCTCCAGCTTCTGGCGCCGGCTGGAGAACGTCCAGGATTTCTACATCAACAAGGCTACCGGCAGGGTCACTTTCACCACCAGTGTCAGCACCACCGACTACGTGGCCATCAGGTACAAGGTGGCCAGCCCCTCCAACCCCACCGGCGTCATCTATTCGGTGGGCTACGGCGAAGGCGCGACGGCGAACCCCAAGCTCGTCAAGAGCGGGATCATCAACCCGCTCCTGACCGGGTACATGTACCACAACATCTACTATTTGGGGGCTTCCGGGCTGCAGAACGACTCCGACTTCATCCTGGACATCTTCGACCTCCAGGACCGGGCCAACGACGCCGAAGACTTCGACGGCGACGGCAACACCACGGAGCCGCTGGTGCGCGTCTTCGGGCTCACCCGCGCCGCCGACGGCTCCGACGACCGCATCAACATCAACTTCATAGACTTCACCAACGGCCTGTTGATCTTCCCCGACCGCTACCCCTTCCAGAAGGAAGGCGAGGAGGGCACCGACGAGGACGCCTACGACGAGAGTTCATCCCGGCGCAACCACCGCTACGACATCCACGTGGAGTACCACAGCGCCTCGGCCATCCGCTTCCTCAAGCCCAACATCATCCCCGGCTCCGAAGAGGTGACGCTGAACGGGCGGCGCCTGGTCCGCGACGTGGACTACATCATTGATTACGACTCGGGGTACATCGAATTCCTGGTTCCCGGAGCCGACTCCTCGGACGCCGACCTGAAGATAAAATACGAGTACAAGCCGCTCTTCGGCGAGGCCGGCAAGACGCTGGCCGGCGGCCGGCTGGAGTTCAACCTCGGCGACGTCCTGTCCCTGGGGGGGACCTACATCGGCGAGTGGACCGACCTGCCGGTGGACAAGCTGGAGATTCCCGAACTGAGGGCCATCCCCAGCTCCCACCAGGTGATGGACGCCGACGCCAGCCTGAACCTGCCCAACCAGTTCATGACCGACTTCGTCAACCTCCTGCCCTTCGTCGAATCGAAGGAGGAATCGCTCATCACCCTCGAGGGCGAATGGGCCTACAGCTTCTACGACCCGAACCGTGTGGGCCGGGCTCACGTGGATGATATGGAGAGCGCGCACCAATCCATCTCCTTCCCCGCAGACGGCGACGAGTGGGGCCCGAGCTCCCCGCCGGTGACCCAGGACGGCGCCTACGACCAGGCCGACCGGAGGCTGGTGAAGGTGGGGGACGAGGAGTGGATCCGCAGCCAGATAAACGACGAGTGGAACGAGGACGTGGTGCGCGTCCTGGTGTTCGGCGGCGACGAAGCGAGGCCGCTGCCACAGGGGGCGGACCAGTGGGACTCCTTCTGCCGGATAATCTCCCCCAACGGCCTGGACCTCGAGGAGAAGAACCTCAAGTACCTGGAGTTCTACCTCTTCCGCCGCGGAGACATCAACGGCGGCGTGCTGCACTTCGACATCGGGCTCATCAACGAGGACTCGGACGGCGATTACACGGGCTTCGGCTACGAAGGCTACGACACAGAGGACGAGGGGCTGCACGAGGGCATCTCCGACGACCTCTCCGACCCCGGCGAGCTGGACGGGCGATTGAACTACTCGGAGGACGAGCGCGGCTGGACATTCAACAACTCCGGCGACGGCGGCATCTACGACGAGGTCTTCATCGGGCGGAACAACTCCCTCTTGAACACCGAGGACCTGGACTTCAACCTCACCCTAGACACCATTGAGCAGCACTTCGGCTACACCCTCCCCCTGGCGGACATCCCCGATGAGTACCTGGGGCGCGACCTGGGCAACGGCTGGCTGGCCATCCGCATCCCCCTGGAAACCGACGAAACGCGGCCGGGGGACTACATGCCGCCCGCGTCCAATATAATCAAGGCCATGCGCATCTGGATCGAGTCGGAGAACGCCGGGGATTTCAGCGGAGGCGAGGACACGGCCGTCCTCGTGTACAACCTCCGGCTCACCGGCGTCCGGTGGGAGGCGCCGGTCGTCGAGCCCGAGAACCCGATGAATCACTTCGCCGTGGGCACGGTGAACTCCGAGGACAACCAGGACTACGAGCCGCTGGAGCAGCGCGAGGACACGCAGGGGTTTTTGATCCGCGAGCAGGCCCTCGACCTGGTCTACAACCTTACCCGCTGGAACGACTGGGGCTTCGACGGGCAGTTCGGGCGGGGAGCCACCCATCCGAACCCCCGGTT
>MFAF01000035.1:4673-11199 GCA_001774505.1 Candidatus Coatesbacteria bacterium RBG_13_66_14 | reverse complement strand
CTTCTTCGTCCGTTTCGGTACGGACTCCAGCAACTACTACGAGGCGGCGATGCCCCTGGAGGCGCCGGGCTGGCACAAGCTGGAAGTGGACTTCACCGAGCTCATCGCCCTCAGGCAGGAGTACGAGGCCCTCGATCCCGCCCTGCGTCCCGAGACCTACACGAGGGACAACCTCACCGTGGCCGGGTCTCCGCAGCTGGTACGTGTGTACGAGGTCGCCTGCGGCGTCGGAACCACCAGCCCCTCCAGCGGCGCCTTCGGGCCGGGAGGGGGGCCGGGGCGTGTCTGGGTAAACAACCTGGACCTGGAAAATCCGGTTGTGCGCGAGGGGCAGGCTCAGCGGGGGAAGATTTCGCTGAAGTTCAGCAACGTGCTCGCCATGGAGGGCAGCTACCAGAAGGTGGACGGGGACTTCCAGTCCATCGGGCTCCGGCGAACCGGGGTCACGGCCGAGGATTTCGGCGGGGCGGCCACGCTTCAGCTGGGAGCATTCATGCCCGAAGACTGGAGCATCAGCATGCCGCTCTCCGGCTCCATGACACACTCCACCGTATCGGTGGAAAACATAAGCGATTACGAGGGCTCGGTGGACGACCTGGGCAAGACGGTCTCGGACACCGCCAAGGCCAACCTGAATTTCTCGAAGACGGGTTGGCCGACGATAGGGTTGTCCTACACCGACTACCTGGGGCTGAACGAGACGGCACGCCGCTCGGACCACGACGAGTCGGCGAGCGCCAGCTTCGACTACTCGCTCATCTCCGAGCTCTTCTTCGTACCCACGAAGATAAACGCCCGGTATCTGTACAAGAAAGATTCCACCGATTACGACGAGGAAACGGGGCGCGTGGACACCGTCACCGGAAAGGAAGAGGTCACCAGCTCGGTGACCTGGCAGTTCATCCGCGGGCTGTCCTTCTCCCCCAGCTTCTCCTTCTCGAACACCCGCGACCTCCTGCACTCCGAGCCGGTGAGCTACACACAGAATTCCGGGCTGATGCTATCCTTCAGCCGATTCCGCCTGGCGCAGCCGTCGCTGGATTTCGGCAGCACCTACTCGGAGCTCTACAACCCCCCCTCGGATTACACTTCCGAGACCTACGACGTGAGCGTCAACAACAACTTATCGGCCAGCCTGCCGCTCTCGCTGGGGACCCTCATCGAGAAGTGGTTCGGTTCCTGGACGACCAACCTGAACTACACCCTCCGGCGGAGCTCGACCTACGACGAGGTCACCCAAAAGCCGCCCCCGGAGTATGTCTGGGGCTGGGACCACATCTGGCACCAGGCCGGCGAGCCCACCTATTCGGGTCGGGGCTACTCCTATCTCGTCTCGAACCGCTTCCGCCCCCTGGAGTTCTTCCGCGGCTTCGACGACCCCGAGCTGGCGAGCTACGATGTCCTTCTCGGGGAAATCAAGTACTCGTTCTCCACGGACCTTTCAAAGGCCTACGGCAGCAGCAGCCGGACCTGGACCGAGGTCTGGCCCGCCGCCGAGCTCACCATCACCGGGCACAGGTACTTCCCCATCTTCGCGTCCCTCTTGCAGCAGTCCACGGTCAAGCTTTCCTACCAGAAACAGACGACGAAGTGGATCGGGGTCAGCCTGTCGCGGACGTACACGCCGAGCTTCTCCTGGCGGGCCGCCTGGTCCGACGACCTCTCCACCATGCTCTCCTACACCGAGTCCTCGACCATCACCGACGAGAGCGGGTCGGCGTACGGCATCGGCGACACCCACCGGGTCACCAACACCTACAACCCCGGGGCGAGCCTCACCTACGTGATGGAACTCCCGGGCTCCTTCCGCGTCCCCTTCCTCGGCGAGAACGTCCCGCTGCGCAACGAGCTGCAGCTCACCGCGAGCTACAGCCTGACCATCGTGGAGAACTTCGTATCCGGGAGCGGCCAGACGCCGCCCGACAACACCAAGCGCCACACCGCCTCTCTCACCGGCGGGTACTACCTCACCACCAACATCCACGCCAACCTGACGCTGACCTACGAGGATTTCACCAACGAAACCTCGGTGGGTTACGACTACTCGAGCTTCGACGCCAAGCTGGCCCTGGAGCTGAAGTTCTGACGCGGTGCGGTTACGGGGAAGTCGTCCGCGGGCCGACCTGAAGGTCGGCCCCTGCTTCAGCGCATCCCGAAGCCGATTTAAAAAAGGCGGGGAACCAATCCCCGCCTTTGTAAAAAAGCACCAAAGCCCTAGAACGCCGGAAGCGTCTTGCCGACCAGCGGCTCGGAGAACTCGACCGCGGTGTCGGGGTTGATCTTCTTGCGGATGACCTTGAAGTAGTACTCGGCCGAATCCCAGGTGTAGAACATGATCCAGCCGGAGAGCGTCTCGCCGGGCAGGACGGTCGCGGTGTCGGGCAGGTAGGTTTTGCGAGGATCGCGTGAATCCTTCTGGTCTGACTCCATCGGCTCGTCGAAGTTTGTCTCCATGGACTTGTACAGGCGGCAGTTCGTCAGGTCGAACTCGTATGGCTCGGGACCGCCCATGTACATGGGATCGTTGCTCCGGTTCGTGATTTCGATGAGGACGAAGACCATGAACCTGTACGGTTCGGCGTTGAGCCTGTCGCCGCCGGCGAGCTCGACGGAGGTTTCCCGGGTGGCGCTCTCGACCGTGAGGTCAATGGGGCTGTCGTCGGCGATGTGGCTCGGGATGCCCATGAAATCCCTGGCGTAGTGCTGGGAGGCGTAGTCGTCAATGATGATGGTCTTCAGCTCGTCCTGGTACTTGAGATAGGCCCGCTTGGTGAGCTTCTCGGTGTGTATGGTGTCGTTCAAGACGTACAGGTACCCCTTCGGCGGGACGGGTCCCTCGTACACCAGGTCTTCGGGGGGCTCCGGCCAGCCCATGTACACCGTGTAGGCGCAAACCACGCGGGTGCCGGTTTCTATGTCCACCTCTTCCTTCAGGGCCGTCTGCACCTTGGCCAGCATCTCCTGGGCCTCCAACACGTGATCGCCGAGCTCCACCCTGGTCAGGTAGGCCTCGGCCGGAAGGAGGGCCGTATCCAGGCCTTTCTTGTCGAATTTATCGAACTCGATGGACCCGAGCTGGAACCAGCAGTCGTTGATGCGGTTCAGGACCCGCTCGTTGCCTCCACCGTGGTCCTTCAGCACCTTGAGAATCGTGTCGAGCGGCATTGAAGCGGGATCTTCGGCGCTCGCAAAGAGGTCGTCGTACTCCACCAGGCAGGCCTTTTTGTACTCCTCCAGTGCGGCCTCGTACTCGTATTTCTCGTATAACTGGTCACCGGCGCCGCGATGCCCCTCGGTCCGATCCAGGGACAAAAGGTAAACGATGCCGAGGCAGATGATGAAAAGGACGAGGGTGACCAGAACGTTGAGATAGCGCTTCGCGCCCAATTCGACCTCCCGGGGTGAAATCGTCCAGCGCCCGGCTTTTTTATAACTTGCTACTCCACCTAACCGCACGGCTGTCCGCGTCCAACCGGGACGGACATATATACCCGACCGCCCCACCTCTCATCGGGACGCCGGCCCACCGGAGCGATGGTGGCGGGGCGCGGAGTCGAACCGCGGACACGCGGATTTTCAGTCCGCTGCTCTACCAACTGAGCTACCCCGCCCCGCTGCCGTTTTACGGCAGAGCGAGCGTAGCAGGAACGGGCCGGGCATGTCAAGGGTTCGGCCTATTCCACGAATTCCAGCCCGGCCAGAATCGCGCTCACCAGACGGTCCGCCCCCTCAGGATTTTCCCCGTACATCACGGTATCCAGGCAGTTGACGGTGACGTTCACCGTCTGGGTGTTCCGGCGCAGGAATAGGCTCCAGCTGTGCCCCATGAAATCGCTCGAATACTCGGCGCAGTAACTCTCGTCCGCGCCGTAGGCCGCGAGCGCGTCTGGATGGAGGTACCACTCGTAGTCGGGAAGGAGGTTCGAACCGTACAGCAATCCCTCCTGCATGTCCGCCCACTGGGTGACGTCGTCGCTGCAATCCACGCAGGTGGATACCTGGACGTTCCAGGCGTCCGCAGGATCGGCGTAGAAGGCGGTCACGTCGGCCGAGTCGGTCAGCGACCACCCCTCGGGCAGGGGCACGGCCAGGATGCCCTTGGCCGGCGTCACGACCTGGGGCAGCTCCACACCATCGTTCACGTAACTCATCCCGGAAGGCTCATCGGAGGGGCCGGGCTCCTGGACGAAGAGCGTGGAGACGTTGAAGTAGTTGTCGAGGTACACGACCAGCCCCAGCTCGGGGTACGACGCCCCGGCGGCGCGCACACCCAGGGGGGGACGGCCGTAAGCCGCTACCACATCGGGCCACGTCGCCCCGATCCCCACCCCCTCGGGGGTGGTGAAGCCGGGCGGCGGAAAGTCCGCCAGGCCGCCCAGGGCCAGCCCGACGATGGGGAAACTCATGGAGGCCGTGTCGTACTGGCCGATGACGGTGAAGGCGTAGGGCCCGTCCTCGAAGAAATACCAGAAGGGGTAGTCCATCTCCTCCATCCCGCCGCCGATGCGGTCGTACATGTCGGAGACCAGATCACCCAGCTCCAGCTTCCCCACGAAGCCCCTTCCGGGTGTGAAGGACGTGTCGCCGAAGAACTCCCAGTAACTCATAGAACCCTCGGGCATGGGGTAGGGGGCCTCGGCGAGGAGCGTCCCGACCGCGAGAAAGAGCAGGATTGCAACGGCTTTCCGGACCATGGCGTCTCCTTTGAACTTCAGGGAAAGGGGCTGTCCCACATTCGGTCGTCATAATACCACAACGGCGCCGGAGGCATCCGCTTGCCCTGAGACCGCGGATGGGTGTAAGCTACCAGAGTGCGGGCCGCCTCGAGGCAAACGACGACCAGGAAGCCGATTTGACAGGAAAAGAAAAGAAAAGCCCCAGCCTGCACTGGCAGCTCGCCATTCTCGTCGGGCTGCTGGTCCTCGTCACCGCAACGGGGCTCACCTGGCTTCTGGTTGATTCCGAGCGGGCGAATCTCTCCCGGGAGTTCCAAACCTCCCTGGTGCACCAGGGCCGGACCATCGCCCGGACGCTCTCCCCGGTCGCCCGTGATCCCGAAGCGGGGGAGGGGATCGCGCGGACGCTGGCCGAGGCCCGGGAGGACGACCCGCGCCTCACCGGCGCCTACTACTTCGACGACCGGGGCGGCATCTACTCGGCCGACGAGGAGATAGTACCCCTGAACGTCGAGGGGGAGCCGGTGGAGCTGGAAGCCCTCCGGGCGAGGGAGGAGTTAGTCTCCGACGGCGGGTCCTTCTGCCTCACCCTGCCGGTGTACCACCCCGCGCGTCCGCCGGGGGAGATCACCACCCTCGGGAAGCTGCGCCTGGTGGCGTCGGCGGAGCCGGTGCGTCTGGCCCTGGAGAGGACCACCGTCAGCGGCGTCATCATCGGCGCGGCGGCGTTCGTCATCGCCGCGGGTCTCGGCATTCTCTTCATCCTGCGGGTCCTGGGGCCCCTGAAGGAGCTCCAGCGGGGGGTGAAAAAGCTCGGGGCGGGTAACTTGACTTACCGCCTGAAAGTTACCGCCAAAAACGATCTCGGCCGGTTGACCGCGGCCGTCAACGAACTGGCCGAAAGACTGGAGAACCCCCGCGACGCCACCGACGACAGGGGACGCATGGCGCGGGACCTGGAAATCGCCCGCCAGTTGCAGCAGTCCTACCTGCCCGTCGAGGCGCCGAACTACCCGGGCATGGCCGTCGCCGGCCTCTGCGAGCCGGCCTTCGAGGTTGGCGGCGATTACTACGATTTCATCCCCATAGACGAACGGAGGCTGGGCGTCGTCGTGGCCGACGTGTCGGGAAAAAGCCTCCAGGGGCTCATGGTCATGCTCGTGCTGCGCACGATACTCAAGAGCACCGCCCCGCGGCATTTCGACGCCCTGCCCACCCTTTGCGAGACCAACACCCTCCTCAGCCCCGACATGCGCTCCGGCAACTTCGTCACCTGCATCTACTACGTTTACGACTCCCGCAACGGTAGCCTTGACGTTGTCAACGCGGGGCACAACCCGCTGCTCCTATTCCGCGCGAGCGAGAAACGGGTGGAGGTCGTCAAGACCCGCGGGCGCCCCCTGGGCCTGATCGAGCCCGACGAATTCTGCCGGACCCTGGAGAGCACGACGCTCCGCCTGGAGCCGGGGGACGCCGTTCTCCTCTATACCGACGGCGTCTGTGAATCCATGAACGAGGAGATGGAGCTCTTCGGGGACGGAAGACTTCAGGATGCCTTCGCCGCCTCCGCCGAGCTCGCTCCCGGAGAGTTGGTGAAGAGGCTGGCGGAAACGGCGCGCGCCTTCGCCGGTGAGAAGAGGCAGTTCGACGACACGACCCTGGTCGCGCTCAAGGCGCTCGAGCCGGAGGTCGAGGAACCCCTGGACGTGGACCTGACCGAGGAGGTCAGCCTGACGGTGGACCGCTGCATCTCCGAGGGGGGGTAGATGGCTCGCACGGACCCAGACGAGAGGTCTGGGCCTTCGGACCCGGAAAGTGGGGGCAGGGGGTTTAACCGAGCGAACCGAGCG
>MFAF01000035.1:3163-4616 GCA_001774505.1 Candidatus Coatesbacteria bacterium RBG_13_66_14 | reverse complement strand
GCGAAGCGAGCTACGCCTCCGGCGAACCGAGCGAAGCGAGCTATGCCCCTGGCGAACCGAGCGAAGCGAGCTACGCCTCTGGCGAACCGAGCGAAGCGAGCTACGCCTCTGGCGAAACCCCTTGTCTCAATGACCCCCGGACGCGTGTCCGTTGTCGGGGGAGGGCTGGCGGGCTGCGAGGCGGCGTGGCAGCTCGCCCGGGCGGGGCATCCGGTACGGCTGTTCGAGATGCGCCCCGGCAAGGGGACAGGTGCCCACACAGGCGACGGACTGGCCGAGCTCGTCTGTTCCAATTCGCTCAAGAGCGTAGAAATTCACAACGCCCACGGCTGCCTGAAGGCCGAGCTCGAGCTTCTGGGATCTCTTCTGATGGAAGCGGCCAAGTCCTGCTGCGTGCCGGCCGGCTCGGCGCTGGCCGTGGACCGGGAGCTCTTCTCGGCTGAGGTGGAACGCAGGCTGACGGCCGATCCTCTCGTCGAGGTCGTCCGGGAGGAAGTTACCGAGCCCCCCGAGGCCCCGGCGGTCCTGGCCACCGGCCCGCTCACCGCGCCGACGCTCATGGGGAGGTTGGAGGAGGAGCTCGGCCGCGGGCGGCTGTTCTTCCACGACGCCACCTCGCCCGTGGTGACGGCGGAGAGCCTCGACCCGGAGAAGGTCTTCCCCTCCGGGCGCCACGGGAGCGGGGACGACTACCTGAACGTGGGCCTCCGTGCCGAGGTGTACGAGAATTTTTGGCGAAATCTGCTCACGCTGCCCCGGGCGGCGGTTCACGCGGTGGACCGGGAGCTGGTCGGGGATGCGTTCACGGTCTTCGAGGGCTGCCTGCCGTTGGAGGTGCTCGCCGAGCGAGGCCGGGAAGCCCTGCGCTTCGGGCCGCTGCGGCCCGTGGGGCTCCGCCGGCCGGACACCGGCGAGTCGTACCACGCCGTCATCCAGCTCCGGGCCGAGGATCGGGAGAAAACGCGGTACAGCCTCGTCGGCTGCCAGACCCGCCTGACCCCGCTGGCCCAGCGGGCGCTCCTGCGCTCCCTGCCCGGCCTGGAGCGGGCCGAGTTCGTCCGCTACGGCCGGATGCACCGCAACGCCTACCTGGACGCCCCGGCGCTGCTGGAGGCGAACTTGGAGCTTCGGGAACGGCCCGGCGTCTTCGTCGCG
This sequence comes from Candidatus Coatesbacteria bacterium RBG_13_66_14, assembly GCA_001774505.1. Classification (GTDB taxonomy): domain Bacteria; phylum RBG-13-66-14; class RBG-13-66-14; order RBG-13-66-14; family RBG-13-66-14; genus RBG-13-66-14. The sequence goes on along the minus strand of MFAF01000035.1, from coordinate 3,461 downwards.
GGTCAGCTCTCGGGGGCGGAGGGGTACGTCGAGGCCGTCGCCACGGGCCTTCTGGCGGGAATGAACCTCGCCCGCCGGCTGTCCGGCCGGGAGCCGCTCGTCCCGCCGCGGGAGACGGTGCTGGGGGGCCTCGTCAGAACCCTGTCCGGTGTGGACCGTATTGGCGGGGACGCTCCCCCGTGCCCGGTCAACGCCAACTTCGGCCTCCTGCCGCCACTTTCGACCCGGGTGCGGGGAAAAAGAGACCGGCGGACGGCGCTGGCGCTCCGGGCCCTGGCCGCGATGCGCTCCTTCCGGT
>MFAF01000035.1:2973-3069 GCA_001774505.1 Candidatus Coatesbacteria bacterium RBG_13_66_14 | reverse complement strand
CCGGTCCTGCGCGGCCTGGGCGAGACGGCCCTGGGCTTCATCGCTGAACTGGCCCGCAAGGCGGGGGTCACCTACGAGGAGGTCATCGCCAGCGGC
>MFAF01000035.1:2649-2743 GCA_001774505.1 Candidatus Coatesbacteria bacterium RBG_13_66_14 | reverse complement strand
AGAGCCCAGGACCCAGCGCGCCATCCGCGACGCGACCGGACCCATCATCGTAACCGCGTGAGCCACCTAATCATCTGGCTTTTAGGCGTCATCG
>MFAF01000035.1:2464-2547 GCA_001774505.1 Candidatus Coatesbacteria bacterium RBG_13_66_14 | reverse complement strand
CTTCGCCGGCATCTACGCCGCGCGCCGGCTCTGGCTCTGGAAGCTGGAGGGACCGTGGCGGGAGCGGGGGCGGCTCGCGGCCC
>MFAF01000035.1:2257-2407 GCA_001774505.1 Candidatus Coatesbacteria bacterium RBG_13_66_14 | reverse complement strand
TGTTCCTGGAGAGCCTGCTCCTGGACGCCGAGAGCCACCGCCCCGGCTTCCGGCTGCTCGACTCGATCCCCGGCGAGGCCGCCGGTCTGGCGGCCCAGAGGCTGAACGGCATCTACCGGGTGGACGGCGTCTCCTTCCGCTGGCGCTGCA
>MFAF01000035.1:0-2071 GCA_001774505.1 Candidatus Coatesbacteria bacterium RBG_13_66_14 | reverse complement strand
GCTCCCCGGCAAGCTCGCCGAAGAGCGCCGCGTTATCGAACACGTCCAGCGCCAGCACAACCCCCCCGCCGAAGAGCAGCACGCCGCAGGCGCCGTCCCCGGCTAAATTTTTAAAGACACCCCCCAGATCGTCGGCGACGCCGCTGACCTCCGAATCCTCGAGCACGACCCGGTAGGCCGAGGTCTCGGAATACTGGCCCACGCTATCCTGCACCTCGGAAACCTTGGACCATACCGTCCCCTGGTCGGCCTGGAGGTTCACCGCGCCGCGGACCTCGTTGCCGACCACCATCTTGGCCGCGGTGAACTCCGTCGGCCCGCTGGTCCACCTCCCGGACTCGACGCAGTAAACCGGCAGCGGACCGCGGCCCTCCCCGGTCAACAGGACGTCCCGGGAGAAGACCCGGTCCTGCTTCGCCCCGCGGATCATCTGACCGGCCAGGATGAAGAGCGGCCTCTTCGTATCCCAGGCAAGCTCCACCGCGTTCACCTCCGCCGACTCGAGCTCGTTGACCGCCAGGAGGCCCTCCTCCCCGGCCTCGGCCAGGGTGATGTATCCCCGCGTCCCGGGGTCATTCGAGTACAGGGGGAAGACCCAGGCTTCTCCCACCCGCTCCGGTGAGCCGAGCCTCAATGCGTCGGCCAGAACCGCGAGGGCGTCGGTGTCGAGGGGCACCAGGGTCGCCTCCGGCTCCGCATAGGCCGACGGGTTGGACACCTGTTCGAGTTGCAACTCGCCGACGCTCTGCACCGGCTCGCTTTCCTGGGCCGAGAGCGATCCCAGGAAGCCCAGAGCGACGAAGACGACCAGAACGACGAGAAAATGCTTTATCCGCATGGCGACTCCTCGGCTTAAGGGCGATTAATCATTTACGCCTCGTCCTCATCCCCGGTTCCTCCGAAAAAAAGGGCCGAGGGCCCTCAATCGCGGACGACTACCGCCGGCGCGCGCTATTCGGGGATGCGACCTCGAATCCAGCCCAGCTCGGCGTCGGGGAAGGAGTGATACTCCGGGATATAGGGGCGGATGTCCAGGATGGGGGTTCCGTCGGTCATGTCGGCGCCGGTGACGACCAGCACGTTCCGCTCGCGGCGCACGAGCCGTACGATGTCCAGCCCCAGGCCCGACGGGCGCCTCGGCGAGCAGCAGGCGAAAGCCCCCACCTCCCGGTCGTAAAAGTGGGGCTTAGTCACGAGGGCGCGCTCCCGCTCGGCGATGAGGTGAAAGTGGAAGAGGACGATGAGGTGGGAAAAGCCTTCCAGGCCGTCCAGACAGGCGTCGTACGGCGGGAAAATCTCCAGGCGCGACTCGACGTCCTCACGCAACACGCCCTGAATCGGTCCCTGCGCTTCGGCGGTGTACGGGCTGCGCACCACGCCGCAGGGCCGGACGACGACGGGGGGGCTATCCTCCATCGCCGGCCTCCAGAACGGAGAGGGCTCCTTCCACCAGGCCGCGGGCCGTGTCCTCGTCGGGCGCCTCGGCGAAGATGCGCACGATGGGCTCGGTCCCCGAGGGCCGCAGGTGGAGCCAGCGGTCCCCCCAGTCCAGCCGGAGCCCGTCCAGCTCCGAAAAAGCCGCGTCGGGATGGGCGTCCCGGAGACGGTCGTAAACCCGGCGCAGGACCCTCTCCTCGGGCAGCGGGGCCTTCCGCTTCAGCATCACGTACACGGGGAGCTCCTCGACGAGACCCAGAATCCCCTTGCCGGACCGGGCCAGGAGCTCGACGATGAGCGCCGTGGCAACCAGGGCGTCGCGCCCCAGGTGCAGGCGGGGGTAGATGACGCCGCCGTTGCCCTCGCCCCCCGCGATGCAGCTCTTCTCGACGATGGCCTCGACCACGTTCACCTCGCCCACGGGGGTCCGGTGTACCTTCACCCCGAAGCGGGCGGCCACGTCGTCCAGCCCCCGGCTGGTCGAGACGTTGGTCGCCAGGTCGCCCCGCTCGCCCCGGTCCAGAAGGGCCCAGCAGGCCAACTGCAGCGTCCGCTCCTCTCCGATTGGGTTCCAGTCGGTCCCGACTAAAGCCAGGCGGTCCACGTCGGCGTCATAGGCCAGCCCCAGGTCGGC
>MFAF01000034.1:24991-27501 GCA_001774505.1 Candidatus Coatesbacteria bacterium RBG_13_66_14 | reverse complement strand
CTCGTTTCCGACGCCGTCGTCCTGCTGGGCATCCGGCTGTCGGACCGGCCCGCCGACGAGGGGCACCCCTTCGGTCACGGCCGCTTCGAGACCCTGGCGGCCTTCATCCTGGGGCTGATCCTGATCGGCGTCGCCGTTCTTTTGGGCTGGGAGGGGCTGGAAAAGATCCGCCACCCCGAGCCCGCCGTGCCGTCCTGGATCGCCGCGGTCGCGGCCCTGGTCTCGATCGTGGTGAAGGAAATCCTCTTTCGCTGGACGCGCGCCGTGGCCCGACGGACGGGCTCCAAGGCCGTCGAGGCCAACGCCTGGCACCACCGCTCCGACGCCCTCTCCAGCGTGGTGGCCCTCGTCGCCATCGTCGGGGCCATCCTGGTCCCGCGGTGGAACTTCCTCGACCCCGTGGGCTCGATCATCGTGGCGCTGATGATCGGTGTTGTGGGCTTCAAGGTAATCCTGGACGCCGCCCGGGAGCTCACCGACGCCGGCGTCGAGCGGGAGCTCCGGGAGCGGATGACCGAGCTGACCGCCGGGGTGCGGGGGGTCCGGGACGTTCGCCGCATCTGCGCCCGGCACATGGGCAACCTCACCACGGTGGACCTCGTCGTCGCCGTGGACCCGGAGATGGACGTGTTCCAGGCGCACCGCGTCACCGAGCACATCGAGGCCAACCTCCACAAGCACCTGCCGCGCGTGGGCCGCGTCTTCGTCCACGTCGAGCCGCTGACAGAGCCGGAGCGCCTGGACGGCGAGCGCAACGCCGAAATCCGCCGCGCCGTGGAGGAGGCGTGCGCCTCCATCCCCGGACTGACCGGCTTCCACGACCTGCGCCTCCACCGCCGCGCCTCGGGCGTGGCCCTGGACATCCACGTCGAGCTCGACGGCGGCCTCCCCCTCGCCGAGGCCCACCGGGTGGCCGACGAGGTGAGGCGCTGCCTCGAGGGGCTTCCCGGCGTGGACGCGGTCCTGGTCCACCTGGACCCCGAGCGGGACGAAGACTGACCCGGACCCGGAACGGGGGACGGCGCGGCTCACCCGGGCCGTTTTTTGCTATACTTCCCCACCGTAGAAGGGGAGGTTCCCATGCGTTTCATCTGGACCATCGTGTCCCTCGGCGTCGCGCTCACCGCGATCCTGGTCATCCTGTGCAACGTGAACAACTGGTCCGAGCAGGCGGCCGAGGAGGCGGACCGGGCCACGGCCGAGGCCTACGGCATTGACCCCGACACCCTGGACCTGCCCGGCGCGGTCACGGTCACCGGGCTGGAGATCGTCGGGGAGGGGCCCGCGCCCGAAATCCGCCTCCGCGTCCAGAACACCGGCGGCCGGAACCTCTACAACGTCCACGTCAGGGCGGAGCTCCTGGACGCGGGGGGCAAGGAGCTCTGGAACGAGACGAAGTTCGACCTCGAGCCTGTAAAAATCCCCACGGGCGACCCGGCCAAGGGGTCGGTGGTGGTCACCGACGAGCGGTTCGCCTCCGTGGGCACGATTCGGGCCGAAGACGTCGTGGGCGTCGTCGAGGTCCGGCTCCCCGAGTAAGAAACCGGGCCGCACCGGAAGCGGGCGATGATGGCCGATGGAAAACAGCAGGCGCTCGGGGACGCCCTCGCGGGGCTCAGGGACTGGGCCGAGGACCTCCTGGCCCGTCTGGTGGCCGTGCCCACGGTCAACCCCCCGGGGCGGGAGTACCCCCGCCTGGTCTCCGTGCTGGGCGCCGCCATGGAGGAGCTTGGAATCTCACTCCAGGTGCTCTTCCCCACCGAGGCCGAGGTGCGCCGTCTGTACCCGGAATCGGAAGGCCTCCCCCGCCCCAACCTCGTGGGCCGCCTCAAACTGGGCCGCGAAAAGACCCTCCACCTCAACGGCCACTACGACGTGGTCCCGCCCGGCGATGGCTGGACGCGGGACCCCTTCGTCCTCGCGCGCGACGGCGAGTGGCTGCGCGGACGCGGCGCCGGGGACATGAAGGGGACCATCGTCGCCCACCTCGCCGCCCTGGCGGCCCTTAAAAAAATCGGCCTGGAGCCGTCCTGCAACCTCGAATTCAGCTTCGTACCCGACGAGGAATCGGGCGGGGCCTGCGGCCTCGGCTGGCTGACGGAACAGGACATCCTGAAGGCCGACGCCGGCCTGTTCGAGGGGCACTCCGGCCCGGCGCTCACCATCGCCAACAAGGGGGTCCTCTGGCTGGAGATTGAGGTTCGGGGCCGCTCGGGACACGCCAGCCGCCCCTACGAGGGGGCCAACGCCTTCGACGGGGCCGCGGCCGTGGCCCGGGGGCTCCTGGACGCCGCGCCCGAGCTCTGCGCCCGAAAGAGCGACCTCCCCGTCGCCCGGCCCGAGGACGCCCGCGGCGCGATGACCCTCGGCGGGAAAATCGCCAGCGCCACGGCCAAGGTCAACGTCATCCCGGGGAGGGTCTCCTTCAGCGTGGACCGCCGCCTCCTGCCCGAGGAGGACCCGGCCCGGGTCCAGGCCGAAATCGAGGCCCGCGCCCGGGAGGCCCTCCC
>MFAF01000034.1:12841-24958 GCA_001774505.1 Candidatus Coatesbacteria bacterium RBG_13_66_14 | reverse complement strand
GCTCCAGCTTGCCCCCGCCGTCGTCTGTCAAGCGGATTCCGAGATAGCGAACGCCCTGGCCGGCGCCCTCGAAAACGTCTACGGGAAAAAGCCCCCCCGGCGATTGAGCGCCTTCTTCACCGACATGCGCTTCTTCGGGAAAATACCCTGCTGCGGGCACTCCGTCCGCTCCGAGGGCATCCACGGGCCGGACGAGGGGGTGCACCGGGAGGACATCCTGGACACCGCCCTCGCCACGGCGCTCCTCTGCGCGGCCTTCGGCGCGTAGGCACTTGCGCGCCGCCGCACCGGGTGGTATATTTACTGGGGAGCGAGGCTGAACGGCCGGGCTGGCGCGGGGGCAAGGGGCGTCTGGGTTCGAGGCGGCCCGAGACGAAGCCGGACCCGCGCGCGCCTGAGGACGCGGGGGTCTTGCTCACGCGGTCCACGATGCGCAGTCCCGCCAGGTGCTTGCCCAGAGACCGGCGGCCGAAACTCAGGCGGCGCAGTCGTCCGCGTGCTTCGAGGGGTAATGGATGGGAGCGAGGCGGTGGGGAATCATCCGCGGAGCGGACAGCGGCGGGGTTTTCGGATAATCGCGGTAATTTGAGCTAAAATTGAAGATACAGCGTTCCTTCATCGCACCGGCCGTCGGCGGCCCGCGCCGAACGCCCAACGAACGGTGAAGCATGGCCGACACGTACATCTTCATCAACGGGGAATCCTACGGCCCCCTCTCGGTCTCCGAGATCAAGAAGTGGGCCGAGGAGGGGCGCCTGGGGCCCGACGACCAGGTCTGGATCGCGGCCCGCAACGAATGGGTCCTGGCCCGCAACGTCGCCCAGTTCAAGCGCATCTTCGACGAGAGGGGCGTCACCGCCGACGGCGCCGCCGCCTCCGAGGGCCTCCTGGTCAGCATCGCCGGCGAGCAGTACGGCCCCTACCCCGCCACCCAGATCATCGAGTTCATCCAGGACGGCCGCATCAGCCGCCAGGACTTCGTCTGGATCGAGCGGCAGAACCGCTGGTTCGAGCTGGAGAAAATCGTCCAGTTCCGCCAGGCCTTCGAGCGGCAGGACGCCGAACAGGCCCGGGGGACCGAACCATCCGCCGAGGAGGAGCCGGAGGAGGCCGCGGAGGCCGAGCCCGCCGAGGAGGTCGAGGAGATCGCCGAGGAGACGCCCCGGGTCGAGGAGGGGGTCGAGGTCCCCGTCCCCGACAGCGACTGGGCCGAATTCGAGACCGAAACCAAGGGCAAGGCCAAGAAGCCGGTCGTCTCGGACCGCGACATCGTGGCCCGCGTCTTCGCCGACGAGCGGCCCCGCGGAGAGGGCGCCATCGGCACCATCGGCGACTTCGTCGGCGCATCCGAGGAGACCCAGCTCCGCGAGCGCGTGGCGGAGATTGACCCCCGCGAGCTCCCCCTGATGAAGGCCAACGCCGCCAAACGCTTCGGCGGCCTCATATGGGACTTCGTCATCTGCTTCAGCTTCGTCGCCGTCCTCGGCATCGTCTTCCACATGCTCGACAAGGCCTTCGCCGACTTCTCGGTAAAAGTCTTCAACCCCTCGGACACCCTGGGGGTCCTCCAGGGGGCCGGGTTCCTGGCCAACCTCTCCAAAACCTTCGTCTTCATCTCGATCGGCGTCATCGGCTTCTATCTTCTCTTCCGCGACGCCCTCTTCGGCCGCCGGTCCCTGGGCAAGCGGCTGGCGGGCCTCCGAGTGGTGGACCGCGTCACCAAGCAGCCGGCCGGCTTCGGCAAGCTCGTCCTGCGAAACCTCACCGTGGTCACCTTGGTGCCCTTGGTCATCGAGTTCTTCCTGGTTCTGGGCGACCACAAGGGGCTGCGCATCGGCGACCGCATCGCCCGCACCCAGGTCGTGGACACCAACATCTGACCGGGGCCACGCTTGCTATTTACTATATTTAACAGCGAGTTAAATATAGACAGAAAACCTAAATTCCGAACCTTTTAGGTCAGTCTAATTATTGACCCATAACCCAAAGAGGACTAGTATGCCTTTCTCTGAAATATTCAATGATTCGATTACGATTCGAAAAAAAAATGGCACAGCTAATGGACCACACATGGCTAGTGTACAAGGCGATAAAGTATATCTCATCAATGACGACGAACTCGATGTAGACGATGGCGACACACTCGAACGGGTGTTACCAAACAATAAAATTGAGGTTTATACGATCCTTGAGGCGGTTTTTAATAAAGGCCTACATTCGATACCTGATCAATGGAAACTATTAATTCGTAAAAATACTTCTCTGAGAACACATGGTGAGCGTGTAACGAACATCAATATAGAACAAGCTAATGCTATCCAGATTGGTGATCATAATATTCAAGAAATATCTTCTGTTCTTCAATCATTAGTAGATGCTATTGATAAATCAGACGTAGCGCCGGAACAAAAAGAAGAAGTAAAATCGCGTCTCGCAACTTTTCTTAAGCATCCCATTGTAACCGCAATACTAGGTGCAAGCGCAGGAGCTATAATAAAATCTGTGCTTGGTGAATAGTCGCAATAGCAAATTCACGCAAATGTAAGAAAAAAGAACTTTTTTAACGGTGACGGTCGCTGAATCTTCGAATTAACACGGACGGGGGCGGGCCGGAGGGCCGGCCCCTTAACTGCAACGGGGCGCGAGTGGATGAGATTGAAACCCGCCGGACGCGCCCCTGGCTCCCCGCGCTCCTGGCGGCGGTAATTTCACTGGCCGCCTTTTGGCTCACCGCGGCGCCCGGGACGGTCCTCCTGGAGAGCAACTCCGACCTGACCCTGGCGGCGGCGGACCTCGGCTGCGCCCACTCGCCGGGCTACCCGCTCCACTCCCTTACCGCCCACCCCTTCATCGCCCTTTTTTCGGACCCCGCCCGGGCCACGAACCTCTTCTCCGGGTTTTTCGGCGCGCTGACGGTTTTCTTTTTGACCCTGGCCCTGGCCGAGCTGGGGCGCTGCGCCGACGGCAGGGAAAGGCCGTGGCTGGCCGCCCTGGGCGCGCTGGCCTTCGGCCTCTCGGCGACGCTCTGGACCCAGGCCTCCCTCACCGACGTCTACACCCAGCACACGGCTTTTCTGGCGGCGGCGCTCTACGTGAGCCTGCGGGCCCGGCGCCTCGCCCTGGCCTCCGAGCCCTCGGGGGTGGAGACGGTCACGGCGGGCCTGGTCATCGGACTTTTACTGGTCAGCCACAACGCCGGCTACGCGTACCTCCCGGCGCTGGCGCTCGTTCTGTGGCCGGCGTTGAAACGGTTGAAGGCCCCCGGCTGGGGACTGACCTTCGCGGCGCTCGTTCTCGGCCTCTCCGCCTACCTCTACCTGCCCATCCGCGCCTCCACCGGGCCGCTGGTCAACTGGTCCTCTCCGGACAGCTTCTACGGATTCACCCGGAGCCTGAGCCAGGCGGTTTACGCCGACACGCCGCTGGCGCGGGACTGGGCCGTCCTCGGCGGCCAGATCGCCTGGATGGGACGGACATGGTGGGCGGACCTGGCGCCGGGGGCGGCAATCCTGGGCGTCGCTGGCCTCACGGTTTTAATAGGGAAGGGACGGCGCCAACTACTCGCCGGGGTGCTTTTACTGTGGCTCCTGCCGGCGGCGCTGCTGTTGGCGATAAGCAACTTCCCCGTGCCGCAGCTCGTGGGGTCCGGGGAGACGTTCCTCTTGACCGGGGCCTTCGTCCTCGCCGCCGGGCTCTACCTCGGGGCCTCCCGGCTCGCCCGGAAATGGAAGAGGGCGGGCGGGCCGGTCGCCGTCGGCGCGCTGACGCTCATCCTCGCCGCCACAATTCTACTGAACCTTCCCCGGGCCGACCTGTCGGAAAGGACCGGGATGGAGGAGCTGGGGGCCGACCTCTTCGCCTCCTGCCCCCCCCGGGCCATCCTGGCCGTGGCAATCGTCCAGGGCGACAGTTGCTACTTCGACGGCCTGGTACGGCGCTACGCCCGCGACCGCCGCCCGGACCTCGAAATTTCCTCGGCCTACCAGGTGGGCGACCCGTGGTACCAGCGGGAGCTGGCCGACCGCGCGGGGCTCCTCCCGCCGGGGGAGGACGAACAGATGCGGCTGTGGCGCTACGCCGGAGAGCGGGCCCCCGACGTCCGCACGGCCCGGAGCTTCGTGGACACGAGCCTGCTGGAGCACTACTCCCGGACCGCCCGCCGCCCGCTGGCCCTGGCGGTGGACGTGGACTATCTCTACGCCTTCTCCCTGGCGGGGAGGGAGGGGCGGGACGGGTTCGTCCCCCTGGGCCTGGTCGAGGTCTGGCGGCCCTTCGAGGCGTACACGGCCTCGGGCGACACCGACCTGGGCCGGTTGACCCTGACCCGGACCCGCTGGGACACCCTGCGGTTCAGGCCCCGGCCCGCCGGACCGCACAAGTACGAGCGCGCCGCCACCGATTTCCTCCTCGGCCGGCTGGACGTGTTCGCCGAGGCGGCCTCGGCGGCGGGATACGCCCCCCGGGCCGCTGCGGCGGCGGTCCGCGCCGGATGGTTCTCCCCCCTGGACCCCCGGCGGTGGGACGTGGCGAAGGACGCCGCCGCCGTCTGGACCGCCCTCGCCCGCGGCGAGACGCCCTCCGACGTCCTGGTGGGCCGCTGCCTCTTCTACGGCCTCTACGGCCGCGCGGCCCTCTACGCGCGCCGGCGGCTGGAGGAGGGGACGGCCGGAGTCCCGGACCTGTACGCCCTCTACACGGAGAGCCTGATACTGGGCGACGAGGAGGGCGCGGCCAGGTTTTCCGGCATCCTGGGGGCCATGACCGCCCCGGCACCTTGACGCGGGGAGCGCCCTTCTGCTAAACTTCGCCCGCCTCGCAACAGGGTAGAGGAGGTCGGCCCCGGTGATCATCGTCCTTGTCATCCACATCCTTCTGTGCGTCGGCCTGTCGGTCACCGTCCTGTTGCAGGCCGGCAAGGGCGGCGGGCTGTCCGGCGCCTTCGGCGGCGCGGGGACCCAGACCATCCTGGGGCAGCGCGGGGCGGCGACCTTCCTCTCCAAGCTCACCCGCTGGCTGGCGATAAGCTACATGGTCCTCTCCATGGTGCTGGCCTTCCTCTACTCCACGCCCAAGCCGGAGGAGGACGCCCAGCCGGGCGCCGGGACCGAGGAGACCGAGAAGCCGCCCGAGGCGAAGCCCATGGCGACCGAAGAGCCCGCGGCGGAAACGGGCGGCGGGGAGCAACCGACCCCCGGGACACAATAAAAAAAAGAGGGGCCCCGGGCCCCTTTTTTTATTCGACTTGACCGAAACGTGTCCGGTCCGGTTATAATGAAAGCGCCCACTCAAGGAGGCGTGGAAGATGCGGCTGATTGTAATCCTGTTTCTTCTGCCCGTCGCCCTGGCGGCCCAGGAGGTCAAGCCTCCGGACCCGGAAGCCGCGCTGGCGGCACAGGCGGCGCAAATCGCGGTCTGGCTCACCGAGGAGGGCTTCGACCCCCTCACCTACGACGACGAACCGAACACCTGGTACATCAGCACCACCGGGGACAACATGGGCGCCGTCCCCTGCACCCTGTACCTCTGCGACGGGTTCATCTGCTTCCAGTCCATCCTGGTCTCCATCCCCGAGCACAGCCACGGCGACCTGGGCGACCTGGCCGGGGTCCTGCTGCGCATCGGCCTGGAGAACTACATGGTCAAGGCGGTCATCAACGACTACAACAACGTGGAGCTGGAGGCGGAGTTCCCCGCCACCTCCCTCTCCCGGGAGGACTTCGTCACGGCGCTGTGGCTGATGCTGGGCACCGCCGATTCCGAGTACCCGCGGATAATCGAGAACGTCTACCGGTAGGGGGGGCGGATGCGCGCCACCGTTTGGCTCCTCACCCTTCTTCACCTGGGGGCCTGGGCGACGCCGGGCCTCTTTTATTCGCCGGCCGCGCCCGAGTCCTCCGTCTTCGCCGTTCCCGCGGCCGACGGCTGGCTCTACCTCGGCGAGGCGACGCCGGGCGCCCGATGGCTGGCCGACCACGAGCCCGGCTCGTTCTACTACCTCTTCTACGGCGAGGCCCCGCCCGCGGGGACCCGGACCGTCGCCTCCTTCCCCGGCGTCCACCTGCTCTCCTCCGACGGGCTCCTGCCGGGATTCCCCGGCGGCGAGCTCCTGCTCCTCTCCCCCCTGCCCGGGGTCTCCCGGCCCGCCGGGATGCTCCAGGACACGCCCCCCGAGCCCTTCGGCGGCGGCTGGATAGACCCGGCGGTCATCGCCCGGATAGACACCGAGCACTACCTGGACCATCTCGAGCAGCTCACCGCCATCCCCACCCGCTTCTCCTTCTGCCCGGGGTGCGCCGAGGCCGCCGAGCTTCTGATGGCCACCCTGGGAGGGTGGGGCTACGAGCCCTACTACCATACCTACGAATTAAACGGGGTCGGGACGGTGTCCGTCTGGGACGTCTCGGCCGTGGATTCCAACACGGTCTACGCCGTGGGGCTGATGGCGGTCAAGACCGAGGACGGGGGGGAAACCTGGCACGCCCTGGAGGACACCGGCGGCTACTACACCCGCGCGGTGCTCTTCCTCGACGCGGACCGGGGGTTCGTCGGGGGGTGGCGGACCATGCTCGCCACCGATGACGGGGGGGATAGCTGGGAGGTCGTGGACCACGACTTCCCCTCGAGCATCCGGGACATCGCCTTCAGCGACGATGGGCACGGATGCGCCGCCGGCATCGGCTTCATCTCCTGGACGGACGACGGGGGCGAAACCTGGACCGAGGCCGACGTCCCCGACACGTGGAGCATGCTGGGGGTGGACCTGGTAGGCTCCCTGGGGCTGGCCGTGGGTTCGGGGGGGCGGATACTGCGCAGCGTGGACTGGGGGGAGTCGTGGGTGGGCGTGGACTCGGGGACCGAGAGTATCCTCTACGCGGTGAGCATCTCTCCGACGGCCGGCGACGCGTGGGCGGTCGGCGCGGCCGGCACCATCCTCCGCTCCGGGGACGGCGGACTCTCCTGGTCGGATCAGGAGAGCGGGTTCTCCCAGTTCATCTACCAGGTCGAGTTCGTGGATGCGCTGCACGGCTTCTGCGTGGGGGACAACCGCCACCTGTTCGAGACCACCGACGGCGGCGCGATCTGGACCGTAATCCAGAGCTCGGACCGGGACCGCTTCCTCGCCCTGGACGTGCTGGACGACGACACCCTGTGGATCGGCGGCGGGGAGCCGCCCTTCGCCTACGTCTCCACCGACGGCGGCGGGACCCTCGTCGGGGGGGAAATCGAAACCGAGGAGAGGCTGACCTGGCGGAACGTGGTCTGCGAGCTCGAAAGCTCGGGAGACGGCCCGGCCCTTCTCGTCACGGGGCACTACGACAGCATCTCCGATGACCCGCACAACCTGGCGCCCGGGGCGGACGACAACGGCAGCGGCGTGTCCGCCTGCCTCGAGGTCGCGCGCGCATGCCGGGGGCTCACCTTCGAAACGCCCGTCCGAATCGTTTTCTTCTCCGGGGAGGAGCAGGGGCTGATCGGGTCGTCCTACTACGTGGCCGACCTGGCGGAGGGCGAGGTCGGCGGCGTGCTGAACCTGGACATGTACGCCTACCGCGACGACGAGAACTACGACCTGGAGGCTTTCACCCGGGACGACTCGCTCTGGCTCTCCGGCGCCTACGACGACGGGTGCGGCTACACGCCGGCCTTCGTGGTGGAGACCAACGACCCCGAGTGGTACCGCTCGGACCACGCCAGCTTCTGGCGCGCGGGGATCCCGGCGATCCACATCGGCGAGTACGACGGCACCCAGATCTACCCCTACTACCACACCACCGAGGACACGATTGACAAGCTGGACATGGTGCAGGGGGTGAGCGGCGCCCGGGCGGCGGCGGCCGCGGTCCTGCAACTGGTACCCCGCGGGGGGCAGGCGGAAGGGCTGGACGCCGCCTACGCCTTCCCGAACCCCTTCCGCCCCGGCGAGGGCCACACGACGGTCACCTTCCGCGACCTGCCGGCGGGGACGGACCTCAAAGTCTTCGACGCGGCGGGGAGCCTGGTCTTCGAAGCGGGGGGCCTGGAGGGCGAGTACGAGTGGGCGGTGGAGAACTCGGGCGGGCGGGACCTGGCCTCGGGCGTGTACCTCTACCGGCTGGCGGCCCGGGTCGAGGAGAGTGTCGGGAAGCTCGCCGTCATCCGTTGAGGGTCCGATGGCGCGCTGGCGGCTGAAACCCCTGGACATCCCGCTGGCCGTCGCTCTGTCGGCGGCGGCGGCGATTCCCTGGATGCTCCCCGAGGAGCCGGGCGCCACGGCGGTCGTCACCTACCCCGGCGGGGAGATCCGCGTCGGCCTCGACGAGGAACGGACCCTTGTGCTCGAGGGGCCAGTCGGAGAGACCGTCGTCCGGATCGAGGGAGGCCGGGCCTGGGTGGAGAGCTCGGACTGCCCCCAGAAGCTCTGCGTGAAGATGGGGGGGATAGACAAGGCGGGCGAGGCGGTCTGGTGCGTCCCCAACGGTGTCGGGGTTCGAATTGAAGGAGAGGGCGGTGTAGATGCCGTCACCCGTTAGGCGGGTCGTGGAGAGGTACAGGGGGATCGGCCTGCTCGCGCTGGCCCTGGCCCTCTACGTCCTGGAGGGCCTCCTGCCGCGCCCGGTCCCCTGGATGCGCCTCGGCCTCTCCAACATCGTCGTCCTGGTGGTCCTGGTGAGGCAGGGCCCGCTGCCGGCACTGAGGTTGAGCCTTGTCCGGACCGTCCTGGGCTCCCTCTTCCTGGGCAACCTCCTGACGCCGATAATTTTCATGAACCTCGCCGGCTCCGTGGCGAGCTGGGGGGCGATGAGCGCCCTGCTGCCGCTCTACCCCCGGCGCGTCAGCCTCGTGGGCGTCTCCCTCACCGGGGCGGCGTTCCACGCGGCCGCACAGTGGGCGACGGCGATTCTCGTGCTGCTGCCGGGCCTCGCCTGGGGCCTCCTGCCGCTGGTCCTCCTCCCCTCTCTCGCCGCCGGCGTGGTCGTCGGGTTAATCACCGCGGCCGTCGTCCCGCAGGAGCCCGACCTCCGCGTCCAGCCGGGCTAGACGCCCGTCCTGCTCCCGGTTGACGAGCCGCTGCGACTTCAGCTCGTCGCGCACCTCGGCGCGCATCTCCCGGACCTCGCACCGCAGGTCGTCCAGTTGGGCCGACAGGCTCAACCAGAGCGCCGCGATCAGCGCGGGCACGATGACGCGGACCAGCCACGTCAGCCAGCGTTTTTCGCCGTTGCCGTCGCTCATCAGAGGAACAGACCTCCCACCGACCACCAGTCGAGGGCCCAGCCGACGAGGAAGAACACCGCCACCACGGCGATGACGAAGATGGTCCAGAAAATCCAGCGCCACTTGCCTGCCCCGTCGTTCATTTTATCCTTCCTGGGGTTGCCGCTCACTTTTTAGCGGCAAATCCCGTTGTCGCTCACTTTCCCCTTTTTATTAACAGCTACGGGTGTACCCAAAACGGGTACGCTCGTACCCTCAATGGGTACGGATGGCGGTCGAGCCGGGCCGCAAGCCGTCGTACCAGTGCGGCGGCGTCTCCCGGTAGGCATGGGCCTGCTCCCAGGGGGTGAGCTCGACGGCGATGTGCCAGTATTCGTGCATCTTGAAGTACCCCTCGACCCAGGAGCGGTAGTAGTACCAGGGGTGGAAGAGCCCCGCGGCGACGAGGCTGTCCCGGATGTCGTCCCGGCACCACTTGGGGCACAGGCTTCCCCAGAAGCTCTCGGCGGTCAGCCGCGCGGAGTAATCCACCGCGCAGCCTGTCCAGTGGCCGTTGGCGTCGGTGTAGTCCGTGGGGTAGCTGGCCCGATCCACGCCGGGCTCCGGGCCGGGGCCGCCGGGCTCGAGGTCGGATTTCGGGCGGTAGCAGGAGTTCGCCACCAGAAAACCCGCCGGGTCGCCGCCGTAAAGCGTCACGACGCGGACCTTCCACTCGTCCAGCGTTTCGATGAGACGCCCGGTCCCCTTCATCCGCACATAAGTAACCCGGCCCTCTCGGGGCCGGGCGAGGTCGCGGGGGATGTCAAACAGATTTCCCGTCTCCAAAGCCCCCGCCTCCCTTCGGTTGCGGCGCGGCCTTTCCCACGGCCTCGATGATGGCGTTCCCCGTGGCGTCGTCAATCTCCCCGCCGGCCTTCTCCCGGGCGGCCTTCTGGATGGAGCGCCCGACGGCGAGCGCCGCCGCCACGGTCCCCGCCGTCACAATCGCCGCGTTGAACGCCCCCTCGCCGATGACCCCGCAGGCGTGGAGCACCAGCGCCACCGCTGCGAGGAGGGCGATCAGCAGGAAGCCGAAGAGCCGCTGGCCGAACTCTATCCCGCCGTTGAAGTTGAAGAGCTTGGGCCGCTCAACCGTTTTCTCTTCCATCACGCCCCCGGCAGGCAGGAGCCGAACAGCTCCAGGATCATCCAGCCGAACCAGATGCCGACGGACGAGGCCAGGGCGTCCCGCCAACTGAACCCGTCGCCTCCGAGCCAACCGTACTTTTCGTACGGAATGTACACGTCCTTGACCTCCCACAGCCACCAAAAAGCCAGGGAGCCCAGGACGCACCAGCCGCGCCAGAGGTGAAACACGGCCCACAGAAGAAGGGGGCTCGCCAGCCCCCCCAAGAAGTGGCCGAGCTTGTCGCCCGCCCACCATTCATCTCTCGCCCAGCGCCAAGGCATGATGCCTCCTACGGCAGCGCCAGCGTGTAGCCGGTCAGGAGCACGCTGGGCGTCTGCGGGTTGGCGGAGGTGCTCACATTGTCCACGTAGATGCGGAGGTACTTCAGCTCCGCCGTCACGTCGGTCTCAGCCGCAGCCGGTATCTGCGTCGCCGAGGCGCCCACGCCGTCCGCGTCGGGGGCCAGCTCGGCGGCCACCCGGACGTAAAACCCGGTCGAGGCCGGGGCGGCCCCGCGGACACCGGTGTAGAGGACGGCGTCCGTGTTCCCCGCCGGGAGAATCCTGGTGGGGCCGAGAAGCCAGTAAACGTCCAGCCGCGTCGGGTAGAACCGCTCCGGCACGGGCCAGGCCTCGTCCAGGTAGGTCCCGGTCGTCACCGCGCCGCTCTTAAAAAATCCGTATCGCACGGGCGACCAGACCGAGGGCATGTTGCCGGACCAGGGCATCGGCCGGGAGCCGATGTTCAGGCAGGCCGAGTCCGCCAGGAGCCCCGCCACGACCACCGCCTGGTTCGCGGTCACGGAGACCGTCAGGAGCGTCGCCGCGGCGTCCACCGTGTGGACCACCCACAGCCGCGTCCAGTCCGCGTAGTCGTCCTGATCGAAGGAGATGCCGGTCGAGCCCACGCCGTCCTCGATGGTCAGGGCGAACTCCCGGGAGGTCCCCGGCGTCAGCTCCTTCACGTACACGCTGAAGCAGACGGTCTTGCCTCTGAGGAAGGCGAGAACGTCGGAGAAGGCCCCGATGCGCTGGCACGCCCCCTGGCCGATGGCCGCCGCGGCGGTTATCTCCAGGCTCCGGTTGCCGAAGTGCGCGTCCGCATTGGGCGCGGACACGGCGGCGGCGGTGTAGTTCTCCCACTGGTCCGCCATCCCGGCGGCGTCCGCCCAGTGCTCGAAGTCGGCATTCAAGAGGAGGTTGACCGGAACTACGTCGTGCTCGGCGATGGACCCCTCGGGGCTCCGGGAGTATGCCTTGAGCATCGTCCCCTCGTAGGCCGAGAATTCGTCCACGTAGAAGGTCGGCGCGGTCCCCACCGAGGCGATGATGACCTCCAGCTTCGTCGCCGCGGCGGCCATGGTGTGGCGGCAGAACGCCTGCTGGAAGTTCCCGCTCAGGACGACGGCGAGGCCGGTCGTGGTCCCCACCCCGTCGTCAACGGTGATCGCCACGGTCCCCGCCGTGGACTGCTTCACCCAGCACGAGACGGTGAACACCTTGCCCAGGTAGTCGCGGAAGTTGGGGACGGCGTACTTGATGCCGCGGTTGGCCCCGCCGGTGGTAATTTTCACCGAGTAGTTCCCCACCCGGACGTTCCCCGCGCCGGATTCCCGCTCCACCGCCGTCGGGGCACCGTAGAGCTGCCAGCCCTCCGGCGGCGCGTCTATCCCCTCCGGCCAGAACTCGAACTTGCCGTACCGGATGACGTTCTGCCACGCCTCCGCCTGGAAGCAGGTGTTCTGGTTGACCATG
>MFAF01000034.1:7463-12830 GCA_001774505.1 Candidatus Coatesbacteria bacterium RBG_13_66_14 | reverse complement strand
GAAACCCGAGGCGTGGACCCCCGTGGCCCCGTCGTGCTCCACGTCGAAGGCCGTCTCCAGGTTGGTGAGCGAAGTGTCCACCTTCTCCGCTTTGGCGGGGGAGCGCGCGATATCGTCGGCGGTGAGCGCGTTGGGCTCGGTGTTGACCAGGACCAGCTCCGTGTTGTCCGCCATCGTGCGGAGGGTATCGGAGCCGGTGGACCAGACGAGGAGGGAGTCTATGAAGCCGGCGTTGGAGTAGTCCGCCGGTCCCGCCACGCCGTTCACGATGTCGCCATCGTCGAAGCGCAGGTCGTCGGCGGCGGTCATCGCCGTTTTCCAGATGCGCGTCCCGTCGCCGATGGTCACCTTGTGCTCGGCGTCGAAGAGCCCCACGGGGGTGGTCACCCGGCACTCGCCGACGACCGAGCCGTTGTCCACGAAATCCACGCCGAACCCCTGCCGAATGGCCAGGGCGTTGTTGGTGCCCTCGTTGTTGGCGTCGAAGTAGAGGCCGTCTATTCGCTTGGCAGCGTTGTCCCCCTCGCCGACGCCGAGGTTCTTCGCCTCGAGGTTCGGGTAGGTGACGAAATCGCGCGGCTTTCCGAGTGGCATGTTCGCCTCCGCTATCTATGAATCAGGGCGTAAAAAAAGGCCGCTTAAGCGGCCAAATTCTCTTTATGGTAGCCAGGCTTTACAGACTATGGGTACATAAAAAAAGCACCCTAAGGCAGTTTATTTATATGCTAGAAGTCTATTTAACGCTTGTTCTGACACTTGTAGAGCAATTTGGGGCCGTGCATATTTGTATTTTAGAAATCCATATCTAGCCTGCCAGCCTAATGATTTCAGAGTTGAGTACCATGTTTCAACATTTTTATCGACACCGTACTTTAATATGGATTCACCTAGGTAATCCGACCTATCTTTGTGATTTTCAGGTTTTTTACCAAGTTTATCAATTATTATCCGATCAATAGCATGAAGTGCCGCATAAAATCGAGTAACACAAACCCAATCAAAATAAAAATCGCCACCCCCAGGGGCAGCAAGCAGGTAATCTGCGGCTGTTTGATTATGAGTTATTTGATGATTTCTTTCCCTTTTATTCTGCACAACTGGGGCCAATTATTGGGATATACCCAAGCGCAGTGATATCAAGGCAGGCATCTGCAATCGCATCACTAGCTTTTTCTATCTCATCAAAGCTATCAGCATGATAGTTCACGATTACATTATCACCTTCGATGTAATACTCAATAATCCTTAGTTTTCCGCGCTCTCTCAACTGGGTTAATATGCTTTCAATGGATTCGTGTACCGCGTCAATCTTGACATTATAAATTTTTCCCTGACTTGATTCCTGGCATATCATGACTATTTCATTCTCTTGACAGAGAAATGCAAATTTTTCTTGGTTTTTATTGAATAAAAAGGTTTGCACCCAATCATCAACATCAATAATAGGGATAGAAGTATGAACACGACTTGAAATCATAATTATCCCTCTTTACTATCCTGTTTTTTTAAGATGGCATCTCTATTCCTAAGCATTTCTGATATCTGAGACACCAAAATCTTTGCAATTTCAATAGGTAATGTAATCCTAGCCTTTATCGGGCGGATAATAGTACCATCCTTACTAACTTCCTCGGGATTAACGTAAATTATTTCTCCAAAATCAATAGTAATATCATATGGAGACATATTAACGGCAGTAAAATCCGAATATAAACGATTAATATTCGGACTTAAAAATGGTTGAATACGGATTTCTTTTTGCTCCATTGCACCCCCAGTATATTCGGTTACTAAACTCTCGTCAAGTTTATAATAAAAACACACTCATTCCGCCTTGTTGAACCACCCGATCTTGTCGTCGGTGTCGTAGGCCAGGTCCTTGTCGGAGAAGCAGCAGATTTCATCGCCCGCGATGTAGGCCAGGTCTTTGTCGGAGAAGTGCGACGCCTCGCCCTCGCAGGGCACCGAGGAACGTAAGGTCACCGTCTCGAAGGTGATGGCCAGCGGACCGTAGCCGATGGCCTTCCCGTCGAGCTGCTGCATGATCCCCGAGGTCGCCGACACCCGGCAGAGGTAGTTCTCCGCCGTGTCGGAGTGGGGGTAGAAGTAGACCCGCGTCCCGACGTTGACGACTCGGGCTATGAGCCGCCGGCCCTCCGCGGTGAGGTAGGCGTAGTGGACAGTGAAGACGCCGCGGTAGCCGACGATTGACTCCGAGACGGTCCGGGAGGCGTCCGCCGCCGCGTTGACGATCTTCTCCGGGACCCAGTCCTCGTCCATCCGGGTGAAGCCGGTGGCCGGGAAGGTGAGGTCGGGGAGGCCGACCGCGCCGCCGGTGAAGCTGACTTTGGGCCGAAGTTGCCCGCCAGAATCCGAATCACCCCAGGGCATCAATCCTCCAGTTCAAGGATGAAGCGCGTCTGCGCCTGGCCGAGATTTAACTGCGGCTCGATCCCCACCACGACGCCGGTCCCGTCGTCCGGGGAGACCGCCCCGGCCAAGGGAACGTGCAGACCGTCGCCGGTCTCGATGTCCAGCCGCAGGCCCCCGAGCGTCACCTCGGCCCGGCCGCCGCGGTTGGATTTCGCCGCGTAGAGCAGGTTCGCCAAAAGGTTCGCCCAGCCCGCCGAGGTCACCAGCGGCGCGCTGAAGGACTCGTTGTCGGTAAGCCGCGTGGCGGAGAGCACCCCCGCCGTTTCCTCGCCGCCCGGCCAGGTCACGGTCACCGCCGGCGCCGCCCGCTGCCAGGCCCCCGGCTCCTGGTAGTCCAGCACGTCCTCGGGGAGCACGTCGGCCTCGCCGCCGCGCCAGCCCCGCGGGACGAAATGGACGACCCCGCTCCCATCCACCCAGAAGATGCACCCCAGAGCCAGGGCCACCTCGGCCAGGCAGGAGGCCAGACCCTTGCCCTCCCAGCCGGAGCGGTCGCCGACGTTGAGCGAGTGGTTGACCGAGAGCTGGAAAGGGTAGTTGCCGCCGCCCTCGGCCACGCCGTAAACGGTCGGGGGGGACACCACCGCGGGGATGACCAGCGGAGACGCGACTCCCGAGGCTTTGTAGTGGACCTCACCGTGCTCGACCACGGAGCCGGACCAGGACCGCAGCTCCTTCCCCCGGGTGTAGTAGAGGGTGGGGTCGGCCATGGTCATCTCGGTGAACCGCAGCGAGGCGTCCCAGTAAGAGTAGGCGACGGTGAGCTCCAGGCCGACGTACCGCCGCGGGAGCGCCAGGGTGCAGTCGCCCGTCTCGTACAGTTCATTGGTATCCACGGTGAAGCCGACCGGGGAATCGCCCAGCTTCACCGAAATCGTCGCCGGGTCGGCGAAGGTGTTCGAGAGGGTGAGCGTGGCCCGCTGGTTCTCCGGGTCGTCCTCGGCGGTGATCTCCTCGGTCACGTCCTCGCGGCCGAAGTCTATGGGGGCCTCCCAGGTGCCCGTCAGAAGTTTGTACGCCCGGAGATAGGTTCTTACCTCGCGGGTTCCGACTTCCTTCTGCAGGGTCGGCACCCCCCACTCGAACTCGTCGCCGTAGCGGGAGTCGTACTCCTCGATGCCCTTGGTGTAGAAAGTATCCTCGAGTCGCTCGATGACACGGTCGGCCGGGTTGGGGGCGCCGTCCGAGCAGTCCAGCGGCGGGCTCACCGTGAGCCTGGTCAGCATGCGTTCGGTGTCCCACTCCACGTCGAGGATGGTCCGGGGCAGGGGGGCGTAGGGGAGCCTGTCCGGGTCGTCGGGCCACAGGCGGACGCGGTCCCCCTTCTCGACCTCATCGAGGAGATACCCGCTCACCTCTATTTTCGAGCCGCCCATGTCGTAGATGTTGCCGGCCCGGTCCCAGTTCACGTAAGCCCGGAAAACCGGCGCCCCGGTCAGGTCCCGGAACCGCTGGGTCGTCCGCGTGTAGCCGACATAGGCGACGCCGTTTTCATAGGCCAGGCTCGTCGGGCTGTAGTGGTGGTAGGCGTGGGCGTCGTCGTTGCCCGTCCAGCCGCCGAGGGTCGTGACTTGCGCGTACTTCCAGTTGGAGCCGGACTCGTGCACCCGGCCGAGGGCCAGGCCGGTCAGCGGTTCGATGCGGCCGTAGGCCCCCGGTATCCCCGCCTCCCGGGCGAAGACCGCCAGCGCCTCGGTGTCGCTCATCCGGGCCAGCAGCGCGGAGTGCGCCCGGGTCGGACCGAACAGCACCCCCGCCTTGGTCCCGGCGGTCAGGTCCCGGTAGTACAGCCGCTCGAACTCGTCGGCCCCGCTCGAGGCCAGGGGCCCGAGCGGATCGGTCAGGGTGGAGATGTCCACCGTGTCCTCGGCGGTGATGACCCTGTCCCCCGCCGAGGTGAAGGCGACGGAGGGGCGGCGCTGCGCCCGCGTGAAGCTGATTCGGAACCCGGACACGGACTCGAGGGGGAAGTCGTGGGCGTAGTCGGTTATCCGCGATCCGTGGGTGACGAAGGCGTAGTATCCGGCGGGCAGGGTGCAGGGGAGCTTGCCGGCCCTTTCGGCGTGGGGGACGTGGTTGCCGATGTCGTAAACCCAGTCGTCCCCGTCGGGGACGCCCCGCGGGATGTAGTAGGCCAACGGCCCCGGCATCCTGTAGGCGACGACGTCGAGGTGCCGCAGGTCGTCGTCGGTGTACTCCAGGCCAAGGGCCGTGCCCTCGGGGAGGTAGAGGTTGCGCCCGTACATGAGCGGGTTGCCCGAGGCGGATTCCGGGAAATAGCTCGATCCCTTGATCACCATGCGGCAGAAAATCCGCGCGGACGCCCTGTACCAGTATTCGATGAATCCGGGGTCCCCCTCGTGCCCGGGGACGTATTCAATCATCTCAAACACGGTCGGACCGGGGATGTACTCGCCGTCCTCGGGGCCGCCGAGCCCGATGGCGTTCCCGACATAGATGAACAGGTCGCCCGCGCCCCCCCCTTGCGGCACCCACCACTCCGCCCCGGTCGAAAGTATCCGCGCCGATCCCGCGTTCCAGAGCTTGAACGGCTCGGCGTAGACGGCGTAGAACACCGGCGGGGCGGCGAAGTCCGGGTCGAACCCGGAGAGGTCCGCCTTGACGATGTGACCCTCGGCCGTCACCGCGGCTTCGGCGGTGGGAAGGCTCACGCCGTACACGTCGGTCCCGTCCACCCAGAGGTGCTCAATCTGCCTCTCCGGGGAGGGGAAGGGCGGCCTCGCCAGCTCGTAGCTCGCCCCCATCGAGGGGTCGTAGCCCCAGATGCTCTCTCCTATTCCGCACAGGAGCAGCCCGTGGGCGGGCCACCAGGCCAGCCCCCGAATCTGCACCGAGGCGTCGGCCCCACCCGGCCGGGGATGGTGGGTGACGTAGGGGGTCTGTGTCGAGAGCCCCGCCCCGTGGAGGTCGCCC
>MFAF01000034.1:0-7448 GCA_001774505.1 Candidatus Coatesbacteria bacterium RBG_13_66_14 | reverse complement strand
TCGGCGGCCAGCCCTCGAATCACCGCGTCGTAGCGCGCGGGCTCGGCGGATTTGAGTATCGCCGCCGACGGCTGCCGCTCGTTCCCCGCCTTCAGGAGGTCGTGGACGGTCAAATCGAGGGAGTCCCCGGCCTTGAGCTTCGTCAAACGGGCCAGCTCCACCACGCGCCCGCGGAAGGCGGGGGTCGAGCCGACGGGGACCATGCCGCTCGTCGCCTCGTGGAAGAAGAGCCGGAAGTCAATCCGCTGCGCTTCGAGCACCCGGCGGACGGTGACGCCCAGCTCCTCGAGCAGGGGGACGACGACCCGGGCGCGCACCTGGTCGCAGATGATCTCCCCGGTCTTGTCCTCCACGCGCCAGGAGGGGACGCAGAAGCCCTCGACGGCGGTGGTGATGTTTATCCACTCGCCGGAGTCGAGGCGGATTTCCACGGTCTGGGCTGGGGCGTTGATGCGGTCCATCACAACCCCCGACCGGACTGGCCCGCGTCGGCCCGCTGGTTGTATGTGTCCAGCTTGTCCAGGGAGCCGATGACCGGGGCGTAGTGGAAGTGCTGGACGGTGGTCGTGCGATGTACCGGGCCGTCCCCCCCGGTCGCGGAGGGGGCCGCGCCGCGCACGTCGGCCAGGAGGCCCGCCATCCCCGCCAGCCCGCCCTCCAGGGCGCGGTGAAGGCTCGCCTCGGGGAGGACGTACTCCGGACCCCCCTCGCCCAGGAGGGCCAGGGTGGGGGAGCCGACGAATCCGCCCCCGGCGAAGGGCAGGATGAGCTCCAGCAGGTCCCCGAAGAAGCCCAGCGGCGAGGTCGCGAGGCTGGAGAAGAGGCCGAAGAGCCCCGAGAAGAGGTCGTCGAACCCGAGCCGCAGGCCGCCCAGGAGTTCGGCGGTGACGCCGACGACGGTCTTCGCCAGGCCATCCTCGAAAGCGGTCAAGCGGCGGTCCAGGTCGCCTTCGCCCCCGGCACGCCCGGCGCGGTCGGCGGAACCGAGCTTCTCGGCGGATTTCTCGAGCTTCTCCGCCGCCCGCTCCACGGCCTGGGCGCCGCGGCGCAGGGCCTCGCTTTCATCGTCAAACGCGCGATTCAAGTCCGCTCCTCGGTGGGGTGATCCGCCACAGCTCCCTCTCCCCGGCCCGCCGCAGGCCCGCCATCAAGCGGGAGTAAGCGACGGCCCGGCGCGCGGGCCAGCGGAAGAGGACCCTTTCAATGGTGGTCCCGGCGAACCGGGCGACGGCGGCCAGCTTCTCCACGAGACCTACCCCCGGGCCGGGGTTTCCGGCGGGGCTTTTTTTTTCACCGCGCTCGAAGCCGATTGCAGGTAACCTTCCAAAAACGAGCGCAGCTCCCCGGGGGTGTGCTCGGCGGAGAAGCGGGCGAGCTCGGCCTCGGCCAGGGGGCGCTGGGTCAGCGCGGCCAGCTCGGCGGGGCTCCCCTGGTGCAGCACGACCCACAAGAGGTACAGGGCGCGCTCGGTGGCGGTGAGCTCGTAGGGCAGCCGCCCGGACGCCACGCGCTCCAACAGGACGTAGGCGTAGCAGGTGGGCTCGGGGTAGAGGCGGCCGCCGATCTCGACGCTCCCCGACGGCAGCAGCTCCTCGGGCTCCACCGCGTCCTCCGGCCCGGCGACCTCGCCGTCCAGCGCGTCGCCGGCCAGGCGGAAGAGCTCCCGGTCCTTCGATTCGCGCTTCATCTAAGTCGTCTCCCGGGGCGGCAGGTAGAAGACCACGTCGCCGGGTTGGGCGTTCTGGGCGGTGAACGAGAGGGTGAAGGCGCCCAGCCCGTCCGCCGGGGCGCCGAAGCGGAACTCCCCGGTCCGGCGGCAGTCGGCCAGGTACACGGCGAAGCGGGCCTCGGGCGCCCGACCCTCAATCAGGTCGTGGCCGCGGAGCACGCCGTAGAGCGAAAACTTTTGGGGGATGTCCTCGGGGCCGACCACGAGCGAGTCCCCGGCGCTCGGGTCCAGGCGCAGGTACGCCAGGCGGAGCTCCGCGCCAGCGTCGGCGGCGGAGAAGGTGAGCACGTCGCCGTCAATCGCGTACTCGCCGGAGGCGGGGTCGTCCTCCACCCGGAGGAAGGCGCGCCCCGCGGCGTCCTTCACCGCCTCGGATCCGGCCACGTTGTCGTCGTGCCCCAGCGCGACGGTGTACGGCTCCCCCTCGGGGACGGCCGCCTCCTCGTCGAGCACCTCCAGCACGCGCCCCGTGGAGCCCGTCCCGCCGAGGACCACCCCCAGCGTGGCCGCGTCCAGGGCCTTGAAGGCGACCTCGCCCCGCCAGCTCACCCCGACCGGCACGGTGTACGCACACCAGCGCTCCCCGGCGGGGAAGCTCCGGGTCTCCAGCTCGTTGGTGAGCTTGAACTCCTGCACGCCGCCGTAGACGAGGCCGGTGGTCACGTCCACGATGCAGCCCTTGCCCGTGAGCACGGTGGAAGGCATGGGAATCCTTTCTTCAGCGGGGGGCGACGACCGCCAGGGCGGCCTCGACCGTCGCATGTTGGTAGGCGGGCCGGGGCGGGGTCGCCAGGGAGGTGCGCCAGTACCGCGCCGCCAGGCCCTCCAGCGAGAGCCACTCCTCGGCGGTGTGCCCGGAAATCTCGCTCTCCCCGTGGGTGTAGACGTAGGGCAGGCCGTCCTCCGCCGCCCGGTTCAACAGGCGCCACAGGGAGGCGCAGCGGGAGGTCAGGTCCCAGACGGTCTCCTCGTCGCCGAGGCGGGCGAGGCTCAGGGTGACCTCCAGCTCGACCAGGGCGCGGGAGCCCTCGAGGAGCTCCACCCTCTGCGGCGAGATGGAGACCAGGCCCGCGGTCGGCAGCTCGGCCAATCGGTGCAGGAGCCCCGGGTCGTAGGTGACGCGGGCGCCGGAGAAGAGCCCGGCGGCCAGGGCGCCGACGACCATGGAGTGGTGCCGGGCGAGGTCTACCATGACCCCTCCTCGCCGGGGAACCGCCCGAAGCGGGAGAGTCCGGGGCGGTCCGGGTCGTCGTGGAAGAAGGCGACGTCGCCGCGCCGGGGGCCCAGCTCCACGCCCAACAGCGCCGGGTCGCGCTCGAGCAGGGCGAGGAGCGTTTCGTAGTCGTCACGGAATCGCGCCGCGCGCCCGTCCTCGGTCCCGGCACCCGCCCGGCCGTAGTAGACGACGAGCACTTCGGCCGCCGCCCGGTAGAGGCACACCCGCCCCACCAGCGCCGGGACGGGGTCGAAGGGCAAAATCGCGAAGTGCGGCGAGAGCCGGGTGTCTATCTCGGCGGAGGCGTAGTCCAGGTAGCCGGCGAGGGTGTCGTCCTCCACCGCGGCGAAGGCGTCGCCCAGGAATTCGCGCAGCTCGCTGACTTCGGCGTAGGCCAAGGTCCCTCCTAAGTTCTATCGGGTTCACCCGTAGAAAGCGTCGGGATGCGGTGTGAGGAGCGCGGGTGACATCGGGGGTCCGAGGAACCGGCGAACCCGGGCTCCCGCCGGGCCATACCCATCGCAGCTTCGGAGCGGGAGCGTTCGTTCGCGGCCGCACGTCGGCGCGGGGCAACCGAATCCCCGCGCACGCCCAAGTCAGGACGCGGCTTCAACCAAGACAAGGGGCTTCAGCCCCTTGCCCGATTCCCAAGCCCCCCACACCCGCCCGGGTGAGCGGGCAATCTCAAGATGAATAGAGAATCATTGCGGGGTGGACTAGAGGTCCACCCGTGGGCCGCTAGGACTCGGTGCCGTCGCCGGCGTAGGCCAACTGGGGGAAGGTGTAGCCGGCGTTGTAGCGCTGGCGGGTGCCGAAGGCGTAGAGGTCGTTGCGGAAGACCACGTCCCCGGTGGCCGGGTCGGTCTGGGCGGTGAGCTCCAGCTCGGTGCGCCGCTGGAAGACGAGCGGCTTCAGCGGCTCGGTCGTCTGCAAGAGATACCAGGCGGTCTCGCTGGTGAGGTAGGGGTTGAGCGCCACGTCGAAGAGCCCGGCCAGCGGGTTGTTCTCCGGGTCGCCCAAGGAGTAGTGGGGGTGCTGGGTCAGCTCCAGGGCGGAGAAGTACAGCGCCGGCGGGACCATGAGGACGGTGTTCTGTTTGGAAACCACGTTCCCCCAGGGGGCGCCGTCGGAGCGCCGCATCCCCATCAGCGCCGCGAGGCCTTCCCGCAGCGACTCCGCACCCAGGAGGGCGTCGGTGTAGTTGGCGAAGGTGCCGCCGGAGTCCAGGGGGTGGGAGCCGAAGAAGAAGGGCTCGCCGTCGTAGCAGGCGTCGGTGAAGCCCGCCTCCAGCACCTCGGTGACGAGGCGCGCCTGGTGCTCTGCGGCGCGCTGGGCCGCGGCGGTTATCGCCAGGCCGATCTGGCCCGACTGGTCGTCCTCCACGGCGGAACGCTCCAGGTAGAAGCCGAACTCCCAGGTCTTGTTGCGGATGGAGTAGCGCTCGGCCAGGCCCTGGTTGATCACCCGGTCGCCGATCCACTCCCGCACGTCGCCCAGAAGGCGCAGCCAGTCGTAGTACTCCTCGGCGGCCCCCGACGCGACCACGGTGGTGTAGCGCTGCCAGCCGGTGTCCCGGAGCTCGTGGTAGGCGCGGAAAAACTCGGTGCGCACGACCCCCTCGAGCATCTTCGGGGAGAGGTCGCTGGCGGTGGTGAAGGGCATCTGTTCCTCCTTTAAGGGTTAAGCCGCCGGGGCGCAGTCGCCGGCGTCGAAGCGGAGACGGACGTGGCCGGAATCGGTCACGGCCACGACGAGCCCGGCGTAGACCTCGTTCTCCGTGGAGAGCGCCACGGTCTCGTCGTCGGAGCAGAAGGCGCTCGCGCCCACGTCTCCGGCGGCGGCGCCGGACTTGGCGACCACGATGGAGCCCTGGGTCACCACGACGACCTCCAGGTCGCCGTCGGAGCCCGAGGAGTTGTCGCCTGAGTCCCTTGCCACGCCCACGAAGCGCAGGCCGGCGGTGTCGGCGGCGGGGACGAGGCAGCCGTCAGCGTCGAGGCAGACCAGCGCCCCCTTGTAGATGATCGTCTCGGCGGCGACGGGGAAGGGGAGCTGCCACCCCGCGGCGAAGCGCTCGTCGTAACGGTTGGCTGTCAGGGACATGGGAACCTCCAGGTTACCGGTAATGTGCCCCCTCTCCCCGTGGGAGAGGGTGGGGGTGAGGGCTACCTTATGTCCCCTCTCCCCTCTGGGGAGCGGCGCGCCGACGGGCCGGGGTGAGGGGCAAAAAAGGGCTGGTGTGGACACCCGCCCCTACGTCATAGCAACGCGAGGCGCGGGACGGGTTGAGGGGTGAAAAACGGGCGGGGTACGGAGCCCCCGCCCTACGTCACACAAGAGAATGCGTAGGGCGGCAGCTCTGTATGCCGCCCTCTATACGATGAGGGCCTCCCCTGAAAAACGGCGCTACCCCCCCTGCCCGGCGGTGTTCTCCAGGTAGTAGGCCAGGGCGGACGGCTCCAGGCCGAAGCGCCGGGCCACTGCCTCCAGCTCGGGGTCGGCCCCCTCGCGGCGCGCGGGGATGGTCAGGGCGCCGGGCCGCACCCGCGGCCGGTCGTAGGTGGCCAGGAGCCGCTCCCGGCAGTCATCGCCGGGAAGGCCTGCGGCCAGCTCCAGCACGTCGCCGCGCCGGTCCGGGGAGAGACGCCCGCCGGCGATCAGCCCGTCCACCCTCTCCTCCAGCCGCCGGAGACGCTCGGCGTCCAGGTGGCGGGAAAGCTCGTGGTTCTTCCTGCGGCTCGCCGCCAGCTCCACCGCCAGCTCCCGCACCCCGGTGAGGGTGACGAAGGGCTCCTGGCGCCGGATGTGCGGCTCTGTGACCAGGCTCACCTCGAGAATCGCGTCCTCCCAGTAGTTCCCGGAATCGTCGGCCAGGGGCCCCAGGGCCAGGGAGGTGTGGCGGATGGTCCCGCCGCGGATGAGACCGGCCACCTCGGGCCGCGTGATGACCAGGACGGCGTAGAGCCGCTCGCCGTCTTCGGAGAGCTCGAGGTCCTCCACCCAGCCGGCGTTGTCCGTGGGCTCGGGGCCGTGGTTCAGCGGGACGGGGATCTGGATCCCGGCCCGGCGCGCTTTGTCGAAAACCTCCACCCAGGCCGCCAGCCGCTCCGGGGTGAACTCCAGCTCCCCGTCGGGGTGCTGAAACACACCGGCTCGGGCGATCTCCTTGCGGAACCGGGGGGGGCTGTCCTCCCCGTCCGGGGGAAGGGGGTCGAAGGGGTTGGGCATCATCCTCCTAAGAAAAAAAACAGCACGGTTTTTTAAAAAGAAAAACTGCTCCACCGGCGCAGCGGCGGCCCGCAAGTCCCCCTCTCCCCGCGGGAGGAGCAATTGCGCATGGGGCCAGGGGTGAGGGGCGGGCCGACCTAAAGGTCGGCCCCTACGTCATCGCAGACCAGCTCGGCACATGGGGTGAAGCGGCGGCCCGTAGAAGGGCCGCCCTACATTTTATTGCTCCCGGCCTCGGCCAGGGAGAGCCCCAGCTCCGCGGCTATCTGCTCCACGGCGAGGTCAATTTTCCCCTGATGGATGAGCTCGACCAGGAGCTCCTTGTAGAGCGTCCGCCGGGAGCCGGCCATCGAGGCGATGACCAGACTCGGCCGCGCTCCGGGGCGGCCGACGAGACCGGCCAGCGGCTCCAACAGACCCGTCGAAATCTGCTCCGCCAGCTCCCGGGCGATGCCATCCAGTGTCAACAGGAACGTGTTCACCTGCTCGGAGACCAGCGCCAGGCTGCCCCGGTCGCCGTCCTGATACAGCGCCTTCTCGGGGACGAAGAGACTGGTGACGAGCATCTTCGAGAGGTAGCTCACCCAGTCCAGGAGGGGAGAGACGTCGGCCGCGCCCTGGAGCAGCTCGATCTCCCAGCCGGGCTGCCCGGCCTCGGCGGGCTGGGGCAGCGCCACGGCGGGGTGCTCGGAGTTGATCCGCTTGGCGAGCTCGAGGGCCCGCGTCTCGTTCGCGGGCGCGGACTTCCCCTCGCTGTCCACGGTCAGCTCGGCGGGGTAGCGCACCACGGCGGGCGGCAGGGCGTGACGCTCCAGCCAGCGGTTGCCGTAGACCACGGCGTAGGTGAGCGCCTGCCAGAAGGGCCAGGCCGGGGCGAGATGGCTCTCGCCCCACGGGTCGCCGAACTCCCCGGCGTGGACCAGCCAGAGGGATTTCGCCGCGTCGAGGTCCACGGTGCCGTCGGCGCCGCGCCAGCGCAGTCCGGCCCGACGACCGTCGCCGTCCAGGAGCGGCTCGACGGTCCCGGGGTCCAGGGCGCGGGTCTCGAGAAGACGGACACCCTCACCGCCGGCGTCGTAGACGAGCTCGAAGGCGGCGTAGCCGAAGTCCAGCGCGGTGAGCGCCTGGCTCACCAGGCGGCGCCAGAGCGGGCGGAGCTGCTCTATGAGCGCCTCGGCCAGTCCGCCGTCGGGGTCTTTGATGTCCCACTCCGCCGAGACGATGGGCCCCTTGATGACGTTCAGGCAGGCGGCCACCAGGCCGTGGCGGCGCATC
>MFAF01000033.1:3872-9613 GCA_001774505.1 Candidatus Coatesbacteria bacterium RBG_13_66_14 | reverse complement strand
GGTCCGCCATCCCCGTGGAGACCATGAGCGGGAGGCCGGTTTCCCGAGCGGCGTCCAGAACGAAGGGATCGGTGAGCTCCCCCGATCCGATTTTCAGCACCGGCACGCCCAACCCCGCGGCGGCTCGCACGTCCTGCGCGGAGAAGGCCGAGAGGATGAAGTCCAGGCCCAAAGCGTCGCAGCGGGATTTCACCCGGGCGAAGTCCCGCTCGGAGAGCTTCAGCCGCTCGAGCATGGACAACTGGTCTTTACCGCCGGCGTTCTCCAGTTGATAGCGCGCCAGAGGCGCGTCGGCGGCGACGAGGTTCCCGGGGGTGAAGAGCTGGAACTTGACCGCGTCGGCGCCGCACTTTTTGGCGGTGTCCGCGAGCTTCAGGGCCTTCTCCGGGTCGCCGTCGTGGTTCACGCCGCCCTCGGCGACTATGTACACCGGCTCCCCCGGCGCCAGCAGGCGGCCTCCCACTTTGAAGGCGGCTACCATCTCGGAGCCCTCTTGGCGTGGATGAGGCCGGCCTCGGCCACCGCCATGTCCCAGGCGTCGTCCACGTCCACCGACTCCCGGGGCTCCATCACGAAGGCGGCGCAGCGGTCGCCGAGGATGCGGTCGGAGGCCAGCAGTTCCGGGGAGGTCGCGTATATCGCCCCGTTGGGGTAGTAATAGCCGGGCAGCCCCTGCCGGCGGTCGGGTCTCTCCCGCTCGATCGGCTCGGCCAGCCCGTCGGTGACGCGGTAGGCCCAGGCCGGGTTCTGGCGCATGGGGGTCAGTGAAATGAGGGAATCGAACCCCCCGGAAAAGAGCAGGTCCAGCGCGGCGTCCAGATGGGCGGCGGTCCGCAGCGGCGAGGTCGGCTGCAGAAGCAGCACCCAATCCGGGGCGTACCCCTCGTCGGCGTGCAGGGCGGCCAGGGTGTGCTGGAGGACTTCCAGGGATGTGGACTCGTCACCCGCCAGCTCGACGGGCCGCCGGAAGGGGACTTCTAGTCCCAGGCGTCGTCCCAGGCTCGCTATTTCGTCGTCCTCGGTGGAAAGAACCGCCCTCAATGGATGGACGGCTCCCAGGACGCAGTCGGCCGTGTAGGCCAACAGCGGCCTTCCACCCAGGGGGGCGAGGTTCTTCCGCTCCAGGCCCTTGGATGAGCCCCGGGCGGGGATGACGGCGAGGATCTCCATGTTTTGCTCAAAGGCCCCGCGGCGGTCGAGGCCGGATTATCCAGGTGATGATACAAAAAGGGGGTCTCACCCGCAAGACCGCCCTTCCCGCCG
This sequence comes from Candidatus Coatesbacteria bacterium RBG_13_66_14, assembly GCA_001774505.1. Taxonomy (GTDB): domain Bacteria; phylum RBG-13-66-14; class RBG-13-66-14; order RBG-13-66-14; family RBG-13-66-14; genus RBG-13-66-14. The sequence goes on along the minus strand of MFAF01000033.1, from coordinate 8,350 downwards.
CATCTGGAGGCAAGGGGTTTAAACCTCTTGTCTCCTTAGTATCGGTCCGCAAAGTGATAAACCCTAGGCCAGCCACACGTTCCCATCGTCGGGGATTCCCGCGGTGGCGTTCCGCGTGTCCACCACCAGGGCCGCGTTGCGGACCACCTCCCGGTAATTGTAGTCGGAGTGGTTGGTCACGATGACCACGGCGTCGTAGGCCTTCAACTCGGAGTAATCCTTGAGGGGGATGCTCTCCAGGCGCAGGTCGGTCTGGCGCGTGGCGGGCATCTTCGCGATGTAAGGGTCGTGGTAGTCCACCTTCGCCCCGCGCGCGAGGAGGCCCTCCATGACCGGCACGGCCGGGCTTTCGCGCATGTCGTCTATGTCGGGCTTGTAGGAGATGCCGAGGATCAGAATCTTCGAGCCCCGGAGCGGCTTGCCCGCGTGGTTGAGCGCCTCGGCGGTGCGCTCCACCACGAAGCGGGGCATCCCCGTGTTTATCTCACCGGCCAGCTCGATGAAACGGGTGCTGAACTCGTACTCGTGGGCCTTCCAGGTGAGGTAGAAGGGATCAATGGGGATGCAGTGCCCCCCGAGGCCCGGCCCCGGGCGGAAGGGCATGAACCCGAAGGGCTTCGTCGAGGCGGCGTCTATCACCTCGTGCAGGTTGACCCCCATGCGCAGGGCCAGCATCTTCAACTCGTTGACCAGGGCGATGTTCACGGCCCGGAAGGTGTTCTCGAAGATCTTGGTCATCTCGGCCACCTCCAGGCTGGACACCGGGACCGTCCGCTCGAAGACACGGTCGTAGAATCCCTTTGCAAGCTCAAGTCCAGCGGGCGTCAGCGCGCCGATGACCTTGGGTATCGTCCGGGTCCGGTAATCCTTGTTGCCCGGGTCCTCCCGCTCCGGGGAGAAGGCGAGGAAGAAGTCCGTCCCGCCTTTCAGGCCCGACCCCTCCTCGAGGATGGGCAGGACGACCTCCCGGGTGGTGCCGGGGTAGGTGGTGGATTCGAGGATCACCACCTGCCCTTTTTTCAGCCGACGGGCCGTGTCCCGGGACGTGATTTCTACGAAGCTCAGGTCCGGCTGACGGTGGCCGTCCAGCGGCGTGGGCACGCAGATGGCGATGACGTCTACTTCGCCCAGGCGGTCGAGGTCGCCGGTCGCCTCGAGAAGGCCGCCGTCAACGAAGGGTTTAATGCGAGAGGCCGGTATCTGCCGGATGTAGCTCTCGCCTTTTCTAAGATACGCCACTTTCGCCGGGTCTATGTCGAAGCCGACGACGCGGATGCCGGCCTCGGCGAATTCCAGGGCGAGCGGCAACCCCACGTAGCCCAGGCCGATGACGCCGAAAACCGCCGGACCTTCGGTCAGTTTTTTAGCCAGTTCGTTGTGATTCATGTCCTCACGGGGTTGGGTAGAGTCTTGGTTTGAGCCGTTGAACGAGTTGCAGTGCAAACCGCCCCCAGGCCCCGCCCAGGCCGTGGGTCCGGTGGTAGAGCCGGTGGACGAGCCAGGCCAGCCAAGCCCGGGCGGGCATCGGTTTCACGCCGCGGACGGACCCTTTCCACCGGCGTGCGGTGACGCGGCCGATAAGGCTCCCGGCGCGCTCCATCGCCAGCACCGTGTCCGCGTTTCCCCACCAGCCTTCGGCGTCGGAGTGGCAGAGACGGTGGACGACCTCGAGGCCGTCGGGATTTATGTAGGCCGCTATCTCGCCGACCCGTGGGGGCGCTTCCCCGAAGGGCTCCAGGAGAATCTCGGCCCCGTCGGGTATCAATTCACCGTGGCATCGGCCACGGCTCTTCACCCATCGGGGGCCGCCCACGCGCAGCGCCTCCGCTATAAGTCCGGCTTTCAGGTTAGGTGTTATGCGACCTTCTGCGGTCAAGTTTCTAGGCTGGTGTGGAGGGTATCTCAGATCACCCAGGGTTGTAAGGCATCCGGTTAAGAATCCCTCGAAAAGATCAAGCATTGGCCTGGATTTTTGGGATAGGCGCATGCCGTGATCTTTTGACAGGTGAATACGGTATTCCCTTGATAGGGGCATCTGATGGAGGCCTCTTGAAAAATCCTCTCACTGGTCAGATTCGGCGGGATGTAACTCTTTTTGCTCATTTCCGTTTCCTTTTCGTGAGAGTTGGAGAGCATGGGCGGATTTATAATTGCGTGCCGACTGACAGGCGCTGGGCGAAGGTTTCCAGAGGCTGCCGGTTTCGATGAGGGCCAGGCCGGGGCAGCGCATGCAGGAATCGGCGAGCCCGCACCCCAGGCAGCCCGGAGGGGATAATTGCACCAGCCCGTTCAGGTGAAGGTTAAGGGGGGTATGATGCCATATTCTTCTCAAGGTGCTCCGCCGGGCGTTACCCATCGAGGCCCGTAGTTGCAGGCAGGGGAACACCTCGCCGTCGGGCGCGACGGACAGGGTCGAGAAGCCGGCGGTGCAGCTTATCACGGGCAGAACCCTTCCCTTTCCCATTTCCGTCGGTTCGTGATCCTCCCGGTAGTAGTTCTCGTAGATGTAGCAGAATTCCTCGGCATTCACCGCCCTCTCGAGGGGTTCCGTGCCGCCGTCGTTGGCCGGGGTGATGGTCGTGCTCAGGAGCGGGTGGCCTCCCAGCGACTTCATGTAACGGTCCAGCTCGTTGACCGCCGAGTAATTCGATTTTAAAAGGCTTCCCTTGAGATTGACGTGCACCCCGGCGGCTCTCAGCCTTTTAACCGCGGTAACCGTCGCATCGAAGCTGCCGGGCGTGCGGGTCACCGCCTCGTGCGTGTCGGCGTCGGGCCCGTGGAGGGAGATATCGGCGATGCGGACCCCGCAGCGGATCAGCCGGTCCACACCCTCCTCGTCCAGGGTCGTGGCGTTGGTGAAGAGACGGATTAGCGTATCCCGCCGGTGCAGCTCGTCCAGGATGTCCCAGAATCCCGGGTACAGGGTCGGTTCCCCCCCGGTGACCGTCACGTAAAAGGTTCCCAGGTCGGCGAGCTCTCGGATGGTTCGGATCCAATCCTCGACCGGCATCTCCTCCCGGTGAGGGTCGTCCGGCGTCAGGTAACAGTGCGTGCATCGGAGGTTGCAACGGTAGGTGAGCTCGAAGGTGACGATGTAGGGGATGTGGCGTTGGAAGGCTTTCCAGCGCAGGTTCGAGAATACCTCCGGTTGTGCGCCTCTGTCTTTCATGATGCCGAAAACCGTTTGTTGACTGGTGCTGGGGCAAGGGATTTCGCCAAGGGCGTAGCTCGCTTCGCTCGGTTTGCCAAGGGCATAGCTCGCTTCGTTCGGTTCGCCGGGGGCGTAGCTCGCTTTGCTCGGTTCGCTCGGTTAAACCCCTTGTCTTCATCAGGGTGAAGGTCAGCGCTTGTATTCCACCAAGCCCTTTTCCCCGAGGACCTTGAAAAACGTCTTCAGATCGTTCCTGAGCTGATTCGGCTCCACGTCATACTCCGCCAGGACAGACCTTTCGATTTCGCCGAGACTGCGTTTCCCATCTATCAGGAGCCAGATGGAACTCCCCACCTCGTTGAAGTTGTGGAGCACCCCGTCTTCGGGGGTGATGGCGAAGATTTCGCCGTCCACCTCCTGGGAGGGTATCCGTCCCGCCTTCACGGGCACGGCGTCCGGATCGTAGGTTTTCATCGGAAGATGTCGAGTCTTTCGCCGAGGTGGCCGAGGACGTATGTCAGTGAGCGTATCGGCGGGTCCGCGAGGTAGAGCCCCAGCAGTCTGGACCGCGCCCGCACCCCTCCCGTCCTCTGTTTGAATAATTTCCTGCCGCTTCTTCCCGGCCTTAGCGGCCCTCCGGGCGGTACCAGGCTTCTTAACGTCGGGTAGTTCCGCAGATAGGCCAGGGCGAACGAGACCGTCCGTTCCAGTCCCGCCTTGCGCGCCTGCGCGTAGAGTTTACCCCAATCCAGACCGGGACACAACAGCCAGATATCGTACACCGACAGGAGGTGGGGGTCGAAGAAGTGGTTCCCGCAGAGGTGTACGAGGCAGAAGAGCGCCGCGTCCTCCCTCGAGGGCACCCAGAGCGTGACCCCGTGCAGGTCCAGGGGGGTGGGCTCTTCGCCGAAACTGAAACCGGTGTTGCACCTCCCCGGCGCGGTGAGGGCGTAGTGAACCTCGAGGATGGTGTCGCCCTTGCCCCAGATGAGATGGTTCCAGCGCCGCCAGAGTCGCCGCCCCAGCCGCCCCCGGGTGGCCAATCTCCAGCCCGTTTTCTCCGCCGCCTCGGCGAACCGGGCTATCTTCCTTCGCTCGAGGTAGAGGTCCAGGTCCACCGCCGGCCGGGTGGCGGGCGGGTACAGCCGCGCGCGGAAGTCCAGCCCCTTGAGGGCCAGCGGTTTCAGCGCCGCCGTCGCCTCCAGCAGGTCCAGGATCGGGGCGGTTTGGACCAGTTCCCTGCGGGCCTCCCGACGCCTTTCTTCCTTCAGGAGGTTCAAAAAGGAACTTTGCAAGCCCTGTGCCAAACCATTCCCGCCCAGCCTCC
>MFAF01000033.1:1007-3866 GCA_001774505.1 Candidatus Coatesbacteria bacterium RBG_13_66_14 | reverse complement strand
CCAGCGGGGCGAGCCGCTCCTCCTTCAGACACTCCAGGGCGTTCGGCGTTTCTGTGACATGACGAGCCAGATCGCCGGGATCTCGACTCGTCAGCGCGGTGAAGAGGGTTACTTTTTGCCCCGGAAACGTTTCCAAATCGAACCTTTGGACCGCTCCGCCTCGTCGTCGTGGTGGTAATAGTAGTAGTGGTAATACCGATTCGATTTGTAGGTTCGGGTGAGATCCACCTTGTTCAGAACGAAGCCCAGGATCTGAGCCCGCGCGTTCTTCAAGAGGTTCACCGCCTCCTTGACGGCCTCGGCCTCGCTCACCTCGGCTTCGATTACCAGGATCGTCCCGTCAACGAGGCTTCCCAGGACGGCGGGATCGGTCACCGCCAGTACGGGTGAGGTGTCCAGGATAACCTTGTCGTACTCCTGGCGGAATCGCTCGAGGATGTCCTGCGTCCGGCGGCTGGACAGGAGTTCGGAGGGGTTCGGCGGCGGGTGCCCCGAGGGGAGGACGAAGAGGTTTTCGACCTGGGTGGGTCGGATGACTTCCTCGTCGGTTCTGTCCCCGAGGATGAGCTCGGTGAAACCCGGCGTGTTCGGTATGTTGAAGAAACGGTGCATCTTCGCCTTGCGCAGATCGGTGTCCACCAGGAGGGTTTTATGACCCTGCTGGGCGATGGACACCCCGAGGTTCGCCGTGGTCGTGGTTTTCCCCTCACCCTTGCTGGGGCTCGTGATGGACAGAACTCGGATCTGCTTGTCTATGCCGAAGTATTGGATGTTCGTTCGGATGATGCGGTACGTTTCGGCGATGGGGGAACGCGGATTTTCCAGGACGATCAGGCGACCCTCGCCGAGCTCTTCGAACTCCTCGGTCGCTTTCGGGATCGTTCCGATCGGCGAAAGCCCGGTCAGCCCGGTGACTTCATCGGCCGATTTCACCGTCGTGTCGTTCATTTCGACGATCATGGCCAGGCCGATTCCGATGACGAGGCCGACGGCCAGGCCGAGGAGAAGATCCGACGCGTGGTTGGGGCTCACCGGCGCCGTGGGCCGTATCGCCCGGTCAATGATGCGGACGTCGCCCGTTTCCATGCTCTCGTTGATGCGCGCCTCCTCGTATCGCTCGAGGAGGAGCGAGTGGATTTTCGACGCGACGTCGCTCTTTCTCTCCCGGATGGAGAGCTCCATCTCCTCCCGCGGCATGGTGGAAAGCTCCGCAGTCAACTCCGAGATGGAGTTCGATGTTTCATCCAGTTTGGATTTGGCGCCTTCGATGGAGATGCCGAGGGCACCGGAGGTGGCGATGTAGGTGAGCCGCCTCTCTATCCCGCCTTCGACGGCGTCCAGCTCTCCGTCTATCTCGGCCAGTCTGGGGTTGAGCAGACCGGAGGTTTGCCTCAACTGCTGCTTCTCGAGCGTGAGCTCGCCGGCCGTCCGGACGAACTCCTTCAACATCTGGTCCGTTTGGAATGCCGGCCAGGAGCTCATCGCCGTAAGCGTGTCGAGATCTATTTCGCCCCGATTCAGGTAGTTCTCGACGGTTCCTTGCTGTTCCTCCAGCTCGGCGAGTTCCTGTTCCAGGCTGTTCCGGTTCTCCTCGACGACGCTCAAACGGTGAATCAGCTCCCTCGCCTCGTCGGTGAAGGACACGATACCCAGCTCTTCCTTGTACTCCCTCAGGAGGTCCTCGGTCAGCCGCAGCTTGACCTCGGCCACCTCGATCTGCTGCCCGATGAACTCCCGGGCCTTTCGGGCGCGCTCCTGCTTCCAGCGCAGATTTTCATCCACGTAGACCTCGGCGATGGTGTTGGCCAGCCTGGCCACCATCTTCGGGTCGGTGTGGGAAACGCTCACGGTGAATGCGTTCGAGTCGCTGGACTGCTGCACCGTGGTGGCCTGGCGGATGCTCTCGGCTTCCTGGATGGGATTGGTCACCCGGAAGCTGATGATCCTCTTGGGGTGGGGCTCGGGGTCGTGGAGGGTGAAGCCGAAAAGGCCGTCATTCGACACGAAGGGTTGTTCGTAGAGGCATTCGCCGATGACGTTGTGTGCGTCGTCCATCACCGAGAAACCGGATTCGCCCTCTATCACCCTGTACCGGCCGGCGGGGAAGCCTACTTTAACGAATGGATCCTGGAAAAACACGCCGTCGGGCAACTGCACCTGGGGATGGAAGGCGAGGTCCAGCCTCTCGACCACGCCCAGGCAGATGGTGCGGCTCGAGATTATCTGGAGCTCGGTCTCCAGGCGATACGGCTGGAAGGAAGTGTAAAAGCCCTGCAGGAGATCGGTACTCTGTCCCGAGGTTTCGAGAACCAGGGATGCCGTCGCCACGTAGGTCGGAGATGTTGTGTAGGATTGGTAGGCGGCCACCGTGAGCGAGAACAGAACGGCGAAGATGATTATCCACTTCCGCTTCCGCAGAACGAGGAGGTATTCGGATACCTTGGGTGCGCCGCGGCCGCGACCTGGGTTTGTCGTTTGTTCCACTCTACCAGCTCAGGTTGTACAGGCGGTTCGCGTCGAATACGGCGCGCAGCGTGGGGGCGATGTTGTTGAGGAATTCGTTCCAGTCGCCGATGAACGTGCGGGGGACGTAAACGATGTCCCCGGCGGCCAGCGGCACGTCGAGAGCCGCCCGGCCCTCCTCCAGGATGCCCCGCACGTCAACCAGGTAGAGGCGGGTCACGTCCGGAAGCACGCGGATGATGGCGACCTCGCTCTTCACGGGGCTGCCCCAGAACCCGCTGGCTTCGGCCAGGGCCTCGACCAGGCTCATCCTCACCCGGTAGTTGTAGCGGCCGGGGTCTTTCACCTCGCCGAGCACGTAAACCCGGCAGCTCGAATACTCCAGGACCTCGAGAC
>MFAF01000033.1:233-838 GCA_001774505.1 Candidatus Coatesbacteria bacterium RBG_13_66_14 | reverse complement strand
TCCCATCCGTTATTCGTTGAGATTATACGCCTTGGAGGGGGACGGGTCAAGGCGTGCCGCGCGGTCGTCCACGCCTGCGTGACTGTGACGCCTAACCGTATCTCCCCGAGATAAAGACAGGGGGTTTAACCGAGCGAACCGAGCTTTAGCGAGCTACGCCCTTGGCGAAACCTCTTGCCTCGACCGGCGAAAGGGCTAAGGCGATATGCGTCCCAGGTGTGTTTTGTCCGCGATGGTTAAGCGGTATATCCGTGACCTCGAAGAGGTAAAATGTGGCGCATTCACGCGAGACGGACCACGATTGCCGGTAAGCGCAAAAACGGTGCCAGGTGCGGCGGTTTTTCCGGAGGCATAGCTCGGTTCGCTCGGTTCGGCGAACCGCGCGGCTTGACCCGTTTCCGGGGCGCTGTTATTATCTCTACGGGCGCGGCCGTGCATTCCATGTCATGGGAAAATCAAGGCTCCAGAACGGATTACATGCATTACGTCGTTTGCATCAAGCAGGTCCCCGACGTTTCCACGGTCAGGATAGACCCGAAGCGCGGCACCCTCATCCGCGAGGGCGTTCCCAGCGTCACCAACCCTTTCGACCTCTACGCCCTGGA
>MFAF01000033.1:0-142 GCA_001774505.1 Candidatus Coatesbacteria bacterium RBG_13_66_14 | reverse complement strand
ATCGCCATGGGCGTGGACGACGCGGTGCTCCTGTCCGATCCCGCCTTCGCGGGCGCCGACACCCTGGCCACCAGCTTCGTTTTAGCCCGGGCCATCCAGAGGCTCGAGCCGGACGTGACCCTCGTGTTCGCCGGGAAGCAGG
>MFAF01000032.1:11390-12551 GCA_001774505.1 Candidatus Coatesbacteria bacterium RBG_13_66_14 | reverse complement strand
CCATTGTTTACGCAGTTGAGTAACCCGTCGTAGGTTGCTCAATCTTTTTTATTGAGGAGGTAACAGGATGAAAACGCTGGGATTGATCGCCGTCCTGGCCGCTTCGGTGGTCATGGCGGCAAATACCGTTTCCATCGGGCCGGAACCGCCCACGGAGCACAACGCCCATTGGCAGCTCGTAGAGGTCCATGGTGTCGGCTGCGTCCGCGATGGCTATTTCGTTTACGGCTCCAACGACATGGCCAGCATGATGTGGGTTGGCCAGCCCATCAACCTCGCCGGCTACGACGGCGTCAGGATGTCCATCGGTTACATGCAGGAAACGGCCGACGAGGGCGATTACTGCACGCTCTACCTCAGCGACGAAGACTACCAGTACACTCGGACCCACACCTTTACGGATACCGAAGGCTCCAGCAGTGTATACCTCATGCTCGACGACTTCTACGGCGTGAGAGACCTGCACATGTATTTCGTATGGGTTTCCGACGAGACCGGGGTGGCCAGTGGCATCCGCATTTACTCCATCGAAATCTACGGCATCAACTGGGGTGAGGGCGACTACACCAATATCTTCACCTGGGACGCGACCGAAGACGTGACCGGCCACCAGACCGTCGGTATTGACTGGATGTTGTTTGGCGGCAACATGAACTGCCTGGCCTTCGAGTACGGCACCGACTCGGACGCCCTGGGCTGGTGGGCCATTGACAACGTGGAGTTAACAGCCGACGGGGAGAGCGTCCTGCCTCTGCAAGTCGGCGGTTACGGCGTCGAGGACTTCGAGAGCGGCGGCTGGTATCAGGACCGGCACGGCCTTTCCGGCGAGTGGGAGACGGACACCGACCACGCAACGGGCGGCATGTCCGGCGAGAATTGGCAGAGCGACTTCGCCGCCCATCCGGGGTCGCCGTACAGGGCCGAGACCCTCTCGCCGTGGTTGGATATCGGTGGTGACAGCATGATCACCCTCTTCTTCGACACCTGGTTTCACCCGGGGGGAGCCGGCGAGTACGCGTCGTTCGGCTGCTACTCGAGCGGTTCCGATATGCGTCTCATGTATTTGGAGTTGTTTCATGACCTTGGTGACTGGCTCACCTCCGAATACGGCCACGAGGTGACGGAGACCTCTTGGGGGGCCATCAAGGCGGGGTTCTAGCC
>MFAF01000032.1:10338-11383 GCA_001774505.1 Candidatus Coatesbacteria bacterium RBG_13_66_14 | reverse complement strand
CTTGACGTAGGGGCGACCCTCTGCGGTCGCCCGCGGGCGATCGCATGTCGGCCCCTACGGGGGAAATTGCGCGGCTCGAAATGTAGAGCGGGGACTTCAGTCCCCGCCGCTGGCTGCTCCTCCAATCGCCCCGCGCCGCGGGCTCCCCTACTCCAGTGACTCCAGCTTGACCCGCAGCAGCTCCAGGACCTCGTCCCGGGGCAGGGGTCCGAGGAAGAGCTCCTCGCCGTTGGCGAAGACGCCCAGGGATTTCCCCAGCCGCAGGGTGTCGGAGCGCAGGCTGACGTCGTGGACCAGAACCTCGATTCTTTCGGGGTCCAGTTCCCTGGCCGCGGAGACGACCCGGGACGCGATGAGGGCGGCGTAGGGGCAGTGGTGATCCACGAAGACCTCGACCACGAGCTTGCCCGGCTTCAGGGCGGGCCGATAATTCCGGGGCAGCCAGGTTATCCGGGGCGGCTCGTCGGACGGGGCGCCCTCGGGGCGTATATACAGCAGCTTGATCCTGTCCCGCTCCTCGAGCTCGGCGAAGCCGAGGTGGAGGAAGAACTCGGCGGGCATGAAGCCGGCGTAGTCGAAGCCGAAGACGGCCAGCGCGCCGGGGTGCGCCGCCCGGCGGACCTCCCCTATGAGCGCCCGGGCCAGCCCACGGCCCTGCCAGTCCGGCTTGACCCAGACGCAGTGGAGCACCGCCGTGTCCCTCCCGGCGATCTTGAAGGGCGCTATCTCCAGCGGCAACGCCTCGGCGATGCCCACCGGATTCCCCTCGACGTAGAGGATGCGCCCGATGAACCCCTCCGCGAGTTGGCGCGTGACCAGCTCCCGCTTCAACCGGGCACCTTCCTCGAGCTCCTCGCCGGGGACCCAGCAGGGCTTGACGTAGTCGTCGAAGCGCTCCGGAGTGAGCGGCTCGATGCGGTAGTCCATGGGCGTTCTCCTGACGGTGCGTGCCGGCCTCGCGTCGGCGCATTTTATCACGGGGTCGTTTGTGTGGCAAGGAGCGCCTCCGCACCGCGGCGTCGGCGGATTGGATGGGACGAGAAAA
>MFAF01000032.1:3483-10272 GCA_001774505.1 Candidatus Coatesbacteria bacterium RBG_13_66_14 | reverse complement strand
GGAGCCAGTCCAGCCAGGCGCTCAACCCCCGGCCAGTCTTCGCCGAGAGCTCGAAAACGGCGAGCTTCGGGTTGACCTGCTCCACGTTGGCGCGCAGGGCCGCCAGGTCCACGTCCAGGTGCGGCGCCAGGTCCAGCTTGTTCACCACGCAGGCGCTGGACTCGCGGAACATCAGCGGGTACTTGAGCGGCTTGTCCTCCCCCTCGGTGATGGAGAAGACGACGACCTTGTCGTCCTCGCCCAGGTCGAACTCGGCGGGGCAGACGAGGTTGCCCACGTTCTCGATGATGACCAGGTCCAGCTCCTCGAGGGGCAGCTCGCCGAGGGCGCTCTTGACGAAGTTGGCGCCGACGTGGCAGTCGCCGCCGAAGGGCTCCGTGTTCACCTGGACCACGGGGATGCCGTGTCGGGCGATGCGTTCGGCGTCGCGGGTGGTGGTGATGTCGCCCTCGATGACCCCGGCCCGGAGCTCCCCGGACAGGGAGGCCAGGGTGCGCTCCAGGAGGGTCGTCTTGCCGGCGCCGGGGGAGCTCATAACGTTGATGCAGTAAATGCGCCGGCGGGCGAGGTCGGCGCGGATTTCGCCGGCCAGGGCCTCGTGGGCCTCCAGAACCTTCCGGACCAGCTTTATCTCCATGGGGCGGACCTCGGCGGGATGGGCGTTTTGGCGCCCTCTTTCGATTGGCGTCACGTTGACATTATAGCCGCCGCCCCCGTATACTGCAAGGTGAAGTAGAGGCGAAATAGAGATCCCGGAAGGAATTCGCTTGGACACACCGGACCAGACGAGCGTGGTGGAGGCGGTGAAGGGGCAGATGGCCCTCCTGGCCGACCCCCGCCGCTGGCGCGTCTCCGATGATCGGCTGTCCGGCGCCGACATCGAGACCCTCTGGCACCACCCGCCCCAAACCCACCTCCTGGTGCGGGTGAAGCCGGCGACCGACGACCGGGGGTTAACCTTCTACCTCCCCCTCCTCATCACCCCGGAAAGACCCCCCGAGGGCGGTGTGCCGCTCGACATCGGCGACTGCGAATGCTTCGCCTCCGACCCCTTCCTCTCCCCCCCGGCCCTGATGACGCTCCTGAAAAGCGCCGGAGTCGGCAACGCCGGTCGGTTGCGGCTCGATTTTCCCCCCATCGGGCCGTTCGCCACGGCGGCCCACAACCCCCTGTTCAAGCCCTCGGGGTGCGACACCGCACCGCTGCTGGAGCGGGAGGGCGAGCCCAGCACCAACCACCTCTACCGCCTGGACGTGCGCGACGCCGGCGGAGAGCACGCCCTGGTGGCCAAGCGTTATCTCCCCCGGGAGGAGCCCGGGCGCGGCGACCGTGAATGGGAGCTCGCCACGGCGCTTTCCAGCGAGCTCGTGCCGCGGCCCGTCGGCCGCCTCGCGGACACCCGCACCGGCAACACCCTGGTCGGTTTCTACGAGTTCGTCCCCGGCGTCGAGGTCGGGCTGGTGCTCTGGAAGCTCTACGGGCTCCTGGGCATCGTGCCGACGGGGTCGGTGCTGGCGCGCGTCCGGGTGGTCTTCGCCAAGAGCCTGCGCACCCTCGCATCTTTCCACGACCAGATCGCGCAGCGGATGAAGTGCGACGCCGGGCGGGGGCCGGTCAACGAGGGGCTCTTCCACAGGGCCGAGGATGACGTGCGCGCCCTGCGCGGGTATCGGGTCAGCTCGAAGGCTTACCGCGCCATCATCGCCGGCCTGGTGTCGAGCCTGGAGGGGGGCAATCCCGTTTTCCACGGCCCCCGGCCCGTCCACGGCGACCTGATGTGGCGCCAGGTCGTCTGGCGCATGGGGCCGGGGAAGGGGGAGGAGCTCGACCCCCTGACCCTGCCCCTGGAGCCGCCCGAGGAGATGCCCGGCCGCCTGACCGTCATGGACGCCGAGAGCTGGCGGGCGGGGTATCTGGAGGAGGACCTGGCCGGACTTGCCGCCGCCGACAATTTCATGCTCGCGCTCCAGGAGCGGGACCGCTTCGCCCCGGTGATTTTCGCCGCCCTGTGGCACGCCGCCTGCCAGGCCCACGGCTGGGACTCCGACGCGGCGCGGCGCTCCCTGCGTCCGCTCCTCTCCCTCGTCCGCCTGCGCCACCTCCACGACGCCGCCTACTACGCCGGAGCCAAGGGGGATAATCCCGCAAAGACCGCCGAGTACGACCGCTACGTGCGGGTGAGCCTCCACCTCGCCGGGCTGGTGTGAAAAGGAACAAGGGGTTGAAACCCCTTGCCTTATAAAGCCTTTTGTCTTGTAGGGCGGCAGCTCTGTATGCCGCCCGTGTTTGCTGAGGGCGGGGCATACAAGCCCCCGCCCTAAATACAAAAAAATGCGCTGTAGGGTGGCTCTGTTGCCTACGGGAGAGTGGTTAATCGGCGACCCGCAGAGGACTCGTCCTACGGGGCCGCCCTACGTCATAGCAATTTGTGGTTTGAGGGTTTATCGGGCGGGGTGTGGATATACCACCTTTTTTACGTGGCCCCGGCATGTCCTTTCAGCGCCAATCCAAGCCCCCCCTACGCCGAGCCGCGGCGGCGGAAGCCGTAACCCACCACCTCGTGCACGTCGGTGATGACCACGAAGGCCATCGGGTCCGCCACCTTCACCATCCGCTTGAGCCGCTCCACCTCCCGCTTCTCTATCACGCAGTAGATGACGTTCTTGTCCACGTCGGTGTACATGCCCCGGCCCTTCATGAGGGTGGCCCCCCGATCCAGCCCCGCCATTATCTGGTAGTACACGATGTCGGGGACGTCGGTGACGATGATGGCCGCCCGGGCGTAGCTGAAGCCGTCCAGCACGATGTCTATCACCTTGATCGAGACGCCCAGCGCCAGGAAGCCGTAGAGGACGAGGTCAATCTCGCCGAAAATCACGCCGGCGAAGGCGATGATGGCCGTGTCGAAGAAGAGGAAGCTGACCCCGGTGGAAAGCCCGGTGTAGCGGGAGAGGATGCGGGCGGGGATGTCGGTCCCGCCGGTGGAGCCTCCGCCGCGCAGGACCAGCCCCAGCCCGGTCCCCAGGAGCACCGCCCCGTAAACCAGGGCCATGATGATGTTGTCGGTGAGGACGGGGATGCGCAGTATCTCGCCGTACAGGTCGGCGAAGATGGAGTAGAGCACGATGCCGAAGATGGTGCGCAGGCCGAAGCTGCCGCCGAGGAACTTCAGGCCGACCAGGAACAAAGGGACGTTGAACACGAGCATCGTCATGCCCACCGGCACGTGCCAGAGGAAATGCAGCACGGTGGCCAGTCCGCCGATGCCGCCCGGGGCGATGCGGTAGGGGACCAGGAACACCACGAGGCCGAAGCTCCCCACGGCGGCGCCCACGAAGATCAGGATGTAATCCCGTAACGACGATTTCCAATCGGGCATCAGGAGCTTGGGGAACCGTTCTTTGAGCGAGGAGAGGAAAAACCGCTTACCCATGACGACCTCCGGACGGGGTGAAACAAGGGGTTTAAACCCCTTGTCTTAGGGCCCACCCGATACCTCGACGGGGCGCAGTCTAGTAAAGGGGGCTGGGGCTGTCAAGGCCCATTTTCATCCAAGAGGCCCGCCAGCGCGGCGGGCTCGAACGTCCTCGGCACCGTCAGCCGGTGCGCCGGGACACGGCGGGACAGCTCCGTGGCGAAGGGGAGGACGAGGTCGGCGAACCATGGCGGCGGCTCGTAGCTGGTGACCGATGCGAGCAGGAGCGCCGCGCCGTCCCGGGCGGTCAGCGGTTCCAGCCCCACGGCGTCGCCCTTTTCCAGGGCGCAGACTCCGGCCAGCCCGGCCCGGGTCACCACCGGCATCCGGGGCTCCAGGTCGCCCCAGAAGGGGGTGAAATCCACGGTCCAGCCGCCTGAGCCCCGTCTCACGGCGGGCATCTCGTCGGAGAGCACGCGCCATCCCGGCCTCCCGAGGAGATTCCCGGCGAGGGTGCTCTTGCCGCCGCCCGACCGGCCGCAGATTAAAAAGCCCCTGCCCCGGGGCGTGACGATCCCGGCGGCGTGGAACAGGAAGCCTTTCGGCGGCAACAGACACATGGTCGCCCACGCCCGAAGGACGTAGTCCACGTCCTGATAACCGCTCAAGCGGTACCTGACCCTGGCCCCCGCCTCGGTGGGAAGCAGCTCGAACCGGGGTTCGCGAATCGAGCGCCGCCCGCCCGCCTCGGGGTAGTCCAACCGGAGACCGAGCTCGATGTTGTAGTCCACCGGCGGTTGCACGTCGAAGGTGACGGTGAGCGGAGCCGGCCCGTCGGTGAGGAATGGTCGGTAGAGCCTCGCGAGCCCGGCGTGCAGCTTCCGCGGCAGCTCGAGGGTCAGCGGCCCTCCGATGAAGTGGATGGTGAGCCGTTCTAGAGGTTCATTCATCTTCGTCGGGCGTGTTGATTCCATGTCTTATCGAGCGTCTCCAGGAGCTTCAAGGTTTCCTCCATCGGCAGGCCGATGACGTTGGTCACCGAGCCCTCGACCCGTTCCACGAGGTTCCACCGTTCGTCCTGGACGGCGTAGGCGCCGGCCTTGTCGAGGGGGGAACCGGTGGCGACGTAATCGTCTATCTCCCCGGGGGTCAGCCGGCGGATACGCACCCGGCTGTCCACCCGGACGGTAAGCGGGTCTCCCTCGGGCGCCGGCATGGCCGCCACGCCGGTGGTCACGGTGTGCTCCGCGCCGGAGAGGGAGGAGAGCATGGCGCGCGCCTCCGCATCGTCGCGGGGCTTGCCCAGCACCCTCCCCCGGAGGCGGACGATGGTGTCGGCGGCCAGGACGACCTCGCCGGTCAGGCGCGACTTAGCCACCGCCCGCGCCTTGCACACCGCCAGCTCCACGGCCTGGACCGGGTCCGAGTCGGGCCAGAACTCGTCCACCTCCGGCACGACTACGGTGAAGGAAACCCCGGCCTCTTCCAGGAGCTTCCTCCGCCGGGGACTTCCGCTGGCCAGCACTAGGGGGTGGATCATCGGCCTCGATTCAGTCTTCGTCGGATTCCTCGGTCTTCGGTCTGGGAGCCAGGAGGACGCTTTTTATCCGCCGCGGCGTCGCCTCGATCACCTCCAGCCGGTGCAGGCCGTTCTCCACGACCTCGCCCGGCTTGGGGATGTGGCCCAGCTCGGCGATGATGAAACCGCCCAGGCTTTCGTAATCCTCGTCGGGGAGCTTGCAGCCCACCGTCTCGTTGACCTCCTCGATGTCGCACCGGGCGTCCACCAGGAAGGTGCCGTCCCCGAGCTTGTGGATGAGCTCCTCGTCCGAGTCGAACTCGTCCTCTATCTCCCCCACGATTTCCTCGAGGATGTCCTCGATGGTCACGATGCCGGCGGTCCCGCCGTACTCGTCCACCACGACGGCTATCTGGTTCTTCGTGGCCTGGAAGTCGGCGAGGAGCCTGCCGATGAGCTTGGTCTCCGGGACGAAAATCGGCTCGTGGAGGAGCTCCACGGGAAGGGGCTCCTCGGCTTTGGACGTGTCGAGGGTCAGGAGTTCCTTGACGAAGAGGATGCCCCGGATGTCGTCAATGGTTTCGGAGTAGACGGGGACGCGGGAATGCCCGCGCTGGGTGACCACCTCGATGACCTCGCGCCGCGGCGCCTCGATGTCCAGGCAGAAGACGTCTATCCGGGGGACCATCACCTCCTTGACCGTTTTTTCCGGGAAGTCGGCGAGCTGACGGGCCATCTCCCTCGCCTGCTCGACCACCTCGTCGCCCGCGGACGCGGGTGAGGGGTGGGGCGTCACCCAGCCGAAGGGGTCTTCCCGGTCCGGCCTCCGGCCTGACAGGCGGACGAAGGGCCACGAGACTAAGTAGATGACGAACCACACCGGCGCGACCGCCAGGGCCAGCGGCCAGAGCAGGCCGCGCAGGATCCGACGAGGCTTCACCCCCCGTCCCAGGGTCCGGGGGAGGAGGATGACGACGGACGAGACGAGGACGGCCGCCGCGGGCCAGGCGATCCAGACGGCCCACGTCTCGCCGGTGAGGCCGCTCAGGAAGGACTGGCCGGTGATGACCGCGCCCACCCCGACCAGGGCCAGCAGGACCGGGAACAGCCGAAGAGTCCACGGGGATGAGCCGTGCTCGCCATCCTCCCGGTGCGGCCGGGGGCTCAGCTGGGAGAGGGAATAGCTGACGAGGAAGCCGACCAGGAGAAACCCCCCGCACAGGGCGCCCTCAAGCCACACGACGCCGGTCATCGGCCCCCCTCCTCGACGGTCGCGGACCGGTCAGTCGGATGCGTGGTGGTTGGGGGGGCGGGTTGGGCGGGGTCATCGTCGGGCTCCCGCCCGTAGGTACTGGGAGGATACTCCGCTTCCATCGCTGGGAAGCCTCCTCGAGGGGGCGTTTGGAGGGAAACCGGGGGAAGTGGAAGGGGTCCACTTCCCGAATCAACATAGCACAAGAGGCTGGACGGCGTCAATTCGCGCGACGCGCGTCCGCGTCCCTCCGGGCGTCGAGCTCACGCCGGAGCGCGTTCAGGAGGGGGGCCAGTGTCTCGGAGGGCGTCCGTATCCCGTCCGCCAGCAGGCGCGCCTCGGTGTATTCGCCCCGGCCGAGCTCGAACAGCGCCAGGAGGAAGTCCGACTCCGGCGTCGCCGCGTACCGGCGGGCCGCCCGCGCCGCCTCGACTCCGAGTTCGAGGTAACTCTCGACGATCCCCGACAGGGGGTCGTCGGGCAGCCTCTCCCGGAAGGCGATGGCCCCGCCGGTGGGTCCGAACCAGGGGGGGAGGATTTCCGGCAGGTCGGCGGCCGGGGCTCCCGTCTCCAGGACACAGAGCCCCCACACCGCGCCGCGGT
>MFAF01000032.1:0-3468 GCA_001774505.1 Candidatus Coatesbacteria bacterium RBG_13_66_14 | reverse complement strand
CGCGGGACAGGCTGACCGCGCTCGCCGGCGCCAATTCGAGCGCCCGCCGCAGGAGCCCCGGTCCCAGGGGCGAGAGCGGGTCCGCGGTCAGCGCGCCCACGGCCCGGAAGGTGAGCCGGTCCGCGGCCAGGCCCCGCAGCCGGGCGGCGAACCCCATCCCGTTCTCCAGGTACGGGTCGTCGGTTTCCAACTCCGTGAGACGGTGATACCCCCCCAGCCGTTGATACCGCCACGGTTCGTCGGGGAGGACCGGACGGTTGACCTCGCCCAGCCCCGGCGTGTCTGGGTGGCCCAGCCGGATGGTCAGCCCAAGAGGCCGCTGGCCGCCGATGCCCAACAGGGGGTTGATGGCGTTGAGCGATATGTGTGTGGCGCCGCCCCCCTCGGCCCAGCGAAGGGCGAAGGCGTCCCGGGCGTCCCGGCGCACCTGGCCGTAGAGGGTGGGGTAAACGGGTCCCAACGGTCCCCGGTTGAGGTTGCCCATTTCGTCGAGAACCAGGACGTCGGGACGGAGACCCTCCGCGGTGAGCTCCAGGGGTCCGAAGAGGGCGTCGTCACCCTCACCGAAGTAGAGCGCGCCGGGGGTCAACTCCAGTAGAATGTCCTGGGCACCGGCCCGGGCGATGGCGCCCGAAAGCGGCCGTTCGGCGGTCGCCGCCGAGTAGACCCACCAGCCGAGGCCCAGCGCCAGGGCGACGCCGGCCAGCGCCGCCCCGAATTTTTTTCTCTCCCCGAGACGCTCCTTCGCCCATTCGGCGCCGAAGGCCGTCCAGACCGCCGCGAGCATTACCATGGGGGAGAGGTAGTCCAGGGGGTCCACGATGCGGTAGAAGAAGAGGACCGCCGCGACGAGGACCGGGGTGAGGAGCCCGGCGACGGCCAGCCCCTTGTCCCTCCTGAAGAGCCCGGCCAGCCCCAGGGGGACCAGCGCCCACAGGGGCCAGGGGATGGAATCGAAGAGCATCCCGCCCGCCGCGGGGAACGCCGCCGCGAATCGGCTCCCCTCCACGTAGCTGTAGGCGTAGCTCTTTCCGGTGAGGTGGGCCCAAAGGTTGGGCAGGTTGCCCGCCATGCCGTAGTCGTAAGCCTGATCGGCCCCCGCCCGCAACGGCAGGTACAGGTAGGCCGAGAGTGGAACGACAAACGCCGCGACCGCCAGCCCCGTCCAGAGGGCCTTTTTATCCGGCTCCACCCCGCGGAAGGAGCGCCGGAGGCACCAGATTATTACGGGGAGCAGCACCGCGGCGGAGTAGTGGTTGGTGAAGAGCAGCCCGGCGACGAGGCAGAGCGCCAATCCGTCCCTCGGTGAAGGCCCGCCGTCCCGTCCGCCGACCGCGCGCGCGGCGAAGAAGAAGGCCGCGCCCAGGAGCAGGTGCTGGAGGGCGTGGACCTCGTAGGTGAGCGCTTGGCCGGTGATCAGCGGTCCGCAGACCCAGGCCAGGGTTCCGATGAGGGCGGGGATGCGCGAAAGGCCGAAATTCCGGAGTCCGAGCCAGAGGAGGGCCGACCCGATCGCCGCCGCCATGAGGGCGAGGACGTTCCCGGCCAGGGCGGGTGTAACATCGAGACCGCGCCCCAGGCCGAGGAACAGGTGGGACACCAGGATGAAGGATGGGTAGCCGGGCGGGTGGGCGACGCCTAGGTTCGCCGCCGCGCCCGCCAGTTCCGCCGAGTCGCCGATGTAGAGATTCGGCGCGGCGAACGACCCCCAGACGACAAGGGAGGCGAGGGCGACGGCCGCGGCCCAGGGAAAATCCCGCCGGCTCATCGCTCGTCGGCGGACTGCAACCGGGCCAGTTCCGCGTAGCGGCCGTTTTTCTCCATCAGCTCACCGTGGGTGCCCGTCTCGACCACGCGTCCGCCCTCGAGGAAGATTATCCGGTCCGCGTCGCGGACGGTGGCGAGCCGGTGGGCGACGACCAGGACGGTGCGCCCCGGGAGAACGCTCGACAGGGCGGCGTTTATCCGGTCCTCACTCTGTGAGTCCAGGTTGGCCGTGGGCTCGTCCAGGGCCAGAATGCCGGGGTCGCGCAGCAGCGCGCGGGCGATGGCGAGCCGCTGCCCCTCGCCGCCGGAGAGCTGGCAGCCCCGCTCGCCGATCTCGCTCGACAGACCGTCGGGGAGGCGCCGGACCGCGTCGTCCACCTGGGCCAGCTCGAGCTTTTCCCAGATCTCGTCCTCGGTCGCCCCCGGTTTGGCCAGGCGCAGGTTCTCCGCCACGGTGCCCGCGGTCAGGGTAATTTCCTGGGGGACGAGGGCCTGGAGCCGGGCCAGAGCGGCCCGATCGTAGCCGTCTCGGGGCTTCCCATCGAGGAGGACGCGCCCCGCGGTCGGTTCCAGGAGGCCGAGGGCGAAGTTCAGCAGGGTGGACTTCCCGGCGCCACTGGGCCCCACGATGGCCGTAACCTTCCCCCGGGGCGCGGTGAAGGCGACCCCGTCCAGGATGCGCTCCCCTCCGATTTCGTACGCCACGTCCTCGAAGGTGAGCTCTCCCTCGATCTCGACGACCTGCGCCGGTCCGCCGGTCTCCTCCGGCTCGTCGAGGAGCCGGGGATTCGGCAGCTCCCTGAGCTTTCCCTTCCCCAGGGGCAGCTCCTCGGGGGCGCGTCCCTCTGGCCACGCGAGGACCGCCGCGGTACGGCCGATATGAATCCCCGCCGGAACGAGCGCCAGCCGGGCCCGGGAGAGGCCTTTCAGCGGCTCGAAGGCTATGGCCACCAGGCCGAGGAACTCGAAGAGGGAGCCGGTGGTCATTGCCCCGCCCCGCACCAACCCGGCGCCGTAGATGAGCATTCCCATGAGGCCGGCGCCCGCCAGGAGCTGGACCAGCCCGCGAAAGGCGCTGGTGACCATCTCGCCCTTGAGGCGGTTCTTGAAGTAGCGGCGGGCCAGCTCGGTGAATTTCACCGATTCCCGCCCCGCGGCGCCGAAGGAGGCCACGACCTCGATGGCGGACAGCCGCTCCCCGGCGTAGCCCAGGATGCGGGCCGATGTGTCGGCCACCCGCTCGGAATACCGGCGCTGGTGTCGGTTGACGAGGGCGACCGCGACCGCCAGAAGCGCGAATACGCCCGCCAGGTAGAGCCCGAGCTGCCAGTGACGGATAACGACCACCGTCCCCACGATGGCTACGGTCAGGGCGTCCTGGGCCGCCTCGCGCAGGGTGACCGCGGCCTCGAGGAACCCCTGCGAGTTCTCGTGGATCCGGGAGAGGAGCTCGCCGGTTTTGGAGCGGGTGAAATCGGTATAGGGGACTGCCAGCGCCTTCCTGATACAGGCCCGGCGGACGCGCGCCGTCAGGTCGAGCCCGAGGCGAGCGGAGGCGTAGATGCCCAGGAAGGAAAAGAAACCGGCGGCGAACATCGCCACGGCCATCGCCGTCGGCAGGATCCAGAGCGCCGTGGAGTGCGGATCGGCGAACCCCCAGGATCCCAACGTCCCGAGCACCTCCGGAGCCTTCCCGCCCAG
>MFAF01000031.1:13360-13463 GCA_001774505.1 Candidatus Coatesbacteria bacterium RBG_13_66_14 | reverse complement strand
GCGCAGCCGCCCCCTCTCCCTTTAAGGGAGAGGGATGGGGTGAGGGTCGGGGCTGGGAACGTAAACGCGGCGGGGCGTAGAAACGAAGTTTTGCGACACAAAA
>MFAF01000031.1:9841-13336 GCA_001774505.1 Candidatus Coatesbacteria bacterium RBG_13_66_14 | reverse complement strand
GCCCCACATTTACCCCCCCTCCCTCTGGGGGGGAGGGTGAGGGAGGGGGGCGAAAAACCGTCCCGGACGTCGGGCTTTTCTTGACATCCGCGCCCGGCCTTTTCTATACTTGCTGTCCGCGCGCCGGGAAGTCGGCGCCCGAACTGGCCGAAGCCGGCGATTCACCGGGCCCCGGGAGAGCATCATCCGCCTCGATCCGGCGCTCACGTATAACTAGGGCGACTCACCGGGCCCCAGGAGAACACCCGAAACATGGGCACCTTTCAGAAAAAGCTGGCCGACGTGGAGCGCGCCTGGCACCTGCTGGACGCCGCCGAAGCTCCCCTGGGCCGCGTGGCGACCCGGGTGGCCGGCCTCCTGCGCGGCAAGCACAAAGCGTACTGGGCGCCGCACCTCGACGCCGGCGATTTCGTCGTCGTGGTCAACGCCGCCCGGGTCAAGCTCACCGGCCGCAAGCTGGAGCAGAAGTTCCACCGCCACCACTCCGGCTACCCCGGCGGGCTGAAGTCCACCCCCTACGCCGAGATCATGGAGCGCCACCCCGACCTCGCCGTTCACTGGGCCGTGGCGGGGATGGTGCCCAAGAACCACCTCGGGCGGAAGATGCTCAAGCGCCTGCGGGTCTACGCGGGACCCGAGCACAGGCATCAGGCGCAGAAACCCGCGGTCTACACCCTCGAGGGTTGAGGAGCGCAATGATCGAAAAGAGCGCCATCTGGGCCACCGGCCGCCGCAAGACCGCCATCGCCCGGGTGCGCCTCGTGCCCGGCGAGGGCAAGATCCTGGTCAACCGGCGCGAGATGGAGGATCACTTCCCCCGGGAGATGTGGCGCAAGAGGGTCCGACACCCCCTCGAGGCGTCCAACGCCGCCGACCGCTTCGACGTTCACGCCACCCTCACCGGCGGCGGCCTCACCGGCCAGGCGGACGCCCTGAGCCTGGGCATCGCCCGGGCACTCGAGAAGTACGACCCCGAGCTCCGGCACACCCTGAAGGAGGCCGGGCTCCTCCGGCGCGACGCCAGGATCAAGGAGCGCAAGAAGTACGGCCAGCGCGGCGCCCGCGCCCGCTTCCAGTTCTCCAAGAGATAAACCGCGTCCGCCCGGACGCCGACCGGCCCCCACGGGCCAATACGCACGCCTTCCACACACTCGTTGCCCCCGGCGCGGTACGAGCGCCGAGCGGGTCCGGAGGGCGGAGGATGAAACGAGGAACCATGCCCGAATTCTCCATGCGCGCCATGCTGGAGGCCGGAATCCATTTCGGCCACCAGACCCGCCGTTGGAACCCCAAGATGAAGCCCTACATCTATGGGGAACGCAACGGCATCTATATAATTGACCTGCAGAAGTCCGTGCAGCTCCTGCGCCGGGCCTGCGACTTCGTCACCCAGACCGTGGCGCGCGGCGGGAAGCTCATCTTCGTCGGCACCAAGCGCCAGGCCCAGGCCATCGTGGCCCGGGAGGCCGAGCGGGTCGGCATGTTCTACGTCACCAAGCGCTGGCTCGGCGGCACGCTCACCAACTTCCAGACCATCAAGGGCAGCCTGGACCGCCTGGACAAGCTGGAGCACCTCCTCGGCTCCGAGAGCTTCGAGGGCCTCTCGAAGAAGGAGCGCACCATGCTCACCAAGAAGAACCAGAAGCTCTCCGCGCTCCTGGTGGGCATCCGGAAGATGAAAAGCCCGCCCCAGGCGCTCTTCGTGGTGGACCCCAAGCGCGAGCACATCGCCGTCAAGGAGGCCAACACCCTGGGGATCCCCATCGTGGCCATCGCCGACACCAACGCGGACCCCGACGAGCTGACCTACCTCATCCCCGGCAACGACGACGCCATCCGCGGCATCCAGCTCATCAGCCGGGCCATCGCCGACGCCGTCATCGAGGGCGGCGCCGTCGCCACCGGCGGCCGGATCGTCAACGAGGCGCCCGTCGCCGACACCTAAAAAAAGCCCGCGGCACTATTCGAGGTAGACATGGCAGAAATTTCCGCCCTCCAGGTCATGGCGCTGCGGAAGAAGACCGGCGCCGGCATCGTGGACTGCAAGAAGGCCCTCGCCGAATCCGACGGCGACGAAACCAGGGCCGTCGAGTACCTGCGCGTCAAGGGCCTGGCCACCGCCGACAAGAAGTCCGGACGCTGTGCCGACGAGGGGCTCATCCACACCTACGTCCACGCCGGCGGCAAGCTGGGCGTCATGCTCGAGCTGCGCTGCGAGACGGACTTCGTGGCCCGCACCGACGATTTCAAGGCCCTGGCCAAGGACCTCTGCATGCAGGTGGCCGCCATGGCCCCCCTGGCCGTGGACGCCGACTGCTTCCCCCCCGAGGCGCTGGAGGCCGAGCGCCGCGTCTACGCCGAGCAGGCCGCCGAATCCGGCAAGCCGCCCCAGGTCGTCGAGAAAATGGTCGAGGGCAAGATACAGAAATACCTGAAAGAAAACGCCCTCTTGAACCAGACCTTCGTGAAGAACCAACCCGAGGAGAAGGACCGGACGGTCCAGGACTACATCAAACAGCACGTGGCCAAGCTGGGCGAGAACATCCAGGTGGCGCGCTTCGTCCGCTTCCAACTGGGCGAGGAGTCCTAGGCCCGACCCCCGGGTGGGCGAGGCGAACGTGCGGCGGGGTGGGGCGGACGTGCGGCTGGATGAGGCGGACGGACGTGCGGCGGGGTGGGGCGGACGCGGAACTGGACTCTATTGGAGCACGAGGCTTGAATCCCGGACGGGTGACGTGACTGTCTGACGGAACGCGACTGGAGTCCAAGGCTTGAATCCCAGGCGGGCGATAGTGAATTGACGAGAGGCCTTCTTGGTCGGCGTCCGAGGAGAACAAGGCTTGAATCCCAAGCGGGTGATCGTGAAGCTCTCCGGCGAGCGGCTCGGCGGCCGCGGACCGGGGGGCTTTTCGCCCCTGGAGGCGGGGTCGCTCGCCCGGGCGGTGGAAGACCTGGCCGGGCTCACGGGCGCGGGGTACGGGGTCGGGGTCGTGTGCGGGGCGGGGAACCTCCTGCGCGGGCGAGACTCCGCCTTCTCCGACCGCGTCGCCGCCGACACCGCCGGGATGCTGGCCACGGTGATAAACGCCCTGGCGCTCTCCGACGCGCTGTCCACGGCCGGGAAAAAGGCCCGCGCCTTCACGGTCATCCCCCTGCCGGGCCACGTGGCCGTGTACCGCCCCGAATCGGTGCGCGAGTTCCTGGACGCGGGCGGGATCGGCGTCTTCGGCGGGGGGACCGGCGCCCCCTTCGTCACCACGGACACCGCCGCCGCCCTGCGGGCTCTCGAACTCAACGCCGGTATCATATTAAAGGCCACACAGGTGGACGGCGTCTACTCCGCCGACCCTAAAAAAGACCCCGCGGCAAAACGCTACGACCGCCTGACCTACGACGAGTTCCTCGACCTGCGCCTCGGGGTGATGGACCTGGCCGCGGTGGAGCTCTGCCGCCGGGGCGGCGTGGAAATTCTCGTCTTCTCCGGCGAGGCGGCGG
>MFAF01000031.1:4342-9792 GCA_001774505.1 Candidatus Coatesbacteria bacterium RBG_13_66_14 | reverse complement strand
CCCGTAAACCGCAATGTTGCACATATTCCCCGACGCGCCGCCGGGCGCCAATCACACTTAAAGACAAGGGGCTTTAGCCCCTTGCATTTCCCCGACGCGCCCCAGGGCGCCAACGCGGGAGGGGTGAGATGGTCGAACCGAGGCTGAAGGAGACCCAGGAGAACATGGTGAAGGCCGTGGAGGCCACCAGGCGCGACCTGCGCGCCATCCGCACCGGACGCGCCAACCCCGCCATCCTGGACTCCATCCGCGTGGACTACTACGGCTCCCAGACCCCCCTGAACCAGATGGCCACCATCGGCGTCCCCGAGCCGCGCATGGTCGTCATCCAGCCCTGGGACCGGACCGCCGTCGAGGCCATCGTAAAGGCCATCCAGTCGAGCGACCTCGGCATCACCCCCTCCTCCGACGGCGTGGTCATCCGCCTCCCCTTCCCGCCGCTGACCGAGGACCGGCGCAAGGAGCTGGTGAAGGTGGCCCACCGCCTGGCAGAGGAGGGCAAGGTCTCCATCCGCAACGTCCGCCGCGACGCCAACGAGGCGCTCAAGAGCGCCGCCAAGAAAAGCGACATCAGCGAGGACGAGCGCGACCGCCTCGAGGACGTGGTCCAGAAGATGACCGACGAGCAGTCGGCCAAGATTGACACCCTCCTGGCGGAGAAGATAGCCGACATCTCGGAGGTGTGAAGGAGGCCTTCGTCGTTACCTAATCGAACCCTTAAGGGAACCTTGACGGTTCCCCTTTTTCATTATATAGTGGTACATGTACGTTAAGTGTATTTTTTACAAACCCTGTAGTGCACATATGTGCACATTAATCATTGTATATTGAGAAAAAATGACAGGAGACAACCATGGAACAGTCTAGTGATAATTTGGTAGCCCTTGTAAAAAAATTAACTGGACATGATCCGAAATTATACGAATATAACAAAATTCATCTTGAAGAAATTACATTTAATCTAAAAACGAACGGCATCGGATACAGTCAGTTCAATGAACTTCTTTTATTATTGGGGTACGATAGGATTTCACCAGAGTTTTTTAGATTTTTAGTTGATGGAGATTTAAATTTAGTCGAAGGTAAAAGTACTCTAATAACTAGTTTTGAACAATTACGTGAGGGTGTCCAACGTATCAGTAAAATATCACTTATATTATTTGGGAATATAAAATTTGGATATAAAAAAATGTCTACAGAGTTGCATGTATTATATAAATGCGCCCAGGCATCAGCCCCTATCGATAAGCGAGAGTACAGCTTAAGACACAATCAAATATTGCCAATAACTCCTATTAATGGCAATGACGCATATTACCTCGGCTATTTGATAAAGCATGAAATTGAAGAAAAAAAGAGAGAAGGGCTTGATATACACGACGAAGAAGAAAAAATGATAAGAATACAAGAAATAGGAAGAATAAATAATACAGCTTACTTAACATCAGACCATTTAGATGTTTATATTGCAACCTCTATGCGGGAACGCCACGAATACCTAATGGTTAATAACATGGTTAAACAACTTTCGAATTACCTTAAAGATTTGCACTTGCGCTGGTTTGATCCTACACAAGCTTACTGTAATAATAGACTAGATAAAGGATTAGTGGAAGGATTAATGTTAAAAAGAGCAAAATGCACATTATATTTTTCTCAAGAAATAGACACAATCGGTAAAGATTCAGAATTAGCATCTACACTAGCTCAAGGGAAACCGGTAGTTGCATTTGTACCAAGAGGTGACAAAGCTTTTGTTGATTCACTATTAAGTGATATCCGAACTCTTAATCCTGACCAAACTGAACAGGAACTACTATTAAAGCAATTACGTATATTTGACCCAAATGGCGCATGGAACGACCCCACTGTAAGGGCGTGGCTAGATGACCCTAACGCAGTCAGACAAGAGGATATCTATAATCGTTTATTGTCAAAAATAAGCGAACACTATGATAAAAGAGCAGAAACACTAAAAACGATACATCCACTTGGAATTCAGGTCTTTTTAAAAACCGGCGTCGCAAATGGAGTACTAGTCGCACGGACTGTTGAAGAATGCGCATCGCTCATAAGAGGGATATTGTGTAACAAATTGGACTTTGTTGTTGTAGAAAGTGAGGAACACATATTGCTAAAGGAGAGTGTTACTCAAAGTATTTACCGTCTTATGACACTCGACTCAATGTTGACAAACTCTTTTTGGAACTTTTATTTAGATGTATAGACTAACCGGAAGGGAGCTTCGATGTGTAACGATCCCACAAAAAAGGATAAACCGATAGATCTCTACGATCTTTCGACGAGTGTTGAGCTTCACCGATCTAAATTATGCTCAGAAGAGCAGATAATTCGCAACCAGCTCAGGAAACCTATTCGCTCCGCATACGATCTTTCGAATAGTCCCTTAGAAGATTAAAAAATGCGCTCTCCCAAAGATTTCCCCGAAGAGGCGGTGAGCCACCGGCACGAATAAGACCTGGCGGAGGAGTTTAAGAGCCTTTTGGTTGGTCCGCTCCCATCTCCCCACGGGAGCGGCGCGCCGACGGGGATAGGGGTGAGGGCTACCTTATACTAGAACGGGCCGACCTGAAGGTCGGCCCCTACGTCATCGCAGCCGGGGTGAGGGTAAATCACGGGCGGCGCCCCGCCCCCTCCCTTGCCGCGAAAAAACCCCGGCGCTATACTTGCCCCCGTGGAACCCCCCCGCTTCCCCGATAATTTTCCCGCCGAGGCGGTGAGCCTCCGGTGCGACTACGGCCCCGACGTGCGCCTGGCCCCCGACGAGCCCGACGCCGTCCTCGCCGGGAACGAGCTCCACCTTTTCGGCCTCCCCGACGGCTGGCGCAGGCTCACCCTGGACGAGGTCCACGCCGTGCGGTCGCGGAGCCGCGTCGTTTTCGGCCCGTGGCGGCTGGTGGCGGCCATGCTGGTTCTTCTGGCCCTGACCGCCGTCCTGTGGCTCGTCCCGCTGGAAAACCTGTGGCGGATGATCTTGGGGGTGGGGCTGGTGCTGGTCTCGCTCGCGGTGCTTTACCTGCGGCGGGACGCCGACCGCGTCCGGCACCGGCTGGTGGTGCTGCCGGCGCTGGGGGAGAAGCTGGTCCTGGAGCTGCCGGAGAGCGTGCCGGGGCGGGCGGTGGACCTCTTCGCGGACCTGGTCAAAAGGCGGCTGGCCGAGCGGCTTGCCGAAGCGCAAGGTTAATCCGCTTTCCGGCGGGCGGCAATCCAGCGGACGAGGCGGACGGTGAGCCCGGCGGCGAAGACCCCCACGCAGAGCCAGCCCACCACCGGCTCGATCCAGAAACCGACAAAAATCCCACCCGCGATGCAGGCCAACAGGATGAGCCCCATCACGGGGCGGCGGATGAACTGCCGAAAGCCTGCGTTCCGGTCGTCCGCGGCCGGGGAGTCGGGCGGCGTTGCGCCGGCGCTGTCACGGTTTTTGCTCAGCCCGTCACCCCTCGGACGTCTCCGCGCCGTCTCCCGGCAAAAACGCGTGCCAGCGCCTCCGGTATTTCGGAATCGCAGGGTTTTCGATTCAAACCCGGATCATTCTACCACCCCCGGCGCGCGTTGACATTCCTCCGGCGCGGGGGTATAATCCGCCGCGACATAACTCGAAGAGTATCCACCACTTAAGCCTATGAACCGCCCCGACGAACCGCTCGCCCTCTCCGCCCTCTCCGACGCCGAGGTGAAAAAGACCCTCGCCGGCCTGGGCATCCACCTCTCGCCCGCCGAGGCCCGCTCGCTGGTCCAACTGCTGGGCCGGGAGCCGACCCTTTCCGAGGCGCACCTGTTCAACATCATGTGGAGCGAGCACTGCTCGTACAAATCGAGCCGGGCGCTGTTGGCCGCGCACCTCCCGACGGACGGACCCAACGTCATCCAGGGCCCCGCCGAGGACGCCGGGATAGTCGAGTTCACCGTCCACGAAGGCGTGCGGTACGGCATCGTCTTCGCCCACGAGAGCCACAACCACCCGAGCCAGGTGGTGCCCAACGAGGGCGCGGCCACCGGCATCGGCGGCATCGTGCGCGACGTGTACTGCATGGGGGGCGAGGTCTTCGCCGTGCTGGACCCGCTGCGGTTCGGCGACCCGCATGGACCCGCGGGGACGCGCTCGGCGGAAATCGCCGCCGGCGTGGTGGACGGCATCTGGCAGTACGGCAACCCGCTGGGGGTGCCCAACCTGGGCGGGGACGCCTACTTCAGCCAGAAGTTCGACGACAACTGCCTGGTGAACGTGGTGGCGGTGGGGCTGGT
The DNA here is from genome assembly GCA_001774505.1 of Candidatus Coatesbacteria bacterium RBG_13_66_14. GTDB lineage: Bacteria > RBG-13-66-14 > RBG-13-66-14 > RBG-13-66-14 > RBG-13-66-14 > RBG-13-66-14. Next base: position 5,523 of record MFAF01000031.1, on the reverse strand, counting down.
GCGGGCGGATGAAATCATCCACAGCCGCGTGCCCGACGAGGCCCGGAAAACGCCTTACGTTTACGTCCTCGTCGGCAAGGCCACGGACGACTCGGGCTTCGGCGGGGCGGCCTTCGCCAGCGTGGACCTGGATGAGGGCGAGGAAAACCGCGGGGCGGTGCAGGTGCCCGACCCGTTTTTGTCGCGGGTGCTGACCGAGGCGAACAAGGCGGCCTGGCGCTGGCTCCGCGAGAAGGGCCTCGCCTTCGGGATGAAGGACCTGGGGGCGGGGGGCATCGCCTGCGCCACGAGCGAAATGGCGGCGGCGGCGGGTCTCGGCGCCGACGTCCACCTCGATAAAGTCCCGGTCTCCATGGAGAATCTCCCGCCGTACATAACGGCCTGCGGCGAGACCCAGGAGCGCTACATGTACGCCGTGCCCCGCGATGCGGCGGAGGCGTTCTGCGAAATTTTCAACGGGGATTGGGAGCTGGGGAAGGCGGCGGTGGGCGCGGCGGCCACCGTCATCGGCGAAATCGTCACCGAGGACCGCTACCGCCTCTTGTGGAAAGGGACCGCGGCGGAGGAGATTCCCGTCTGCGACGTGAGCACCCGGGCCGTCACCCACGGGGTCAAGCACGACCGCCCCCGCACGCCGCCCGCGCCCAAAGCTACCCCCGTCAGGCGTAAACCCGATCTGACCTGGGGCGCGATTTTACGGAAGCTACTCGCCTCGCCCCAGGGGTGCTCCCGCTACCCCATATTTAAAAGGTACGACTGCGAGGTGCAGGGGCGCACGATCCTGCGGCCGGGTGAGGCCGACGCCGGGGTGGTGATGCCGCTCGCGGGCTGCCCCGCGGGGGTGGCCATGACCGCCGACGGCAACCCGCGCCTGGGCGAGGTGGACCCGTACCTGGGCGCGGTGCACGCCGTGGCCGAGGCCGCCCGCAATGTGGCCTGCACCGGGGCTGCGCCGGCCGCCATCACCGACTGCCTCAATTACGGAAACCCCGAGAAGCCGGAGATTTTCCACCAGTTCGCCGAGGGCCTGCGGGGCATCGGCGACGCCTGCCGGGGGCTTGGGCTCATCGGCCATCCCAAGGCGCCCTTGCCCGTCGTCTCCGGCAACGTCAGCTTCTACAACCAGTCGGCCCAGGGGCGGGCCGTACCGCCATCGCCCGTCATCGCCTGCGTGGGCGTCA
>MFAF01000031.1:0-4316 GCA_001774505.1 Candidatus Coatesbacteria bacterium RBG_13_66_14 | reverse complement strand
CGGAAGGGCCGTGGCCTGCCACGACGTCTCCGACGGCGGCCTGGCGCCCTGCCTGGCCGAGGTGGCGCTGGGGACGTACCTTTCCGGCGGCGTGGGCCTGGAGGCGGACCTGACGGAAATCAACGCCGACCTGGACCCGGCGGCGCTGCTGTTCAACGAGGCCCCCGGCTACGTCCTGACCGTCCGGGCGGGCGAGGGGGCGGCGGCGGTGGAGTTTTTCAAGGGGAAGGGCTGCGCCGCGGCGCTCCTCGGACGGACCACCGACCGACGGCGCTTCACCCTGACGCTGGGCCAGCGTGAACTGGTGGCGGAGAATCTCGATGAGCTGCGCGGGCTCTGGTCCGGCGGTCTGACCCAAATCTTCGGCGCGTAGCTCCTTTCCCCTCCCACCTCTGGGGGGCGGCGCGCCGACGGGCCGGGGAGGAGTGTGAACGGGCTCGGGCGGTGGTTCGGGGCGCGGGCGCCCGCAGAGGGGCGCCCCTACGGGGGCGGGTTCGGGCCGGGGTGAGTTGTAGAACAGTTCCCCCTCTCCCCGTGGAAGAGGCTCGCCTACGGGTCGGGGGGAGGGCTACCTTCGAAAAAGGTGGATTATGCGTACACTGATAATTCTACTGGCTTTGCTGGTGGTCGCCGGTCTGACCCTGGAGCCCACCATCGCCGTGGTGGACTTCGAGGCGGTGAACTGCGACGCCGGCCTGGCGCGCGGCGTCTCGGAGCTGGTGCGCGCGGGCGTGGTCGGCATCGAGGGCCTGCGCGTCATCGAGCGGGCCCAGCTCGCCCGCATCGCCGAGGAGCAGGCCCTGGCGCTCTCCGGGATGGTGGATGAAGCCACCGCCGCCGAGGTGGGCGGCCTCGTCGGGGCGGACCTGGTCGCCCTGGGCAGCGTCACCGAGATAGACGGCGCTTTCACAATCCAGCTCCGGGTGGTGGACGTGGAGACGGGCGAGGTGCTCCTGGCAATCTCGGACACGGCGGGCTACGAGGGCTGGATTCCGGGGAAGGTCCGGGGGCTGGTGGAATCCCTGGCCGACGCCGCCGGGATACTCCGCTCCCAGCTCCGCACCACCCCCGACGAGTACCTCCTGGGCTACTCCGGATCCGGCGTCATCGTCTTCCACCTCGCCGGGGACATCCACTACCTCGACCTCGCCACGGGCGTCGGACGGCGGCTGACCGCGGACGGGCTTAGCTGGCAGTCGGCCATCTCGCCCGACGGGCGGCGCCTGGCCTTCAGCTCCCGCCGCGACGGCGAGCTCGAGATTTTCGTCATGGACCTGGACACCGGGGAGACGGCGAAGCTCACCGACAACGCGGCCGACGACGACGCCCCGAGCTGGAGCCCCGACGGCCGCCGCATCGCCTTCCACTCCGTCCGCGACGGCAACTGGGAAATCTACGCCGTGGACGTGGACACGGGCGAGACCGAGCGTCTGACCAACGACCCCGCCGTGGACGCCTACCCCGCCTGGAGCCCCGACGGCCGCAACATCGCCTTCGACTCCATGCGCACGTCCTACACCGGCGGCTACGAGGTGTACGTCATGGAGGCCGACGGGGAGGGGCCGACGCGCCTGGGCGCGGGGTCCAACCCCGAGTGGTCCCCCGACGGGGAGAAGATGGTCTTCGTCCGCCAGGGCGACGCGGGCGGCGACCTCTTCCTGATGGACCCCGACGGCGGAAACGTGGAGCGCCTGACCTACGACGGCGGCGCCAAGCGCTTCCCCTGCTTCACCGGCGACGGCGGGACCGTCATCTACGACGACACGCACACCGACATCTTCGCCTTCGACCGGGCGACCGGCGACATGTACAGGGTGACCTGGAACGGCTGCGTGGTGCCCACCTGGGGCCCGGCGGCGGAGTGATTCGCGGGCGACCGCAGAGGGTCGCCCCTACGTCATCACAGGCGTGCCGACGGGATTAAGGGTGAGGACTGCTAAAAAACTCCCTCCCCCCTCTGGGGGGAGGGCTAGGGAGAGGGGTGTTAATGACCCGCAAACTACTTGTCGCGCTGATTTGTCTGGCTTCGTTCACGACGGCCGCGGCCGGCGTCATCGCCTACGACCTGGGCGGCATGCTGTACATCGCCGACGACGACGGCACGGACGCCCGCCTGGTCACGGACCAGATCGGCCCCGACGCGCTGGGCCTGGTGCTGGACCTCTCCCCCGACGGGGGGAGCATCGTCTTCGCCGCCCACACCGACGAGGGCTGGGACATCTACACCGTCGGCACCGACGGGAGCGGCTTCACCCGGTTGACCGATTTCTCCGACTGGGACGGCCTGCCCTCCTGGAGCCCCGACGGTGCGCGCATCGCCTGGAGCTCCATGGAGACCGACGACGGCCGACCCGACATCTTCTTGATGGACGCGGACGGCGCGAACCGCGAGCGCCTGACCGACCTGGAGAATTGGGCCCGGTGGCCCGTCTGGCGCCCGGACGGCGGCTACATCCTCTTCGGCTACGGAGCGTCCACCTACGAAAGCCCCACCGTCATCGAGCTCGTGCTTGCCGACGCGGAGACCGGCGACCTCGAGCAGTTCCCCGACCTCGGGGCCGAAATCATCGAGCCCTGCTGGAGCCCCGACGGGACGAGCATCGCCGTCAGCGCGAAGTTCCCCGGCGCGGAGAGCTTCGACATCTACATCCTGGACGCCTACTGGGGGAAACCCGAGCAACTCACATTCTCCGACTACGACTGCGTACACCCGTGCTTCTCGGATGACGGCCGCCTGTTCTACAACACCGTCGAGTCGCTGGACTTCTGGGGCGACGACGCGGGCACGGAGACGGTCGAGGAGTACCCGGCGGACATCTGCCGCATCTTCGTCCTGGACCTGGAGACCGGGGAGTCGCGGGAGGTCTGCCCGGGCAACGATCCCGACTGGGGCCCGGGGGTGGAATAAGGACCCCCTCCCCCCTCTGGGGAGCGGCGCGCCGACGGGCCGGGGAGGGGTCCTACCCCCTCTCCCCTCTGGGGAGAGGGTGGGGGTGAGGGGCAAATAAAAAAATGGCTCTTACGAGAAAACTACCTCCCCAACTCCTCGAACGCTGTCGTGAGCTACGCGAATCACAAACAGATGCCGAATCCAAGCTGTGGCGTTGCCTGCGAAATCGCCAACTGTTTGGTGCCAAATTTCGCCGTCAGCACCCGCTAAAAGGTTATATACTCGATTTCTATTGCCCTGATATCGGATTGGTCGTAGAACTCGACGGCGGAGGACACGCCGAGGAGAACCGAATTCTTCACGATAAATTGAGGACGGAACGACTGGAAAACATGAATCTTCGGGTACTCCGATTTTGGAATACGGATGTATACAACAATCTAGAAGGGGTGCTGCTGAAGATAGCCGAGCATCTTCCCGAAAACCCCTCACCCTAGCCCTCCCCCCAAGGGGGGGAGGGGACATGAGGAACCCCCTCCCTAGCCCGTAGGCGAGCCTCCCCCAAAGGGGGGGAGGGGACATGAGGAACCCCCTCCCTAGCCCGTAGGCGAGCCTCCCCCCAAGGGGGGGAGGGGACAGAGTAAATGAAGACAAGGGGTTTCAACCCCTTGCCATCCCCCCAAATGGGGGGGCAGAAGGTAAACCCATGGAGCGGAAGAGTTACATCGTGCGGGTGGACGGCGCGCCGGAACCGGCCCGCACCGCGCGCAAGATTTTAAAGATGCTCGACTACCGCGAGCTGGCGCCCACCGACGAGGTCTACGACATGTCCGCCTTCGACTGGCGGCCGCTCAAGGACGTCGAGCCCTTCAAGGGCCATCTCGAGCGCGACGCGGAGCTGGCGTCATTGAGCACCGAGGAGTTCGCCAGGAAGAAGCGCATCCGCCAGCCGGGACGCTACATCCTGATAGGCGTCTGCGTCCTGGTCGGGGTGACGGTCATCGCCTTCGCCATGGCCGAGCTCTTCGGCGTTTTCGCCCGGGGGATCGGCGGGATCCCCGAGGTGCCCAAGGGGCGGGCGGAGCTCGTGTGGAAGTTCCAGGAGGGCGACTCGCTGACCAGCTCGCCGTTCTTTTACGAGGGGAAGGTGTATTTCGGGTCCGAGGACGGCTACCTGTACTGCGTGGAGGCCGAGACCGGCCACGGGCTGTGGAAGCACAGGGCGGACGGCCCCGTCATCGGCGAGGTCCTGGTCAGCGACGGTCGGGTGTACGTGGGGAGCTGCGACAACGCGATGTGGTGCTTCGACGCGCGGACCGGGAAAAGGCTGTGGCGCTTCGGCACCGGGCACTACGTGGGCGGCGGGGTGACCTGCGCGGACGGGCGGGTGTACTTCGGCTCCTACGACCATTGCGTGTACTGCCTG
>MFAF01000030.1:5584-5838 GCA_001774505.1 Candidatus Coatesbacteria bacterium RBG_13_66_14 | reverse complement strand
GCCGCCTCGGGCCGAATCGTCCTGGTCTGGCACGCCTCGGTGGACTCTGACGTCCGGGGAGCGCTCAAGGGCCTCGAGCTGATACCCTGCCCCCTGACCGGACCGTTGACGCCCGTCCGACGTCTGCGGCAGGTCGAGGAGGAGATCGAGGAGAGCCGGACGGAGCTGGAGGAGACGTTCCGGGTGGCGGAACGGCTGCTCGAGCACCGCGACCCGCTCTACCTGGCCCTGGACCGGGCGCGCACCGAGAGCGA
>MFAF01000030.1:0-5558 GCA_001774505.1 Candidatus Coatesbacteria bacterium RBG_13_66_14 | reverse complement strand
CGGCCACCGAGCTCACCATCTACATGCGCGGCTGGGTGCCGGAGACGGCGGTGGAAGGCGTCAGCCGCGTCCTGGACGGGCGAGAGCTGGTCCATTACACACTCCGCCCGCCCACGGCGGACGAGACGCCGCCGGTGTATATCTCCAACATAGCGCCGGTGCGTCCCTTCGAGATGGTCACCGACCTCTACGGGAGGCCCCAGCCCGCCGAGAGCGACCCCACCCCTTTCTTCGCCTTCTTCTTCGCCCTCTTCTTCGGCATCTGCCTCACCGACGCCGGCTACGGCATCGTTCTCATCGTCACCAGCCTGCTGTTTTTGAAATTTTTGCACCTGGGGCCCACCATGTGCAAGCTGTTTCGGATGATGATCATCGCCGGAATTTTCACGGTGGTCGTGGGGGTATTAACCGGGGGCTTCTTCGGTCTCTCCGTCGAGCTGTCCCCGGAGCTGGCCCGCGTCCGCGAATCGCTCATGGTCCTGGACCCCCTGGATCCGGAACAGATGTTCTACTTCTTCTACTTCTCCCTGGGGCTGGGCTACCTGCACCTCCTCATCGGCTACACCATCGGCTTCTTCGAGGCGCTCAAGCAGAAGGACGCCCGGACGGCGTTCTACCGCAAGCTGCCCTGGGTGCTGGTGATGCTCCTGGCGCCGCTGGCGGTGGGCCTGCCGATGCTGGGAATCGGCGGGGAGTGGGCCTGGTACGCGGTAGTCGCCGTCGGGCTGTACGTCATCGCCTTCAGCGGGGTGGGGGACGACTCGGGGCTGCCGCGGCTGGGGGCAGGTTTCTTCAACCTCTACACCGGATTCTCCGGCCTGTTCTCGGACATCCTGTCCTACGCGCGCCTGTTCGCCCTGGGTCTCGCCACGGCGGTCATCGCCCAGGTGGTGGACACCATGGCCTTCGACTCCAACGTCATCGGCATGATCCTTATATTGATCGTGGGCCACGCCTTCAACATCGCCATGAACTCGCTGGGCGGCTTCATCCACACCGCCCGGCTCCAGTTCGTGGAATATTTCGGCAAGTTCTACACGGGGGGCGGCAGGACCTTCGTCCCCTACGCCCGCAACCTGGAGCACACGGTCCTCAAGGGTTAGCCGATTACCCTCGGCGAAGCCGCTGTCGAACGTCAACAGACCACACGGTCTGGTTCCCACCTTCCGACGAGAGGTTCCGCCCCTCGCCCGAGGTAAAAAAAGGAGAGAGCATGGGCCTCGTTTGGTCCTTCCTGGGTTCGGCGCTGGCCGTGGCCCTGTCCGGCATCGGCTCGGCCATCGGCATCGGCTACGCCGGTCAGGCCACGGCGGGCGTCATGAGCGAAGACCCGCGCAACTTCGGCAAATACCTGGTCCTCACCGCCCTGCCGGGCACCCAGGGCATCTACGGCTTCGTGGCCGGCTTCCTGGCGCTCAACAAGATAGGCGCCCTGGCCGCCACCATGACTACGGAAATCGGGATGCAGATTTTCCTGGCCTGCCTGCCGGTGGCCCTGGCCGGGTTGTTCTCGGCCATCCACCAGGGCAAGGTCTGCACCGCCGGCGTGGGCCTGACGGCCAAGCAGCCCGCCGAGTCGGGGAAGGCCCTGGTCCTGGGCGTCTTCGTCGAGTTCTACGCCGTCCTGGGGCTTCTCATCACCATCTTCCTCCTGAACGCCGTCTGAGGGGTGTGAATTGTCCCTGGATGCAATCATCGCCAGGATAGCGAGCGACGCCGACGCCCGGGTGGCGGAGATAGAGGCCGCCGCGAAGGCTAAAACCGCCGAAATCCTCGCAGAGGCGGAAAAGCGCGCCGGCGCCGTGGAAGCGCGCATCCGTGAGGCGGGTGTACGCGAGGCCGCCGGCACCCGGGAGCGCGTCATCGCCATGGCCGAGCTCTCCGCCCGCAAGGCCCTTCTGGCGGCCAAGCAGGAGCTTCTGGACGAGGCCTTCGCTACGGCGGTCGAGGAGCTTGGGGCTCTGGAAAAAGACGCCTGGCGAGCGGTCTTCAAGCACCTCGTCGCCGGCGCCGGCCTGAAGGGCTCCTACGAGGTCATCGCCTCGAAGCGAGAGGCCGCCTTCCTGGACGACGTTTTTCTGAAAGGCTTCGGGCCGAAACTGTCGGTTTCCAAGGAAACGCGCGAGCCGGGCGGCGGGTTCGTCCTCCGCGGGGGCAAGACCGAGCTGAACTTCACCTTCCCGGCTCTGACCCGGAGCCTGCGGCCGCTTCTGGAAAAGGAACTGCTCGGCAGACTGGGGATCGAGGGGTAGGAGATGACGGGGCGGGTGAAGCTTTCGGGCGATCCGGCTTACACCTACGCCGTGGGCCGCGTGCGGGTCCGCGAGCGCCGCCTGCTGACGCCCAGGGCGCTAGTCGAGGCCGCCGAGGCGCGGACCTTCGAGGACGCCGTGGACGCCCTTCGCGAGGCGGGGTACGAGCCCGCGACCCGAGGCGGCGCCGGCCTGGAGGAGCTCCTCGCCAGGCAGTCCGCCGAGTTGACCCGGTTCATCCGGGAGAGCGTGCCCGACATCCGGCTGCTCGAGTACCTGCGTCTGAGGCTGGATTACGCCAACCTCAAGGCCGCCCTCGTCGGCCGTCTGACGGAGAAAAAGCCGCCCCTGACCGATGGCGGGGGCCTGCCCCTGGATAAACTGACCGCCCTCGCCGACGGCGGCGAGCCGGACGGGCTCCCCTCACCCTTCGCCGAGTTGGGGAAAAGGCTCCTGGAGGAGTGGGAGAAGGCGCGCGACCCGTTCCTGTTACAGCAGGGGGTGGACCGTGCCCTCTTCGCCCGCCTGGATGAGCTCGCCGGGGAAATAGGACTGCCCTTTCTCGCCGAGTACCAGAGGCTGGAGACAGACCTCGCGAACCTGGCGGCCCTGGTCCGGTGCCTGGCGGCGCCCAACCCCGAGGAGCTGTCCGCCGCGGCCTTCCTCCCCGGAGGCGGCCTGGACGCCGGGCGGCTGGGGATTCTCGCCCGGACGGGCGATCGCGGCGGGGCCGTTGACTACGTCGGACGCACACCCTACGCCGAGCTCGCCCGCGCCGCAATCGAGGGCGCGACCGACGGCCTGGGCGTCCTGGCGGTGCGGGGGGCGGACCGGAAGCTGGAATTTCTGCGGCAGGCGCGCCACGCCCCCTTCGGCGCCGAACCGCTCATCGCGTATTACCTGGCGAAGAGGAACGAGCTCGAGCTGGTCCGCTTCGTCCTGACCTGCAAGCTGAACGGCGTCCCGCCGGAGACGATAACCGCCCGCTTGTGGGGCGTTTCGTAACGGGTGCGAGTGGCCGGTCTGAACCAGATTTATTTCATCGGTGAGGAAGACCAACTCCGCGGCTTCACCGCCCTGGGGACGACGGTCGTGGGGGTGGGCTCGATCCACGAGGCCGAGGAGGCGCTGCGCAGAGCGGTGAGCGGCGGCGCCGTGGCGATTTTCATCACCGAGGAGTTCGGCGGACGGATGCTGGATACCATAGCCTCCTACGCCGACCGCCCCCTGCCGGTGATCACGCTCATCCCGTCGTCGGCGGGCTCGAAGGGGATAGCCTACGAGCGCATCCGGCGGATGGTCGAGCGGGCCGTGGGCGCCGACGTCCTGGGCAAGGAGTAGGGATGGTTCTCTACCGCGAGCGCCTGACCGACTGGATTTCCCAGATAATATTCTGGATCGTCCTGGCGCTCTGCGTGTTCCTCGGCTTATTCCCGAAACTTCTGGGGCTGGGCGCCGAGATTGAACGGATATTCCCCTGGGTCTTCCTGCCCGCCGCCGGGCTGGTGTTCCTTTTAATCCTAAACTTCCTCTGCATCTCGATCCGCCTGGACGACGAGGGGCTCTCCGCCCGCCTGGGCGTCTTCAGGACGCGGGCCCGCTGGGACCAGGTGTCCGGCGCCGAGCCGGACACCCTGCCCGGGTCGGCCTACGGCGGCTGGGGGGTCAAGGGAGGGCATATCGGCGCCGAGTACGTCCAGGTTTACTCCACCGTGGCCCACCGGCGGGTGGCGGTGAAGCTATCCGGCCACAAGCTCGACAAGCTCATCTTCTCGACGAAGAGCCCCGAGGAAGTGATCCGCGTGATTAATGAGCACAGGAGCCTCGGTTAATGCAGTCATCCAATCGCCTATCCGTATTGGGATTTCTGGTTCACGCGGCCTTCTTCATCGTGGTCGGGGGCCAGATAGCCCTCGTGTTCATCCTGGAGCCGGCCTGGGATATTCCCTGGCTCGAGTGGCTCGGGTACGGCCTGTGGGCGGCGTCGGCGATTCTGGGGTGGCTGCCCATCATCATCTTCCGCAAGAGGGGCCGTGTCGCGGACGGCCAAAGTTACGTGAAGACGACACGGCTGGTGACCGACGGCCTGTACGCCGTCGTCCGCCACCCGCAGTATCTGGCCCTGATATTGGTCGGCCTGGCAGGCGTGTGCTTCACGCCCCACTGGGCGACCATCGCGGGCGCCTCGGTTATCCTCATCGCCACCTACGCCTCCATGCTCTCGGAGGATAAGAACCTGCTGGAGAAATTCGGGGAGGAGTACCGGGAGTACATGCTTCGCGTTCCTCGGGCCAACATCCTCTGGGGGCTCGTAAAGCTCATCTTCAGCCCCCGACGGCCGGTAAAATGACCGGGCTGTACATGACTCAACCTCAGCCCCGGAGATAAACCTTACATGGAGCAGACGGGAACCATCGTCAAGGAGCGCGCGGCGGGGACATCGAGGACGTAAAATGCAGCTTTGTTTTATCATCGGAAAAACAATAAAGAAAAAACGCTCTTCTTCCACCCATGGATAAATTGGCGAAATATAGTTGAACACCGCAAAGTGTGAAACCGCAACCCACACTAAACGGAAACCATGGCCGGAATAAAGGAACGGATTAAAAGCTACATCCAAAGCATGCCCACGGTGCGGTTCGTCGCGCTGGGGTACCTGTTGTACATCGTCTTCGGCTGGCTGATGCTCTCGCTGCCTTTCTCCCAGATACAGGGCGTTTCAGCCATAGACAACCTTTTCATCTCAGCCTCGGCGGTTTCCACCACCGGCCTGGTCACGGTAAACGTGGCCGAGCAGTACACGCTGTTCGGTCAGATCGTCATCCTGTTGCTCATCCAGATCGGCGGCCTGGGATACATGACGTTCAGCTCCTTCGTCCTGCTCTCGTTCGGCGAAGAGCTTTCACTGATGCGGCGCGACATCACCGCGACCGTTTTTTCCATCCCCAAGCGCCTGGACATCAAACACTTCATACCAAAGGTCGTCATATTCACTTTCCTCTTCGAGCTTCTGGGCGCCCTGTTGCTTTTAGTTATTTTTCGAATGCAGGGAATACCCAACGCCGAATGGAACGCGATTTTCCATAGCGTATCCTCCTTCTGCACCGCCGGGTTCAGCACATTCACCAACGGACTGGAGTCGTTCACGGGTAATTACCCGGTTTGCATCATCGTCATGTTCCTGTCGTATATCGGAGCCATGGGCTTCATTATCTGTATAGATATAGCGGACCGGCTCATCGGCAGGACGAAGAGGATATCCGTCACCTCCAAGATGATACTCTTCACCACGCTGATCCTGTCCGT
>MFAF01000029.1:11335-16268 GCA_001774505.1 Candidatus Coatesbacteria bacterium RBG_13_66_14 | reverse complement strand
AGGGAGACCGTTTTCGCTGTGCGCTAATTGTAGGGCGGGGTTTCCTAACCCTGCCGCTCTCACATTCCCGACACTGACCCTCACCCCGGCCCGTAGGCGCGCCTCTCCCTAAAATGGAGAGGGGGAAATGACGTAGGGGCAGGTCTCCAGCCCCGCCCGCGGGCCGACCTAAAGGTCGGCCCCTACGAGGTTTGTGACGATGTAGGGCGGCCCCGTAGGACGAGTCCTCTGCGGACCGCCATTTTTTCCCTTTCTCAAGCCCGACACTCACCCTAACCCTCTCCCTAGAAGGGAGAGGGGACATAAGGCAGCCCTCACCCCGGCCTGCGTCACGCGGTTTGCGACGATGTAGGGCGGGGATTACCTTCGGTCCCAGTTACCTATCCCCGCCGCTTTACCCCCCACCCTGGCCCGTCGGCGCGCCGCCCCCCAGAGGGGGGAGGGGACGCGCGACGACAACCAATCTCGCCCGGTTTTCATCCCGTGGGCAAAAGGAGGGTGGCGTCGCCGTAGGAGTAGAAGCGGTAGCCCTCCGCAATCGCCTCGCGGTAAGCGTCGAGAATCCGCTCCCTCCCGACGAGGGCCGCGACCAGCATCACGAGGCTGGAGCGGGGGAGGTGGAAGTTGGTTAAAAGCCCGTCCACGGCCCTGAACCTGTAGGGCGGGTGGATGAAGAGATCCGTTTCGCCGGAGGCCGCCGTGACGAGGCCGGTCTCGTCGGACGCCGCCTCCAGGACCCGGGCGGCGGTGGTTCCGACGGATATCACCCGGCGTCCCTCGAGACGGGCCCGGTTCACGCCGCGCGCCGTGGATTTGCCCAGCGAGTAGCTCTCGGTGTGGAGCCGGTGGCCAGTCAGGTCCCCCTCGGGGAGCGGCGCGAAGGTGCCGTAGCCCACGTGGAGGGTCAGGGTGAGCCACTCGACCCCCCGCGCTCGGAGCCGCTCCAGGAGGTCGGGGGTGAAGTGCAGCCCGGCGGTGGGCGCCGCGACGGAGCCGGGGTGGCGAGAATATACCGTCTGGTAGCGCCGCGAGTCGCTTGAATCCGCGCCGGTCGGTCGCTCGATGTACGGCGGCAGGGGGGCCTCGCCGAACTCGTCCAGAATCTCTCCGATGGGCCGCGCTCCCGCCAGCCCCAGGACCACGAGCCCCCCCTCCAGCTTGGCCAGCACCTCCCCAAAGAGCTCCCCGCGGAAATCAATCCTCGTTCCCAGCTTGAGCCGCTTGCCCGGCTTGGCCAGGGCGGTCCAGCGGCCGTCGCCGAGGTCGCGCAGGAGGAGGGCCTCGACCTCGGCCCCGCCCTCCCGCTTCACCCCGCGGATGCGCGCCGGGATGACCCGGCTGTCGTTGGCCACCAGCACGTCCCCCTCCCGCAGCATCTTCGGCAGGTCGGTGAAGAGGCGGTGCTCGGGAGGCCGGTTGCCCACCAGAACCATCAGGCGGGAGGCGTCGCGGCGCTCGGCGGGGCGCTGGGCGATGCGCTCCCGTGGCAGCTCGTAGTCGTAATCCGAGGCGGAGATGGGCATGGTCACAACTTTTTCACGAAAAAGGCGCCCGGGACCCATTTACCGAGCCGGGCCACGTAGTCGTAGCCCGGGTGGACGGCGAAGCCGAGGGCGATCTTGAGGGCGTAGTTGGCGGGCTTGTCGAGGGACGACCAGGACCGCATCTGGAAAAGACCGCGACGGCGGCATTCCCCGAGCGCCGCCAGTTGCAGGCGCCGGCCGAGCCCCCGGCGCCGGTGGGCCTCCTCCACCGCGAAGCTCTGGACGAAGCCCTCGAAGAGGTCACCCCCCGCCGCCTCGCGGAAGGTTTTTACGGGCAAATCAAGAATGGTCACCGGTATGCCCAGCGGAACCTCTACGGGCTGCGCCTTCACCGAGATGTCGCCGACGAGCCTCGTTCCGTCGAAGGCGCCGAAGGCGAAGACCCCTTCCCCCTTCAAGTCCGGGAAATCCCTCTCCTGCCCGGTCCTGGCGAGGTGAGCCCGGAGCTCCTCATCGCCGGGACGGTAGGGGGTTATGGGCGTGATCCGGTACAAGGAGCTACAGCTCCGCCAGCAGGCGGTCCACGTCATCCTCGTCGTTGTAGAAGTGGATTCCCGCCCGGACGTTGCCCTCGCGCGCCGAGACGATGACGTCCCTCTCGATGAGCCGCTCGACGAGGCCCACCGCGTCCTCGACCCCGAAGCAGACGATTCCCGACCGGCGCCCCTCGACGAGCGGGGTGACGATGGGGTAGCCCCTGCTCCGGAGCCCCTCGATGAGGTAGTCGGCGAGGGCGATTATCCGTTCCTCCACGGCCGCCGGTCCGAGCTCCGCCAGATAGCGGCAGCTCTCCCCCAGGGCGGTCTGGGTGAGGAGGTCGTTGCTCCCGGTCTCGACGCGCCGGGCGTCGCCGACGAGCTCGAACCGATACTCCGTCAGGGCGTTCAGGTCGTCGAGCTCCGCCATCGAGGCCATGGAGAGCCAGCCCACCCGGTCGGGGTGGAGGTTTTCCACCAGCGAGGGGCGGATGTAGACGAAGCCCGAGCCCTGGGGGGCCAGGGTCCACTTCCCGCCGCCCGACACCAGGACATCCATCCCCTCGAGGTCCACCCGGAGCGCGCCGACCCCCTGGATGGCGTCCACGACGAAGAAAATCCCCCGCTCGGCGCACAGGGCGCCCACGGCCGCGGCGTCAATCCTCGCCCCATCGGAGAAGCCGACCCAGGATAGGGCCACGACCCGGGTCCGGGAGTCCATCGCCTCCCGCACCTGGTCCACGGTGATCCCGCCGGGCCGGTTTTCCAGGAAGCGGACCTCCACTCCGCGCCGGGTGAGGTTCAGCCACGGGTACACATTGGCCGGGAACTCGCCCCGGGCGCAGATGACGTTGTCGCCCGACTGGATGGGCAGCGAGCCGGCGGCCATGGCTATCCCCGAGGAGGTGTTGGGGACCAGGCCTATGGATGTCGCCGGGGCGCCGATCAGCTCCGCGATGGAGCTCCGGGTGCGGCGGAAGTCCTCGATCATCCCGGGGAGCTGGTCCGGGTGGACGTAGAGCATCTCGTCGGTGATGCGCCCCATGACCGCGTGCGCCGGGGGCGAAAGGGGGCCGCGTCCGGCGTGGTTCAGGTAGGCGTAGCGCCGGGTGACGGGGAATTTCCCCCGTTCCTCCCGGAATCTAGCCAGGGTGTCGTTCAAGGTCGCTCCCGATGTGGTGTGGGGTTCGGCGGGGTTTGACATGGCTCGGTTTTACCTTCTTTTACGAAGCGACGGCTCCCCCGGTTGCGCGTCGCGCGAGCGGTTTGAACGCCGGCTTGGATTAAATTTATTAACCTCCTTATTATACCAAAAGGCGTCCTGTACATGCACGTCAAAGTCGTGGACGCTCGGCGGCGGGTCGGAACCGGCTCCCGACCGTCGCCGGAAGTCACGCTGGAATATAATGCAGCCGAATAACCGTGTTTAAATTACAAAGAACCGGACGGGCGCCGGTCCTCCGTGTTCGGTCGGTTTCCATCACTGCAGGTAACCGATGGCGCGGAGACGCTCCAACTCGGTCTCGGAGAGCTCCGGCGCAAGCTCCTCACCCCCCGGTTTCTCGCGGCCGTAGGTCGGGACGGTTCGCGACAGGGGTCCCCTCTCCAGCAACGCCGCCAGGACCGGCTCCAGGGCTTCGATGAGCGTCCGTCCGGGCATGTCCCCCGCGGGCGGGAGACCCAGGAGGGCCAGGACGGTGGGGCAGACATCGTATACGCTGGCCTCGGGACCCTTCTCGCCCTGTCTGACGCCCATCCCGTAAAGGATCAGCACCCCGGTCGGATCGTGCCAGTAGGACATGCGCTGCACCGCTCCGCCGCCGACAGGGATTTCCGCCGGAGGGTAAACGCTGGCGAAGCCGTGATCGGAGAGGACGACGAGGATATCGCCCGGTTCGAGACGCTCCAGCACCGCGCCGACGAGCCGATCCGCCCAGACGTAGAAATCCCGGATGACGGTGTCCCAACCGTTCGCCTCCGCCTTCTCCAGGTATTCGGGGGTCCGGGGGGGGACGAGGGCCGGGTCCCCGCTCAGGCGTTCCCACCACAGGGCGTGGGCGGGCCACAGGAGGTGGCAGGCCACGTCGCCCGCCTCGACGTAGCAGGCCGCGACTCTCCAGTCCCGCGTGTCCATTAAATACAGAAGGGCGTTGGCGGCGAGCGCGTCCCGGGTGAGGTAGTGGACCAGGGGATTGCCGCTCCCGCGCTCCACCGTCTCCAGGCGCCCGGCGTCGGGGTAGTCGTCCTCGCCGATGTACGGCCGGGAGGCGATGGCCGGGTCCACCTCCGTCATGATGCCCTCGGGCCAGGTCCGCCGCGGGATTTTTACGAAATCGGCGATCGGCGTGTAAACCCGCGTGAAGCGCGGTTCCCAGGCGTAGCTGGTCAGCGTCACCCCTGCCGGAATCTCCCGGGCCGGCCAGGTGGCGAACCAGTTGACCGTTATCGGGGGCAGCCCCCTGGCGGCGGCAATTTCCCAAAACGTCGGCGCCCGGCGGTCACCGGCGGTAATCGGGCGGCGGCCGCCGTCGGCCGTGGGGAGGGTGAAGTCCGTCAACCCGTGCTCCGCCGGCGGCAGCCCCGTGGCGATGGTGGTCCAGATGACGGGGGAGAAGTAGGGCGCCTCGGAGCGCAGGACGGAGATGCACCCGCCGTTGAGGAGGTGGGAGAAGTTGGGCAGCCAGCCACGGGCGGCGAAGTCGGCGAGCAGCTCGTCGTCCAGGGCGTCCACGCCCAGGATGACCAGACGGCGCCAGGCGGGGGGCTCCGGGGCACCGTCTAGAACCGCCGGGAAACTGACCCGGTGAACCGCCAGCCCCGGCACGGCGTCGGTCAGGGCTTTTCGGAGGAGGTCTTCGGCGACGGCCCGGAACTCGCCGCGCCGGCCCCACCAGAGCTCGGCGGTGGTAAACC
>MFAF01000029.1:7249-11326 GCA_001774505.1 Candidatus Coatesbacteria bacterium RBG_13_66_14 | reverse complement strand
TGTCGGCCAGGAGCCGTCCGGCCAGTCCGCCCAGCCCGGCTTCCGGGTCCCCGTCCACGAGGTCGTAGAAACCCGGTGCTACGGCCGGGTCCAGGTCCAACTCCGTCTCCAGCTCCAGGGTGAGCGGGCCGTCGGCGGCCTCGAGCTCCACCGGGCTCTTAAAAATGTTTTTCCCCAGTCGGTAGTTGGCAATTTCCCCAAAGAGGGGAAAAATCCAGACCGTCTCCCCTGCGCCCACCGCCCGGTACTCCCCCGCGATGTCGCGGACGAGGCAGCCGCAACCGGGCTCCGTCGGCGCCTCGGTGTAGCCTGTGAGCCAGACCGCCAGGGCGAGGGCGGCGATGCCGCCGCACAGAATCAACGCGGTTCTGA
Source organism: Candidatus Coatesbacteria bacterium RBG_13_66_14 (assembly GCA_001774505.1). Classification (GTDB taxonomy): domain Bacteria; phylum RBG-13-66-14; class RBG-13-66-14; order RBG-13-66-14; family RBG-13-66-14; genus RBG-13-66-14. Next base: position 10,954 of record MFAF01000029.1, on the reverse strand, counting down.
CGCCTTTTCTAATGGTCACTGGAGGTACCCCAGCGCGCGCAGGCGCTCCAGCTCCGCCTCGCCCATGATGTTGACTATGTCGCGGTCCACCTCGCGCTCTCCCGGGTCATAGGTCTCCGGCCTCTCTGCCAGCGGGCCGGCCTTCATCCGCTCGAGGAACTCGGGCTCGATGGCCTCTTCCACCACGCGGCCCGGCATGTCCTGGGCCGCCGGCACGCCGAGGAGGGCCAGGACGGTTGGGAGGAAGTCGTAGATGGTTATCTCTCCCGACACCCCCTGCCGGACGTGGCGGCCCCAGAGCCCGAAGACGCCGGTGGGGTCGTGCCAGTACATCATTGTCTGGAGCTGGTCGTCGCCGATGAGTATGGTCCGGGGAGGGTAGATGGTGTCGAAGCCGTGGTCGCTCACCACCACGATGACCGCCTCGTCGCCCCAGCGGTCCATGGCCAGGCCCAGGAGTTTGTCCTCGAAGCGGTACGCCTCGATGATGGTGTCGCCGGCTTCCTCGGCCAGCTCCCGGCGGAAGGGAGGGATGGGCGGCAGGTTGGCCGGTTCGCCGGTCAGCTCCTCCCACCGGTAGGCGTGGGCCGGCCAGATGAGGTGGCAGAGCACGTCCGGGAACTCCTCGTACACTGCCGCGATGTTCCAGTCCTCGTGGTCCATGAGCCAGAAGCAGGCGTTGGCGGCCAGGACGTCCCGCTCCAGGTAGTGGGGCAGGGGCGGCCCCCCCTCCAGCGCCGTCCCGTCGGCGGTGGCCGCCGGGATGTCCGGCAGGACACCGGCCAGGGCGTAGTCGTCCTCGGAGATGTAGGGCCGGTCGGCGATGGCCTCGTTCACCTTCTCCGTGATGCCCTCGGGCCAGTCCTTGCCCGGGAGCTCGTCGTAGTGGGGGATGCCGCTGAAGCCCTTGCCGAATTTGGGCTCCCAGGCGTAGTTGGTGAGGTTGAACCCTTTAATCTCCCCCGTGGGCCAGGAGTAGTACCAGTTGACGACGATGCTGGAGAGGCCGCGACCGCCCAGGAATTCCCAGAAGGCCGAAACCTTGCGGTCCATCGCCGACAGGGGTTCAAGCCGGCCGGTCTCCGGGTTGGTGCGGGTGAAGGCGGTTATGCCGTGCTCGTCCGCCGGTTTGCCGGTGGCGAAGGTGGTCCAGATCATGGGGGAGAAGTAGGGCGCCTCGGATTGCAGTGTCCCCAGGTAGCCCTCGTCGCGCATCCGGGCAAAGTTGGGTAGTTCCCCCATATCTATGAGGTCGTTCAGGAGATCGTCATCCAGGGCGTCCATCCCCAACAAAATCACCTTCACCGGCTGGAAAAAATCGGCTTCATCCTGCGGGGCGGCGGTGAAGCGGGCCGACGGGAGCGCGATGCGCCCCACCCGCAGGTCCGGCGCTCTCTCGGTTAGCCAATCCCTGATCCCGGGCTCGATAACGGTCAGAAGCTCGCCCCGGCGGACGGTGTAGAGCTCCGCGTTTGTCCCGTCGAAGGCCCTCTCCCCGACGGCCGAATCCAGGAGCTCCCGGATGAGCCCCCCGCTCCAATCGGCTCCCCACTCATCCACGACCTGCTCCGCACCGGCGGGGTCGAGGTCCAGCTCGAGGCGGACCTCCACCTCCAGCCCGCCGTCGGAGGTTTTCACCGGTGCGAAACAGGAGAGCTCGTGCAACCCGGCGGGGACCGGGACCAGCGAGTCCACCAGGGGGAAGAGCCACGTCGTCGAGCCCGGCATGAGCGTTTCCGCCCCGCCGAGGCTCCTCTGGGCGACGTAGATGTACGCCGGGTCGGAGCCCACCTCGGTGTAGCCCAGAATCCAGACGAGCGCCGCCAGGGCGGCGACGGCGGATGCGGTGATAATCCAAACGGTGCGGCCCTTCAGCGCCATCATGACCACCTTTTTTTGTCGAAGTATTCCCAACCCATTATAAACGAATACGCCGCGCGCCGACAAAGCAAATGTGGACTCCTTCCGTGTCCGCCAAGGGCGCCGCTTTTTTACGGCATCTGTGGCGCAGTCATACGGCTGCGCCGTCGCAGGAACGGGCTCGAACGGGGGGAAAAATTGAACCTTGACACACCCGAGTTCATAGTGTTAGCCTTCACTCGATTAATGTACGTGATTGGGATACCCACAAAGCTCTTACTCCCCCACTCATACGAAGGAGGGGTTGAAAGTGCGTAACTTACTGTTAGGCGCGCTCATCTTGGCGTTGCTCTACCTTGTTTCCTGCGCCCCCGAGGAACAGGAAACCTCATTCCCCATCGCCGAATACCTGGATCAGGCCTTCAGCGTGTTCGTCACCGACGACTCGTACGACAACTGGAGCGGCACCCATCTGATCCTCGACTTCAACGGCGGCCAGGACGCCGACAACGCCATCGTTCCCGATTACATCACCGACCTGCCGACCATAGACGGCGTGCTGGCGCCCGAGGAGGTCTGGCACCCCGATCTGGGCACGGTCACCTGGCACACCTTCGCCCTGGAGCACAAGCCCTACGCCAGCGGTTTCGGTGACGACACCGAGACCGACCCGGACGGCGACACCTACCACGTGGACGCTCCGTCCTCGGGCGTGGTGGACGAGGTCAGCGTGGCGGCGTGCTTCAACGTGGCCGCCGGCGTCGGCACGCTCTACATGGCCTTCCAGTGGACCGACCCTTACGGCGCCGACGACCACTACTACAAGCGCTGGCGTTTCTACAGGGACATCGGCGGCGACTTGGATCTGAGAGATTATCTGCGCCAGGTGGAGAACGGCTGGGATCCGATGGTTGATCATGGAGGCCCCGGCGGTACGCCCGTGGATCCCGATTTCTGGGGCGACGAGCTCTACAACCACGGCTACTCCTCCGACACCCTGCTCCTGGCCTGGGACTGCTGGCAGGACACCGACGGGCCCTACGACCCCGACGCCGGCACGGGTGAGCTGCCGCCCATCCCCTCGGTCGCCGGTTTCTGGGAGAACGGCTGGGAAGTCTGCTGGCACCAGGACGGCGACGACTGGACCTGCAAGCTCACCGCCGACATGGGCAACGAGGACGAGAACGATAAGAAACTCGAGCCCCAGTTGGACATCTGGTGGTGGAAGTCCGCCCAGACCAACAACTGGTGGCCCACCGAGGTGCAGGAGTACGGCTATGCCGACGACTACTGGCAGACCGCCGACGCCCTGTACAACGACCACGGTCCCATACCCGACGCCGGCTTCCCCTGCTACCGGTACAACTGGAACGTCTTCCACATGAACCCGGTGACGTACTACGAACGCCCGCTGTTCAAACACCAGGAGCAGCCCACGTACATGTACTACCCGGATACCCCCGAGTGGATCTTCATGGATTACATCAGCTGGGGGGCTCAAGGTCCCGATAAGTTCGGTTTCTTCTATCCCGCGCACCCCGAAGCTTTCTGGCATCAGGGTGACGAGATTCCGGGCTTCGCCTCCCTCCCCAGCACCCTGGGCTCCACCGGCGACGTGCTGGCCAAGGGAACCCTGGACGAGGCCACCGGCGTCTGGTCTGTGGAGCTCCGGCGCCTGTTCGACCCCGGCAACGACGACGACGCCAACCTGGCGCAGTTCGACTATTTCGATTAGGCCTGTAGGGCGGCCCCACTGCGGGCCGCCGCTTAACGACCGGCGCCTTCGGGCGCCGGTTTTTTTTTTACAATGGGCGTAACATGGAGGGAAAAAAAAGGGGTTAAAAT
>MFAF01000029.1:6060-7236 GCA_001774505.1 Candidatus Coatesbacteria bacterium RBG_13_66_14 | reverse complement strand
TGTCTTTTCAACCTAAGACAAGGGGCTTCAGCCCCTTGCACTCTGCACAGGGGGTTAAAAACTCTTGTCTTAGCCGGGCAACGTGCTGAAAATTGTGGATCCCGCTGGGAAAATCGGACCTCTGCGGGTAGAATATATGCAGTAGCAGTAACGGAAGGTCGGAGATGACGCCTTCGTTCAACCTGAAGCGGATACCCCTGTTCAGCGAGCTGTCGGACTCTGAATTGGAGCGGATTTACCCGCTCCTCAAGCGCCGTCGGTACCCCAAGGGGCATGCCGTCATCAAGGAGGGCGAACGGGGCGACGTCATCTACCTCATCGAGGAGGGGCAGGTAAAGATCACCCGGGCGAGCCTGGACGGGAGGGAGAAAATTTTAGACATCCTCTCCGACGGGTCCTTTTTCGGCGAGCTATCCGTTCTGGACGAGATGCCGCGCAGCGCCACCGTGGAGACGATGGGCGAGGTCTCCATCCTCACCCTGCACAAGAACGACTTTCTGCGCCTGTTGGAGGAGATACCGCCGATAGCGGTCAAGATCATCCGCGTCCTCTCCCGGCGCCTGCGGGCGGCCGATTCACAGATCGAGGACCTCACGTTCAAATCCAGCCGGGAGAAGATCGAGTCCATGTTCATCAAGCTGCGCGACGCCCACGGTGTCGCCGACCACCGCGGCGTCCGCCTCGCCGTGTCCCTCACCCACCAGGAGCTGGCGGACATGGCCGGGTGCAGCCGGGAGACCGTCTGCCGGTACGTCAAGGAGCTCAAGGACTCCGGCTGCCTCGCCGTGGACGACGACAAGCGCTACATTTTTCTGAAATCCGCGACGGCGAGGTTGTAGGAGCGCGATGGCGACACCATCCGACGGGACGACTCTCAGGAGGCTCGAGGCGGCCGATTACGACCGCCTCATTTCCCTGTGGGCCGCGGCCGGCCTCGAGCACAAGCCCAGCGGGCGCGATTCGCGCCCCGCCTTCGAGCGGCAGCTGGGGTTGTGCATGGTGGCCTACCTCGGCCTGTTCCGGGACGGGGAGCTCCTGGGGAGCGTTCTGGCCAGCCACGACGGGCGGAAGGGCTGGATCAACCGGCTGGCCGTGGCCCCGGCCGAGAGGCGCAAGGGCCTGGCGCGCAGGCTCATCGTCGCGGCCGAGGAATGGCTCGCCTCCCAGGGGCTGGAG
>MFAF01000029.1:5578-6031 GCA_001774505.1 Candidatus Coatesbacteria bacterium RBG_13_66_14 | reverse complement strand
CAGGGGGTCCCGGGACGCCTTTGCCGCGTGCGGCTACGAGCCGTACCCCGGTGTGGTCTATCTTACGAAACGGGATCACCCGGAGGTCTGACCCGCCGGTCCTTTAGGCAAGAGTCTGCGTAATGTGTCTACATTGAAGGCGGCCCTCAGGGGATGCATCCCACGGAGCCGCCCTACTTTCATTATCCCGCTTTCCGGCGGGGTCATCGCTTGACCGCCAGGAGGTAGAACACGGGGAGGAACTCGAGGTAGGAGCCGCGCCTGGCCGCACGGCGGGCGTTCGTCCACCAGACGCCGCCCGATCGGGGGTGCATTTCCCGGCGGAATCCGAACACCCGGTCCAGCTCCTCCAGGTCTTCCGGTCCGTACAGCCAGGGACGCGAGGCGAGGCCGTACTCGAGGGTTTTCAGCCCCGCGGAGTCCACCAGGGCGGGCAGCCGCCTTCCGACGTAG
>MFAF01000029.1:0-5405 GCA_001774505.1 Candidatus Coatesbacteria bacterium RBG_13_66_14 | reverse complement strand
CCGGTGCCGCAGGCGACCTCGACGACCAACCCCTCGCGCAAGGCGGCGCGTCGGGCTAGGTAGCGCCTCGTCCTTTTGGTCTGGTCCGCCTGCCAGGCGAGGAAGTCCAGCCAGAAACGGGGGGGGTGTTCGGGTCGGGTCATGACGGTTGACCTGGCGCTCCGGGTAGCGCGGCTTTGCAGACTCATGGGCATTTTAGTATAATCGGCCACGTAAAGAAACCGGCTCCGGCCGGTGATTTTCGCTAGAAAAGGAGGCTGGTCACCCGATGCGCATTGTCGTCGCCGTGGGGGGGAATTCGCTCATCCGCGCCGGGCAGCGCGGCACGATGGCCGAGCAGTGGAAGAACGTGCTGTCCACCGCGGTGGCCATCTCCGACCTGGTCCGGGCCGGCCACCGGATTTTAGTCACCCACGGGAACGGGCCCCAGGTGGGAAACCTGCTCCTGATGGCCGAGAACGCGAAGGACTTCCTGCCCGAGCTGCGTCTGGACTACTGGGGGGCCAACACCCAGGGCGGCATCGGCTACCTCCTGCAGAGCTCCGTGACCAACGAGCTCCACCGCCGGGACATAGACGGCCGGGTGATAACCCTGGCCACGATGGTGGCGGTGAACCTTGAAGACCCGGCCTTCTCGAACCCCACCAAGCCGGTGGGGCCGTTCTTCTCGGAAGAGGACGCGCAGAGGTACGCCCGGGATAGGGACTGGTGCGTGGCCGAGGATTCGGGTCGGGGCTGGCGGCGGCGGGTGCCGAGCCCGCGCCCGGTGGATATCGTGGAAATCGGCGCCATCCGCGACCTTCTGGAGAGGGGCTACGTGGTGGTCGGTGTGGGCGGCGGCGGGATACCGGTCGTCCGCCGGGCCGACGGCACCTACCACGGGATCGAGGCGGTCATAGACAAGGACCTGGCCAGCGCCCTGGCGGCCCGCCTCCTGGACGCCGAGATGATGGCCCTCTCCACCGACGTCAGCCACGCGGTCCTCCACTACGGACGGACGGAGCAGCGCGACATCGGTCAGGTCACCGCGGCGGAGATGGCCCGGTACTTGAGCGAGGGCCACTTCCCCCCCGGCAGCATGGGGCCCAAGGTGGAGGCGGCCCTCGAGTTCTTGAAAAACGGCGGGAAGAGGGTCGTCATCACCGACCCGGCCCACCTGGCCGCGGCGGTGGACGACCCCCGGGTCGGCACCAGCATCACTCCCTAACTCCCATCGCCGGCGGGACGAATCTCGCCGCCCTCCAACTCGTACACCTCCCCCTCGATTCCCAGGTGCCCCAGGTCCTGGGGCAGGGTCGTCACGATCAACTGGCCCACGCGCCGCCTCAGGACGGGCAGCAGGCGGCGGTTGGTCAGCTCGTCCAGCTCCGAGGCCGCGTCGTCCAGCAGGAAAACCGGGCGGGTGGCGGTGTGACGGGCGAGGAACTCCGCCTCCGCCAGCCGCAGGGCCAGGGTGGAGAGCCGCAGCTGCCCCCGGCTGGCGTACCTCCGGAGGTCCACGCTGTCCAGGCTCAGCCGGAGGTCGTCCCGGTGTGGACCCGCCGTGGTGTGGCCCCGCCGCCGGTCCCTCTCCCGGTTCCGGTCGAAAATCGCCAAAAAAGGCTCGACGAGCCTTTCTGCGTCCAGACGGGTCTCGGCCAGGCTGGATTCGTAGCCCAGGCGCAGGTCGTGCTCCCGCTCGGTGAGCTCGGCGAAGGCGGGCCGGAGGAACTCGTTCAGCTCGTCGGCGGCGCTCTGCCGGAGGGCCGTAATCCGGGCGGCCGAGGCGGCCAGGGGCGTCTCCCAGGCCCGGACCTCGGCGGAGTCGTACTGCTCGGCCCGCAGCGCGGCGTTCCGCTGACGCAGGGCCTGCACGAACTCGCCCGCGGCGGCGGTGTACGTCGGGGAGACCTGGCCCAGGAGGAGGTCTAGGAACCGTCGCCGGCGACCGGCGCCGCCCCGGACGGTGTCCAGGTCTTCCACGGTGAAGCAGCAGACGACCAGCCGGCCCAGGAGCTCCGACAACCTTTTGCACCGCTCGCCGTCCACGGCCGCGCTCTTCCCCGCGGACTCGTAGAGGAGGGCCAGCTCGTTCCGCCAGGGCGTAACCCGCCCCGCCTCGTTTTTCTCCCCCTCCCGTTCCAGCCGGGCGCGGATGGAGAAATGCACGGCCCCGTGACGGACCAGGTCCCGGTCGTCGGCGAAACGGAAGCTCCGCGCCGTGCCCAGGTAGTAGACCGCCTCCAGGAGGCTGGTCTTTCCGCTGGCGTTGGGACCGACCAGGGCCAACTCGCGGGCCTCGGTCCGGAAGCGGAGACGCTCGTAGAGGCGGAAGTGGTCCAGTTCCAAGCCGACGAGACGCATGTGCGGAGTATAGCACACCGGGCGGTGGAGGCCCGACCCCGGAGTACGCTATAATGACCGGAGGAAGACACGGGGTATCGCCATGCCCGGCGGGGAGATGACCCCCTTGCCGCGACATCCGGTGGTGAACCAACCAAAGGCGGGTGACATGACGCCGCGGATCTCATTCTACACCGAGGGGCGCTGGTCCGAGTACCACCCCTTCCCCTACCTCGACGTGATCGAGCTGGCCGACGGCTACCTGGTCCAGGTGGAGCTCGCCGGGGTGGATCCCGCGGCGGTCAACGTGAGGGTGGTGGGCGACGCCCTGGTCATAGATGGCTCGAGACCCCCCAGCTACCCGCCGGGGGCGAAGAAGGTCCTCCGCATGGAGCTCGTTTACGGCCGGTTCCACCGCGAGCTGTTGATGCCCTTCGACGCGGACCCCACCCGGATAACCGCCCAGTGGGCCAAGGGGATGCTCTCCATCACGGTTCCGCGGCAGACCGAGAGTTACAACATAGACATCGAGGTGGAGGATTGACCCGGTCGGCTGGCCGGTCCGGGGGACGAACGGTTTTCATCCTGAAAAGGACTTAGAAGATGGCGCGAGATACGAAGCCGAGCGAGTTGCGCCCTGGCGGAAGGCTGGTCAACGCCGAGGGGGACGTCCAGCTCGACCCGGGTGAGGAGAAAGTCTTGCCGGTCCTCCCCCTGACGAACCTGGTCTGCTTCCCCTACATGCTCCTGCCCATGGGTGTGGAGGGCGCCAGGGACACCAGGCTGGTGGACCGGGTGATGCTGGGCGACCGACTCGTCGCCCTCTTCACCGTCAAGAACCCCAAGACCGGGGAGCTTTTCAAGGTCGGCGTGCTGGCCATCATCCTGAAGATGCTCCGCATGCCCGACGACTCCATGCGGCTGATGGTACAGGGGCTGCAGCGGATCAAGCGCGGCGAGGTGCTCACCGGCGGGGAGTATCTGGAGGCTGCGGTCGCGCCCCTGGAAGAGCGCGAGCCGGACACGGTCAGGGTCAAGGCGCTGCGGTCGAGCCTGCTGGAGGTTTTCGGAAACCTGGTGAAGCTCTCGGGTCGCACGGAGGAGCTCACGGTGGCCTCCATCAACCTCGAGGAAAACTCCCGCTTGGCCGATTTCGTCGCCACCAACCTCAACCTCGAGGTGTCGGAACGCCAGGGCATCCTCGCCACATCCAACGTGGAGAAGCGACTGGACGCCGTCCTGAAGCTGGCGGGCCGGGAGCTGGAGGTGCTCCGCATCGGCCAGTCCATCCAGCAGGAAATCTCCGAGGAGATGACCAAGGCGCAGCGCGAGTTTTACCTGCGCCAGCAACTGCAGGCCATCCAGCGCGAGCTGGGCGAGGGGGAGGAGTCGTCCGTCGAGCTGGACGAGCTCGCCGAGCGCATCGCCGTCAAGGCCTGGCCCGAACAGATACGGACGAAGGCCGAGCGGGAGCTCGCGCGGCTGCGCCAGATGAGCGCCGGATCGGCCGAGTACGTCGTCTCCCACACCTACCTGACCTGGCTCTTGGACCTGCCCTGGGGTCACTACTCCCAGGACAAGCTGGACGTGAAGCGGGCCGCCCGCATCCTCGACGAGGACCACTACGGCCTAGTCCAGGTCAAGGACCGCATCCTGGAGTTTCTGGCGGTGCGGAGCCTGGTCCCCGACGGGAAGGGACCGATCCTCTGCCTGGTCGGTCCTCCGGGGACGGGCAAGACCTCCCTGGGCCGCAGCGTCGCCCGGGCGCTCTCGCGGGAGTTCGTGCGCGTCTCCCTGGGCGGCGTCCACGACGAGGCCGAGATTCGGGGCCACCGCCGGACCTACGTCGGCGCCCTGCCGGGCAGGATCATCCAGGGGATCAAGACCGCCGGCACCTCCAACCCGGTCTTCATGCTCGACGAGATTGACAAGCTGGCCAGCGACTTCCGCGGTGACCCCAGCTCGGCGCTCCTGGAGGTCCTCGACCCCGAGCAGAACTGGAGCTTTCGGGACAACTACCTCGAGGAGGCCTACGACCTGTCCAAGGTGTTCTTCATCACCACGGCCAACACCGCCACCACCATCCCGCGGCCGCTCCTGGACCGGATGGAGACCCTCGACCTCGCGGGGTACACCCTCGAACAGAAGGTGCAGATAGCCCGGCGCTACCTGCTGCCGCGTCAACTCGAGACCAACGGCCTGACGAGGAAAAAACTCTCCATCCCCGCGGGGACGCTGCGCGCCGTCGCGGACCGCTACACCCGCGAGGCCGGCGTCCGCAACCTGGAGCGCGCCATCGGCACCGTCTGCCGCAAGGTGGCCCGGAGGGTGGCCACCGGCGAGGTGACCGGGAAGGTCGCCGTCAAGGCCGCGGACCTGGTGGATTACCTGGGTTCCACCGTTTTCGAGCGCGAGCGGCGGAAGCGGAACGACATGGTGGGTGTGGCCACCGGGCTCGTCTGGACGCCTTTCGGTGGCGACATCGTCTTCGTCGAGGCGGCCCGGATGGAGGGCAAGGGCGGTCTGGTGCTGACCGGCCAACTCGGCGAAGTGATGCAGGAGAGCGCCCGAATCGCGGTCAGCTTCGTCCGCAGCCGGGCGGAGCGGTTCAAGATTGCCCCCGATTTCAACGCCGACTCCGACATCCACATCCACGTGCCGGCGGGCGCCGTGCCCAAGGACGGCCCCTCGGCCGGGGTGACGATGGCCACGGCCCTGGTGAGCCTCCTCTCCGGACGACCGGTCAAGAACGACCTGGCGATGACCGGGGAGCTCTCCCTGCGGGGCGACGTGCTCCCCGTCGGCGGGCTGAAGGAGAAGCTGCTGGCCGCGCGGCGGGCCGGAATCAGGTCCGTCGTCCTCCCCGCGAGGAACCGGACGATGGTCCAGGACGCCTTCCGGGACGAGCCGACCGAGACCCTGGAGGGCTTGGAGCTGCTCTACGTCAGCCGCGCCGAGGAAGCGGTGAGGCTGGCGCTGGAGTGAATCCGGTCGAGACCCGTCGTTCGCGCACGAGCAGGACGTACGTACCGGAAAAACCCTTTTCCCAGCGGAAAGGGGCGTGCTATATTTGACCGCTGATA
>MFAF01000028.1:11198-15465 GCA_001774505.1 Candidatus Coatesbacteria bacterium RBG_13_66_14 | reverse complement strand
TCGGGGATTTCCTTGGGAACAATCCCCGCGCCGCACTCGGCGAGAAGACCATTCAGCCGCTCGACCCTCCCCGGCATGGCGCCCAGGGAGGTGTAGCCCTCCCTCGCGGCCCGGAGGTAGGCTATAGCCAGCTCCCGATGACCCAGCCCCCGCGCCAGCCTCCCCAACAGCTCCAGCGCCTCGGTGCGCTCGAGGGGGACGCCGTAGCGGTAAAACACCCGGTAGGAGCGCGTCAGCAGGGGGTGGGCCGCGGCGTAGTCGTCGTCGGCCGCCAGCACCTCGCCCAGCCGGCACGTCACCCGGGCCTCCTGGACGGGATTCTGTATCCCTTCGGCGATGTGGGCCGCCCCCTTCAGGTCGGCCAGGGCTCCGCCCCACCTCCCCAGGTGCGCGAGGACCAGCCCCCGGTTGGACATGGCCTCCGTCACCCCATCCTGGTGATCCAGCCGGCGGTGCAGGTCCAGGGCGCGCGTGAAATGCTCCAGGGCCGCCCCGTCGTCGCCCCGTTCCAGGGCCACCCGCCCGAGGGAGTTCAGGGTCCAGGCCTCGAGGAAGTGGTTCTTGATACCGGCGTGAATCCGGAGCGCCTCGCCCAGGAGCTCCACCGCCCGGTCGAAGCCCCCCCGGTAGAACTCGAGCAGCCCGAGGTTCCCCAGGCAGTGGGCCTCGGTCACGGGGGCGCCGGAGCGCCGGCTGAGCTCCAGGGTCTTCTCCAACAGCTCCCCGGCCTCGTCGAAGCTCCCCATCTCGAGGTACACGCTCGAGAGGTTGGACATCGTGACCGACTGGCCGAACACGTCGTCGCGTTCGGAGTAAATCTTCAGGGCCTCGCGGTAGGCCGCGATGCTCTCCCCGAACTCGCAGCGCGCCCGGCGGATGATGCCCACGTTGCCCAGACAGCGGGCCGCCGTCGTCGTGTTCCCCTTCCGTCGCTCGAGATCCAGCGCCTGTTCGTAAGCCCGCAGCGCGGCGGGGTAATCACCCTTGCGGAAGAAAACCGAGCCGAGGTTGTGGATGATGCGGCTCGTCACGGCCGTCTCGCCCAGGACCCGATTGATGGCCAGCGCCTTCTCGTAGGCCTGGATCGAGGAGGAGTAGTCGCACTCGTAGAAGTGCACGTTGCCCAGGTTGTTGTGAATGTTGGAAACGAGCCGCTGATCGCCGGTCTCTTCGGCGAGGACCAAGGCCCGCTGGAAGACCTGCTTCGCGGCCTCGTAGTCGCACGTGCGGACGTGGACCCGACCCACCTCGATGAGCGCTCTCGCCGTCGAGACCGGTCGGCCGGCGCTCAGTTCGAGCGCCGAATCGAGGACCTCCATCGCCCGCTTACAGTCGCCCTTCGCGTGGTGCTCGGCACCTTGCTCGACGAGCATCTCGATTTCGCGGAGAGCGTCGTTCGTCTCTTTGAACGCCTCCCGCGCCTCGGAAAAACGCGCGAGAGCCCCGTCGGCATCCCCCCGCGCCCGGCAGCCGAGACCCAGGCCGGCGAGAAATGTGCCCGCGAGGTTCCTCCGCGCGGAAACGGCGACCTGCTCCAGCCCTCGGTGGAAGAGCTCCTCGGCCCGCTCGGTATTCGCGCGCTTCAGCTCGCTAAAGCCCAGACCGGCCAGGGATTCGAGCACGGCCGTCTCGTCCGACGCGGTTTCGGCGTGGGCGAGGGCGTCCGCGTAAGCCTTCGCCGCCCCCTCCCAGTCACCCCGCAGATACCGGAGCAACCCGGCGACTTTACACACGTGCGCCCGCCCGGCGTCCGAACCGGCGGCCACGTCCGCATTGCGGAGCGAATCCACCACGGCGTTCCATCGTCCCCCGGACGCCTCATCCAGGGCCGCGAGAAGATGCTCCAGCGCCTCCGATTCCCCGAGGCACGCGGGGAAGGCCGGCGGAGGGAGCCCGTCCAGGTTCCCCAGGCGTACCAGGACCTCTTCGAACCGCTTGAGTGCGTCGCTCATGGGTTTTCCAGCGAGCGGGTCAGGGGCGCGGACTGGCGAAGACACGCAGTATCTTTTTACACTACAACAAAATCCTCCTTTTGTCAGCCGAAAATATAACAGGGGTTTCGCCGGGGGCATAACTCGGTTTGCCGGAGGCATAGCTCGCTACGCTCGGTTCGCTCGGTTAAACCCCTTGTTAAAAAAAAGGGCGGCCGCGGCCGCCCCGGTTCATAACGGAACCTCTAGTAATTGCCCTTGACGAAGCGCTCCAGCTTGTCCACCAACTCGTAGCCGATGCGGCCCTGGCTCTCCACGCTCGAGGCGCCGATGTGGGGGGTGAGTATCACGTTGTCGAACTTCGTGAGCGGGTTCTTGGGATCCATCGGCTCGACCTCGAAGACGTCCACGGCGGCCCGGCCCACCTTGCCCGATTCGAGCGCCCGGACCAGGGCCTCCTCGTTGACCACCCCGCCGCGGGCGACGTTGATCAGAATCACGTCCTTCTTCATCTTCTCGAACTCGGGGCCCGAGATGATGTGATGGGTATCCTTGGTGTGCGGCAGGTGGAGTGTGATGATGTCGGAATCGGCCAGGAGCCTGTCGAAGGTCACCATGCGGGCGTAGTCGCACTCCTCGACGAGGGGGTCGAAACCGACGACGCTCATCCCCAGGCCCTTGGCGCGCTTGGCGACCTCGGTGCCGATGCGCCCCAGGCCGATGATGCCCAGAACCTTGCCGCCGAGCTCGTTGCCCTTGAAGAGCTTTTTCTCCCACTTGCCCTTCTTGGTGGAGATGTCGGCGCGGCAGATGTGGCGGCTCACGGCGAACATGAGGCCGATGGCCAGCTCGGCCACGCCGGCGCTCGAGGCGGCCGGGGTGTTCCAGACCAGGATGCCCTTCTCGCGGGCGTAATCGGCGTCTATGTTGTCTATGCCGACCCCGCCGCGCATGATCAGCTTGAGGCTGGTTCCGGCGTCAATGGCGGGCTGGCGGAACTTGGTCGCCGAACGGACGATGGCGACCTCGTAGCCCGGAACCTCGGCTACCAGCTCCTCCGGGGTCATTCCGGTCTTCACGGTCACCTCGTGGCCCGCGCTCTGCATCATCTTGACGGCGTCCTCGGCCACGGCATCGCAGATGAGAACCTTCATCGCTCCTCCAATCGGAGTCAAAAAAACCTTCGGGATGGTTACGTGGCGGCCGCCCGCGAAGGACGGCCCCTTCAACCTATTTGTAACCGAGGATGTCGTCCACGTTCAACAACAGGTCGCGGACCTCGGGCAGCGTCATCGTCCCCATGTGGGCGATGCGGAAGGTCTTCTCCTTGAGCTTGCCGTAGCCGTTGGAGAGCGAGTAGCCGCGCTTGCCCAGCTCGGAGTTGAGGTCGGCCACCGAGATGCCCTTGGTGTTCGTGATGCAGGTGAGGGACAGGCTCTCGTAACCGGGCTCGGGGAAGAGCTCGAACCCCCGGCTCTTGGCCCATTCACAGACGAGCTTTGCCATCTCGACGTGCTTGGCCCAGTGGGCCTCCAGGTCCTTGGAGTAGCGCTCCGCCTGCTTGCCCAGGGCGTACACCAGGCTGATTACAGGGGTCGAGGGGGTCTGGTTGGTGCGCTTGCCGGCGGCGTACTCCCTGGCGCTGAGGAGGTCGAAGTAGAATCCGCGATTCGACACCGTCTCGGCGCGCTCGAAGCACCTGTCGCTCACGGCCGCCACGGCCAGCCCCGGGGGCAGGCTCCAGGCCTTCTGGGTGCCGGCCAGGATGTAGTCTATGCCCCAGGCGTCCACCTCGATCTTGGCGGCGGCCATCCCGGAAACCGCGTCCACGGCGAGGATCACGTCCGGGTATTTTTTCACCACGTCCGTAATTGCCTTCAGCGGGGACATCACCCCGGTGGAGGTTTCGTTGAAGACCACGGTCACAAGGTCGAAGCCGCCCGTGGCGAGCTTTTTGTCAATGTCCTCGGGCTTGGCCGCCTTGCCCCATTCGTAATCCAGCCGCTCGCTTTCCTTGCCGTTGGCCGTGGCGATGGTGTGCCAGCGGTCGCTGAAGGCGCCCACCACGACGGTGAGGACCTTCTTCTTGCACAGGTTGAGAACCGCCCCCTCCATCAGCCCGGTGGAGGAGCAGGTCCCGATCCAGATGAACTTGTCGGTGTAGAGGACTTTCTTCACGTTGTCCACGCAGAAGGCGTGGATTTTCTCGTAATCCTTGGACCGGTGCCCGACCATGGGCACGGCCATATCGTGGAGCGACTCGGGTGTTACCTCAACGGGGCCCGGGATGAAGAGCTTCTTGTGCATCAATCCTCCTGGACTTAAAGAGGTAGAAA
>MFAF01000028.1:4236-11173 GCA_001774505.1 Candidatus Coatesbacteria bacterium RBG_13_66_14 | reverse complement strand
GTACGCGAGGGTCGGTTGGACTGTCAAGGGGAACCCCTACCGGGAAAACGGCCTCCCCAAGCCGATTTTCGCTCGTCGAGGGAGGATGGGGGCGGCTTCTCGATTCCGATATTTATTTCACGAATAGGACCTCCGCCGGGGTTGACAACGAATGCCGCCGCAAATATACTGCCCAAGGTCTTTCGAAGGAAAAACCGGGAGGGTCGTGCGAAGCCGCGTGTGGATTGCAGCGGTCGCCATCCTGCTCTCATCGGCTTCGATAGCCGCCGAACACCTGGTCGCATGGGTCGCCTCGGGGGAGTCCGAACGGGTCGAGGTTCTGGACCTGACGACCGGGGAGATTCTCACCACCTTTGATCTCGACGCGGCGCCGACCAACCTTTCGCTCACCCCTGACCTGGAGTACCTCTACGTCTCCTGCCGTTCCGACGGACAGACACACGTGCTCCGGCCTTTCACGGGGAACACGGTCAAGAGGCTTCCGTACGTTCACCCCGTATTCGGCGCCCACGATTCGGCTCACTACTACGCCCCGGGACTCGGCGGCGTATTCCGCTACGTGGTGGACGGCTACGACTTCGAGCAGTTGGCCTACCTCCCGGACACCCAGAACAGCTACGCCTACGCCGTCTCCGCCGACGCCCGGTGGTTCGTCTACGCGCAGCGATTCGTTGACTGGCGCGGGCAGGGCATAACCGACGCGCCCGTCTACGAGCGGGTGACGGTGTGCAACCTGGAGGAGTCCACCGGCCAGCACGTCAACCTGGGAGCCGAGCCGCTCTGCGTGGCGCTATCCCCGAAGGGGGATTACGCGGCCGCCGGCTGCGCCAGCGGAGACGTCTCCCTCATCGCCCTGGGTGAGGAACCTGCGGTGGCCTACACCGAGGAGCTGGCCGACCCGGTCCGCTTCGTCGGCTTCACCCCCGACGGTGGGGAGATTCTCTTCACCTCCGGGGACAAGCTGTACACCACCTGGGTGGGGTACATGGACGAGCTGTGGGTGAGCCCCGACCTGCAGGTGGTCCCGCTCGGGGGCGAGGAGATAGTGGACGGGGCGGTGGCCCCCGACGGAAGCCTGGTGGTCGTGGACGGGGCGGGGACGCTCAGCCTCGTGGATCTGAACGACAAAAAGGTCACCCTGAGCCTCACCGTGGAGCCGGGGACCACCGACCTGGTCGTGGCCCTGGTGGATGAGGCCGATCTGTAAGAGGAAGAGCGCGGTCGGTCACCGAGTGGGGTGGAGAGGGTTCTTCGTAATGATATCCTTATAAACCGCAACCTTTTTAACAGGAAACAACCACATGTCCGAAGGACTCAACCCTTACAAAACCAACCGAGCCTTAATGCGTAGAGCGCTTTGCATTCTCGTTCTGACGAGCGTCGCCCTGACGCTCGCCGGCTGCGCGGCGGGGAACGTGGAGCACTTCAACGACGGAAGCCCCGCCGACTTCTGGGCCGGTCTCTGGCACGGATTCATCCTCCTCTTCAGCTTCATCGTCTCGCTGTTCACGGACACGGTAAAGGTCTATGAGGCGGCCAACGTGGGGTGGGCCTACGACCTGGGATTTCTCCTGGGAGTCATCATTTTCTGGCGCGGCAACTGCGAGATCATCCGCACGCGGCGGTGGAGAAAGAAGGAGGATGAGTAGCCGTCGTTCAACAGGAATCGTGCGGTTATCGGCACCGTCACCCCCGGGATAGGTGCGGAGAATCGCCCCTGCGGCACGGCCCAACCGTTACCATTTTTGTGAACGAACCGGTCCCCAAGACCGGGGGGAATGCGGCGCCCCCCCTTCAGGCGCCCGTAACACCGCAACCATGTGAACCTCCAAGGAGCTGATAGATGGCCGAAGAACTCAATCCCTTCAAGATCGCCCAGGCTCAGTTCGACGAGGCCGCCAAGAAACTCGGCCTCGAGGCCCCCATGTGCGAGCTCCTGCGCTGGCCCCGCCGCGAGTACAAGTTCACCATCCCGGTGAAGATGGACAACGGGAAGACCAAGGTCTTCCACGGCTACCGCGTCCAGTACAACGACGCCCGTGGCCCGAACAAGGGCGGAATCCGCTGGCATCCGGACGAAACCATAGACACCGTCCGCGCCCTGGCGGCGTGGATGACCTGGAAGTGCTCCGTGGTGGACATCCCTCTCGGCGGCGGCAAGGGCGGCGTGACCTGCAACCCCAAGGAGCTCTCCGAGGGTGAGAAGGAGCGTCTGGCCCGGGGTTGGATGCGCGTCATCGCCCGCGAGCTGGGCGAGCACCGCGACTGCCCCGCACCCGACGTCTACACCACCCCCCAGATCATGGCCTGGATGATGGACGAGTACGAGGCCATCGTAGGCCGCAGCCACCCCGCCGTCATCACCGGCAAGCCGTTGGAGCTCGGCGGGTCCCAGGGCCGCGGCGACGCCACCGCCCGGGGCGGCATCTTCACCGTCCGCGAGGCCTGCAAAATCCTCAAGATTGACCCGGCAAAGGCCACCTACGCCATCCAGGGCTTCGGCAACGCGGGCCAGTTCGCCGCCACCCTGCACAAGGAAATTCTGGGCGGAGGCAAGCTGGTCGCCGTGTCCGATTCGAGCGGCGGCATCTACTCCGCCGCGGGATTCGATCCCCACGACCTGGTGAAGTGGAAGCTCGAAAAGGGCTCCGTCACCACCTACCCCAAGGCCGAAAAGAAGATCTCCAACGAGGAGCTCCTGGAGCTGCCCGTGGACGTCCTCTACCCCTCGGCCCTGGAGAACGTCATCACCAAGGAGAACGCGGCCAAGATCAAGTGCAAGGTCTCCTGCGAGCTGGCCAACGGCCCGACGACGCCGGACGCCGACGTCATCCTGCACAAGGCGGGCATCCACGTCATCCCCGACTTCCTGGCCAACGCCGGCGGGGTGACCGTTTCCTACTTCGAGCAGGTCCAGGGCACCTACAACTACTACTGGAAGCTCCCGGACGTGCAGAAGCAGCTCGACGAGAAGATGACCAGCGCCTACCACGCCGTGTACGACATGCACAAGAAACAAAACGTGCACATGCGGCTGGCGGCGTACATGGTCGCGGTCAAGCGCGTCGCCGACGCGGTCAGGCTCCGCGGCTGGGTGTAGTCCCAACGCGAATAAGCACGAGGGGCTTCCCTTCGGGGAGGCCCCTTTTCCCTTGAATCCGCCGCGCCGCCGATTTATCCTTGGTTGAAAGTGAAATATAAGGAGGGGGTTCCATGCGGAATTATCTGTTGCTGGCCGTTATGATGTGCGTATCCTGCACCACCACCACCGGCGCCGGGCCCAGCGACCTCACCGACGCCGTGGTCGTCTTCCTGGGCGCCTCCATCACCGAGGCGTTCCACTACCCCACGTACGACGAGTTCTTCCCCGACTACGACTTCCACAAGGTCATCGAGTTCGAGGCGGACAAGTCGTCGGTTTTCCCCCAAGTCGGGGCGTACGATCCGGACATCGTCACGTTCAAGGAGTGCGGGGCCTACTTCGATACCGGCGGCGACACGGACCTGGAGGCCATGGAGGGCTTCATGCAGGACATCGCCGATTACTGCGAGAACATCGGCGCGGTCCCGGTGCCGGCCACCACGCTGCCCATAGACGTGGGCTACGGGGGCAACACCCAGGCCCAGCTCGACGACATCATCGAGTTCAACGACTGGGTCCGGGATTGGTGCGCGGACAACGGCTGGGAGTGCATGGACTACTACACCTGGATCGCCGACGCCGACGGGCAGCTCCCCCGGGCGTACCACGACGGCGACGGCCTCCACCCCAACCAGGACGGCTACGACGTCCTCGGGCCCCACGTCATCCCCACCCTGGAGGGCGTGGAACTGACCGCCTCCGACGCGACCTTCGGGTGGATAAAGGCCCTGTACCGCTGACGTCCCTGAACGACCGTTAAATTAGAGCGCCCCCCCGAAGGGGCGCTTTTTTCCTTGGGAGTGAATCCGGGCCGGTTCCAGGCGACTCGTACCCATCCCGGTTTTGAGGCGTCAAGACGCCGGTGACGCCCCTATTCACCGACGGCGGCGAAGATTGCCCTTCAGGGTCCGCTGTGCTATCATGCGCTCCAACCGAGCGTAGCGAGCTATGCCCCTGGCAAAACCTATCCGCCAGGCGCGCAACGCCAAACCGGATTTTTTTAAGGAGTGCAACCGCATGGCGAAGTACGTTTACACCTTCGGCGCCGGGAAGGCCGAGGGCGGTACCAAAATGAGGGACCTCCTGGGCGGCAAGGGCGCGGACCTGGCCGAGATGTCGAGCCTCGGCATCCCCGTCCCCCCCGGCTTCACCATCACCACCGAGGTCTGCACGGGTTACTACGAGAACGACAAGAACTACCCCGCCGACCTGGAAGCCCAGGTGGACGCGGCGCTCGCGGCCACCGAGAAGATTCTGGGCAAGCGGTTCGGCGACGCGAAAAACCCGCTTCTCTTCAGCGTGCGCTCCGGCGCCCGGGTCTCCATGCCCGGCATGATGGACACCGTCCTGAACCTCGGCCTCAACGACGAGACCGTCCGGGGCCTCATCGAAGTCACCGGCAGCGCACGCCTCGGCTGGGATTCCTACCGCCGTTTCATCGAGATGTTCGCCGACGTGGTCCGCGGCGTGGACCGCAACCTCTTCGAGCACGTCCTTCAGGAGGCCAAGGACGCCAAAGGCGTCAAACTGGACACCGACCTGGACGCGGCCGACCTGGAGCGGCTGGTCGGGCGATACAAGGAGATATACCGGCGCGAGCTGGGCGAGGATTTCGCCCAGGATCCCAAAAAGCAGCTCTGGGACTCGATAGGCGCCGTCTTCGGCTCCTGGGAGACCCCCCGCGCCGTCACCTACCGCAGGCTCAACGGTATCCCCAACGACTGGGGCACCGCGGTCAACGTGCAGACCATGGTCTTCGGCAACATGGGCGACGATTCGGCCACCGGCGTGGCCTTCACCCGCGACCCGGCCACCGGCGCCCATGATTACTTCTACGGCGAGTTCCTCGTCAACGCCCAGGGAGAGGACGTGGTGGCGGGAATACGCACGCCGCAGCAGATAAGCCTCCCCGGCAGCCGGGAGTGGGCCGAGGGCAACGGCGTGGACGAGACTAAGCGCAAGGCCCGATACCCCTCCCTCGAGGAGATAATGCCGGTGATCTACGCCGAGCTCGAGGGCACCCGGAAAAAGCTCGAGGAGCACTACCGCGACATGCAGGACGTGGAGTTCACCATCGAGCGGGGCCGGCTCTGGATGCTGCAGACCCGGCGCGGCAAGCGCACCGCCGCCGCCGCGGTGAAAATCGCCGTGGACATGGTGAAACAGAAGCTCATTGACAAGGAGGAGGCGATCATGCGGGTGGAGCCCGCGCGGCTGGACGACCTCCTCCACCCCGTCTTCGACCCGGAGGCGAAACAGCGGGCGACCACCGTGGCCAAGGGCCTGCCCGCCTCGCCCGGCGCCGCCACGGGCCAGGTCGTCTTCACCGCCGACGACGCCGAGGCCTGGGCCGGCGAGCGTAAGAAGGTCATCCTGGTCCGCCTGGAGACGAGCCCCGAGGACATCCACGGCATGAACGCCGCGGTGGGGATCCTGACCGCCCGCGGGGGGATGACCTCCCACGCCGCGGTGGTCGCCCGGGGGATGGGCAAGTGCTGCGTGGCCGGCTGCGGCGACATCTCCGTAGACTACGCGAAGAAGTGCTTCACCGCCTCCGGCAAGACCCTCAAGGAGGGCGACTGGCTCTCCCTCGACGGCTCCACCGGCGAGGTCATCCAGGGCCAGGTGGCGACCCGGGACCCGGAGCTCACCGGAGACTTCGGCGAGTTCATGGTCTGGGCCGACGAGCTCCGCACCCTGGGCGTGCGCACCAACGCCGACACGCCGAAAGACTCCCGGGTGGCGCTCGCCTTCGGCGCCGAGGGCATCGGCCTGACACGCACCGAGCACATGTTCTTCGACCCCGAGCGGATCCTGGCCATGCAGGAGATGATCCTGGCCGACGACGAGAAGGGGCGCAAGGCCGCCCTGGACAAGCTCCTGCCCTTCCAGCGCGAGGACTTCATCGGCATCTTCACCGCCATGGACGGGCTGCCGGTGACCATCCGCACCCTGGACCCGCCGCTGCACGAGTTCCTGCCGCACACCGAGAGCGACCAACGCGACCTGGCCAAGGCCGCCGGCGTGCCGCTGGAGAAAATCCGGGCGCGGGTGACCGAACTCCACGAGACCAACCCCATGCTGGGCCTCCGCGGCTGCCGCCTCGGAATCGCCTACCCGGAGATAACGGCCATGCAGGCCCGGGCCATCTTCGAGGCCGCCTGCGAGTGCAAGAAGAACGGGATAAACGCGCGCCCCGAAGTCATGATCCCCCTCACCAGCAGTCGGGAGGAGCTGGCCGACCAGAAGCGGGTCGTCGTGGCGACGGCGGAGGAGGTCTTTTCCGAAAAGGGCATCCGGGTGGATTACCTGGTGGGGACGATGATCGAGCTGCCCCGGGCGGCGCTCACCGCCGAGGAGGTGGCCCGCGAGGCCCAGTTCTTCTCCTTCGGCACCAACGACCTGACGCAGACGACCTTCGGCCTCTCGCGGGACGACGCGGGGACTTTCCTGCCGATGTACGTGGCCAAGGGCATCCTCCCCCACGACCCCTTCCAGGTGCTCGACCAGGAAGGGGTGGGCATCCTGGTGGACTGGGCGACCAAGATGGGCCGCAAGGCGCGGCCGGACCTCAAGGTGGGCATCTGCGGCGAGCACGGCGGGGAAACGCGGAGCGTAAAGTTCTGCCACCGCGTCGGCCTCAACTACGTTTCTTGCAGCCCGTACCGGGTGCCCATCGCCCGTCTGGCCGCGGCCCAGGCCGCCGTGGAGGACAAGCGGAAATAGCAATACACGGGCAGAGGGTCGCCCCTACGTCATCGCAATTACGGGGCGAGGCCTGGGGCGTGACAGCGG
>MFAF01000028.1:3704-4230 GCA_001774505.1 Candidatus Coatesbacteria bacterium RBG_13_66_14 | reverse complement strand
AAGGATTCCCCGCCCTACGTTGCGAAACGCACAACATCCCGTAGGGGCCGACCGACGGCGCGCCGTTCAGGTCGGCCCGTTTCTATACGTACATCAGTATGCGAAAAGGGCCGGGAACAATCCCGACCCCCTTACGCTCGACGACCATCCGCGCGGTCAATCCAGGTAGCCCCAGCTCATCTCGTAGCACCCCCACTCTATCCAATCGAAGACGAGGTCCTTCTCCTCGGCGGAGAGGAGGGCCGTGTGGTCGGGCCCCCGCATCCCCGAACGGGGCGCCTCGGTCAGCACGCGGACCAGCGGCGATCCCATGTCGTAGGGGACGACGGGGGGACTGTCCCCGGTCAGCGCCGCGTCGTAGGTGGAGAGGTCCACCCCGCCCAGCGCCAGCTCGGCGTCATGGCAGCTCGCGCAGCCCTCGGCGAGGACGGGCCCCACCTGGTCCCAGCCGACGATCGGCTCCGTCGGCTCGGCGATGTTGGCCAAGAGCACCCCCGCGGGCACGATCACCGCCAGGGCCGTCAAC
>MFAF01000028.1:2677-3692 GCA_001774505.1 Candidatus Coatesbacteria bacterium RBG_13_66_14 | reverse complement strand
CGCACGTCTCCCCCTTCCCCTTCAGCTCCTACTCCTCTTCCCCGGGCAGGGCGACGAAGCTCCGCCCGCCGTGGCTCCAGACATAGAGCAGCACCGGTCCCTCCGTTTTCTCGACGATTTTTCGGAACTCCGCCGGATCGTCCACAAAGACACCGTCGGCCTTGAGAATGACCATGCCGGACGAGATGCCGGCCCGCGCGGCCTCGCCGTAGCCCTCCACGTCCAGGACCACGACGCCGGTGTCGCCGTCGTAGCCCAGCCGGGACTTCAGCTCGGGCGTCAGGGGACCCACGGTGATGCCGCGGACGGTCTGTTTCCCACCCGTCGTGGGCGGCCCGCCGGTCATGGTGGAGGCCGGGCCCAGATCTGAGGGGCGCTCGCCGACCGTCACCGTCACATTCCGCTCGTCGCCGTCGCGGAGCAACTCCAGGCGCACCTTCTCGCCTGGGCGGACGGCCGCGACACGGTTCCGCAGATCGCCGGCGTCCGACACCGCCCTGCCGTCCATCGCGACGATGATGTCGCCGACCTCGATTCCGGCTTCCACGGCCGGGGTGTCGGGCATTACCTCGCCCACCAGCGCGCCCTTCACGTCCTCATCCAGTCCGAGGGTCTCGCGCAGCTCCGGGGTGACATCCTGGATGGAAACCCCCAGCCAGCCCCGCGTCACCTTCCCGGTCTCGATGAGCTGGACCATGACGTCCCTGGCCTGGTTGACCGGGATGGCGAAGCCCACGCCCATGTAGCCGCCGGTGCGGCTGGCGATGGCGGTGTTGATGCCCACGACCTGGCCGGAAAGGTTGACCAGGGCGCCGCCGGAGTTGCCCGGGTTGATGGCGGCGTCGGTCTGGATGAAGTCCTCGTAGTCCGCCAGGCGCATGTCGTTCCGGCCGGTGGCGCTCACTATCCCCGCCGTGACCGTGTTTTCAAGGCCGAAGGGGCTGCCCAGGGCGACCACCCAATCCCCAACCTGGAGGTCGTCGGAATTACCCAGGGGCGCCACGGGCAACCCCTC
>MFAF01000028.1:0-2608 GCA_001774505.1 Candidatus Coatesbacteria bacterium RBG_13_66_14 | reverse complement strand
CCCGTCGGTCAGGGCGACCCGGATCTCCTTCGCCCCCTCCACCACGTGATTGTTCGTCAGAATGTAGCCCTCGGGGGAGACGATGACCCCCGAGCCGTTCCCCTCGGTGTAGAACTCCTTCTCCTCCCCGCCGCGGGGACCGAAGAAGAACTGGAACGGGTCATCGCCGAAGAAATCGGGGGGACCAAAATCGAACCCCGGGAACGAGGAGCCGGAGACCTTGGTCACCGTCTGCACCCGCACCACAGCCGGGCCTACAACCTGGGCCACGGCCACGAAGGCCTTGTTCGTGTCGGCGAATTTGGGCAGGTCCTCGGGGTTGATGGCCTGCACGGTGCTCGTCACCGCGGGGGCCGTCTCGTGAGGACCGTTCACGTACATGATCGTCAGGAGTACGCCTAAACCGAGAACCAGCGCGGCCAGAGCGAAGGTGACGACCTTCCACTTCTTCAGGGCCAGCTCGTCCACGGGGTCCATCTCGCTCACTTCCTTCG
This sequence comes from Candidatus Coatesbacteria bacterium RBG_13_66_14, assembly GCA_001774505.1. Classification (GTDB taxonomy): domain Bacteria; phylum RBG-13-66-14; class RBG-13-66-14; order RBG-13-66-14; family RBG-13-66-14; genus RBG-13-66-14. The sequence goes on along the minus strand of MFAF01000028.1, from coordinate 2,114 downwards.
CGTTCGGGGTGGCAAATCAGTAAATTAAACGAAGGCCGCCGGGTCGGAGTTCCACCTTTTCGGATCCAGGTGGCGGACGGGGAGGCCGGTCAGTCGGGCGAGCTCCAGGGCCAGAAGGGACCGGTGGCAGCGGGCCGGGTCGGCCTCGTAGCACAGAAGGGCGGTCGGCGTCGAACCCACCGATAGGGTGAGCTCCCGCAACAGGTCGGATTGCTTGCCGAGCACCTCGGCGGCGTACCAAGCGGCGAAACCCGCGGGGTCCACAGCGTCGCGGAAGCGCTCCCGGACGTCCCTGGGCACCCCGAGCCGGGGCTCGTGGCGGTAGGCGATGCCGGCCTCGGCCAGGGCCGCCTCCAGCGCGCGTTTCCTGAACTCGGGCCGCCGGGATACGGGGTCGCGCCGGACGTCGAGGAGCGCCTTGATACCTTCGCACCTCAGCGTCCCGATAAAAGAAACGAGGGACGCGCCCTCGTAGCCGATGGTGAAGATATGACCCATGCGCCTATTCCACGGAGGTGACAAGGGGTTTTGCCGGAGGAACCGGTAAGACAAGGGGTTTAAACCCCTTGTTCCACCCCCTGTATCCACTACTACCTACCACTCCCGGGCCTTTATCTCCCCCCAGCTCGACTCGACCACGCTCTCCTCGCCCTCCATGAACCACGCCAGCACCCGGTCCAGGATGTCCCGGCGATTGGCCTCCCCGGAAATGGCCTCCAGGGGACAGGCGAACAGAACCGTGCGCCAGTTGTAGCCCTCGTTGGCGATGACGGCCTTGTGGTGATGGGCGTCGTCGGGGTCGGTCCAGTGGGCCTCGGTCCACCCCACGGCGGACTCGAGCTGGTCCGGGAAATTCTCCACGCTCAACCAGTTGATGTCGCAGGGCTCGGTGATGAGCCGGGCGCTGTCCGTGGGTTCGATGGACCAGTCGTCGTCCACCTCGATCCAGTCGGTGAAGTTGTCTTTGGGGTAGTCCAGGCCGACGAACCAATCGAAGAAGAGGCTGGGCATTTGGTCTTCGGAATCGGCGTCGGCGATGCCGTTCCAGGCTATCCACATCCCACAGAGCATCAGGCCCCGGCCGCCGTCGGTCTCCAGCCACTGGCGCAGGGTCTGTTCCTCGGAAAGGGACAGGGCCGAGTGGCCGTAAACGGGGTCCGAGGCGGGGCGCCCGCAGGAGTTGCCGGTCACCCAGATGACCACGTCGTAGGGGACCAGATCGTCAAGGCCTGGCTCGCCACTCTCGCCGTGGTCCCACAGGTTGTACTCGACGCCCAGAGCCGTCAGCAGGGTCTCGTAGCCCGAGTAGAAGTGCTGCGGGAAATCCACCCCGTCCTCCTCGTCCGCGACCAAAAGGACGTAGGGCGATGAATCTGGCGGCGGCGCCGTTTGCTCGACGGCGCAGGGCCGGGCGGCGGCGGAGAGAAAGGCAGCGAGGACTATCGTCAAAACGGTGCGCATCCGCTGGCTCCTGGAGGCAAGTGGTTTAACCGAGCGAACCGAGCGAAGCGAGCTATGCGAAGCAAACCGAGCTATGCCCCTGGCAAAACCCCTTGTCTTCCTTTTCCCTGATGGTGGGCTCACGACGGCATCTTAGCAGGGACCGGCCGGCTGGTCAAGGACACGGTTGGTTTACGACACCGGGGGGGACGGGGTTCCGACCGAGGCCGTTGCACTCCCGCAGGTCGGGTGCCTTCCACGGGCCGCCTGTTTTTTCCCTAAAAAAGCGGGCCCTCCCGGGCCCGTGGTGGGCGATACTGGAATCGAACCAGTGACCTCTTGCATGTCAAGCAAGCACTCTAACCAACTGAGCTAATCGCCCGTAACGCGGCAGGGAGAAGTTACCTAAAGAGGGGGTGGGTTGTCAAGGCGGCGGGGGTAGCGACCCGCACGGAGCATGATTCGCACTCCACGTTCGGGAATGGACGGCGGCGATTTCTGAAATTCTTGCCGCGCGTCCGAGCGATGGAGGAGCCTTTTCGGGTTCCTAGAAATTACGGATGAGACTTCGTTTTCCGGAATGCAACTGCTTTCACTCGATAAAAAGGCCCCTTCGGGCCCCTGTCCACGATTTCAACGTAACGGTATTCACCCAGACTCCAATGCTCATCGTT
>MFAF01000027.1:4454-7305 GCA_001774505.1 Candidatus Coatesbacteria bacterium RBG_13_66_14 | reverse complement strand
AACCCGATTTTTCCGAGTTCGAAAAACTTGCGCCTGACGCGTCCTCCCTGGCCCTTCTGGCGTCGCTCGGAGGCGGGAGGCTGCTCTCCGGCCCCGGGGACGTGCTGCCGCTCGGACACGGCGCCGTCCCGGAGCTTTACGGGCGGGAGCCGCTCCGGGCCAGCCCCTGGCTTCTGGGGGCGCTGATTCTGGTAGTCGTGGCCGAGTGGTTCCTGCGCCGCCGCCAGAACCTGCGGTAAAAAATCTTGACAATTGTACCTAAATATGGTACATATGTACCCGTTATGGGTACATATAACTCCAGTTTAGCCCTTTTCCCCCGTGTTCGTCGGGACCTACTAGCCCTCTTCTTCACCCATCCCGATGAGGAGTTCTATACGCGGGAGCTACTGAGAAAGGTGGGGGGTGGTCATAGTTCGGTGCAGCGGGAGTTGGCTGACCTCGTCGCTGCGGACATCTTATCGCGGCGACGCCGAGGTCGAGAGGTCTTCTACCGTCCCAATCCCACCTGTCCCATTTATCAAGAGCTCCACTCCCTGGTCATAAAAACCTGCGGCGTAGTCGAGGTGGTCCATCAAGCCCTTGAACCCCTGCGTGGACGTATCCAGCTGGCGCTCATCTTCGGTTCCTTCGCATGTGGGGAGGAAAATTCGGGAAGCGATGTGGACCTGCTCGTCGTCGGCGAGACGGAACACGCAGAGCTGATGGAAAGGATCATGGAGCTGGAGTCCACCCTGAAACGGGAAGTAGACCTGCAACTTTTTGGGGTGGAGGAGTTCCAGCGGAGGTTATCGGAGGGGAGTCATTTCCTATCCGCCATTCTCAATAAGCCATTCTTCATTCTAATCGGAGGAGCGGATGAACTGGTTAGATTGGGTGTCGGCCAATCAGCTCAAAGCGGAACCGTCTGCGCCGCGAGAGATTGCTGATCTGCTGGCGGTCGTCGAACGCAACCTCGTCGACAGCTCTGTCATCGGGCTCAGTCAGGAGTGGTGCTTCAATATTTCCTATTCCGCCGCCTTACTCGCGGCTCTGACCCTCCTACGGGCCGAAGGCTACCGTCCTCCTCATCAAGCTCATCATTATTTGGTTATCCAGTCGTTACGCTATACAATCAACTATCCGCCGGCCTTGATTGCCCAGTTTGAACGCTTCCGCCGGAAACGCAATCAAACGACCTATGATTGCGTTGGCACAGTTTCACAGAAAGATGTCGAGGCCATGAGCTCACAAGCGCGGGATCTGCTGCAAAGGGTTAGAGATTGGTTGATGCGGCATCACCCTGAACTGCTTTAAAGCGGGCCGGAGCGGCCCGCTCTTTTTGAGGAATGAGAGGCGTTTTTTTAACTAGTCGTAAGGAACTTCGGCAGGAACTCATCCAGGTACTCCGGCCGGATGCGCTTGAGCTCCGCCTTCGGCAGCGCCGCCAACAGGCGCCACCCCAGGTCAAGCGTCTCGAAGACCCCGCGGTCCTCGTGGTCCCCCTGGGCGATGTAGCGCCGCTCGAACTCGTCGGCGAATTTGAAGAAGACCCGGTCAATGTCCGACAGCGCCGCCTCGCCCAGAATCACCGCCAGCTCCTGGGCCTCCTTGCCCCGGGCGTAGCCGGAGAAGAGCTGGTTGAAGACGTCGGCGTGGTCCTTGCGCGTCTTGCCCTCGCCGATGCCCTTGTCCTTCAGCCGGGAAAGCGACTGCATGACGTCCACCGGCGGGTAGATGCCCTTCTTGTGCATGGCGCGGGAGAGGATTATCTGTCCCTCGGTGATGTAGCCGGTGAGGTCGGCGATGGGGTGGGTCTTGTCGTCCTCGGGCATGGTGAGGATGGGAATCTGGGTTATGGAGCCGCGGCGGTCCTTGATCCGTCCCGCGCGCTCGTAGATGCTCGAGAGGTCCGTGTAGAGGTAGCCGGGATAGCCTCGGCGGCCGGGAATCTCCTTCCGGGCCGCGGATATTTCGCGCAGCGCCTCGCAGTAGTTGGTCATGTCGGTGAGGATGACCAGCACGTGCATGTCCATCTCGTAGGCGAGGTACTCGGCGGCTGTCAGGGCCATGCGCGGGGTGGAGATGCGCTCGATGGCCGGGTCGTTGGCCAGGTTCATGAAGAGCACCGCGCGGTCTATGGCTCCGGTGCGCCGGAAGTCGTCTATGAAGTACTGGGCCTCCTCGAAGGTGATGCCCATGGCCGCGAAGACGACGCTGAACCCCTCGCCCGAGGAGAGCACGTTGGCCTGGCGCGCGATCTGCGCCGCCATCTGCTGGTGCGGCAGTCCCGAGCCGGAAAATATCGGCAGCTTCTGGCCGCGGACCAGGGTGTTCAGCCCGTCTATGCAACTGATGCCGGTCTGTATGAACTCGTTGGGGTAGTCGCGCGCGTAGGGATTGATGGGGGAGCCGTTGATGTCGCGCCGCTCCTCGGGGATGATCTCGGGTCCGTCGTCAATGGGCCTCCCCTGGCCATCGAAGACCCGCCCGAGCATCTCACGGGACACCCCGAGCTCGACCCCCCGGCCCAGGAAGCGGACCCGGGAGGAAGGGACGTCTATACCCGTCGCGCCCTCGAAGAGCTGCAACAGGGCTCTGTCCTTGTGCACCTCGAGGACGCGTCCCCGGCGGATTTCCCCCGAGGGGAGCTCGATCTCGGCCAACTCCTCGTACTTGACCCCCTCGACCCCCTCGACGAGCATCAGCGGGCCGGCTATCTCCTGGGTGGAGAGGTACTCCTTGAGCGGCTGCACCGTGTAAACTTTTTTCTCGCCCATCTCACCGTCCGTTTTCGGTTATTTCTTCACTGCGTCCCGGACCAGGGCCGCGAAACGCGGATCATCCCGCAGCGACCGGAGGTCATCGTCCC
>MFAF01000027.1:2313-4447 GCA_001774505.1 Candidatus Coatesbacteria bacterium RBG_13_66_14 | reverse complement strand
CTGTTCCGCATAGGGGGGGTAAGTGGCGATCGCCCGCTGCAGGTATTTCAACGCATCGTCCGCGCGCCCCGTCATCGCCAGGACACAGGTCAGGTTGTAGAGCGCCTGGCGGAAGTACGAGTTGAGCTCCACGGCCCGTCGGAATGCCGTCTCCGCCTCGGGCAGCTCGTCGCGGAAGAGGTGGACGACGCCCAGGTTGTAGTGGGCCATCTCGAAATTGTCGTCGAGCTCAACGGCCCGCCGGCAGACAGTCAGGGCTTCCTCGAGCCGCCCCGTCTTGTTGAGCCCCGATCCCAAGTTGGCGAAGATGCGGGAATTCTCGGGAGCCAGCTCCGCCGCGCGTCGCAGCGACCGAACGGACTCTTCGAGCTCCCCCGCCATGTTCAGGTGGACCCCGAGGTTGCACCAGGCGTCGGGCAGGTTCGGGTTGAAGCGGATGGCTTCCCGGTAACATTCGATCGTCTTGGCGTTGTCGGCGGGGTTACGCCCGAAGGCGAACGCCTTCCAGAACCAATCCAGGGCAACCTTCTCCCGTTCATTCTCCGGGATGTCCTCGACGGCGTCGTCGTATTTCGTGGGATCGCCCATGCCGGTGACCTCGCAGTATGTCAACCGGTCCTCGTCGGGCGCATCATCGCCGCGGTCGAGCGGATCGAAACGGCCGATGAGGCGCCGCTCGAACAGCCTGCTCTAGGTGAGGGAGAGGGCCGTTTCCGTCGCCACCACACCGCCCGGCGGGGCCTGGTTCTGCAGGACGAAGGCGGTGTTGATGGCCCGGCTGAACCGGGTCTGGGTGGAGTATTCCGGCAGCTCTTCATGGTGGATGTTGCCGAGGTGGACCCCGATCCTCATCTTCAGCACATCTCCGCGTCCGGCAAGGTTGGGGTACGGTTTCAGCCGCGGTTGCACCGCCTTTTCCCAGTAAACGGCCCAGTTGGCGGAAACCGACAGGGCGAAGACCAGGGCGTCGTCAATCTGGTTGAAGAAGAAGAGGTTGCCGTCGCCGAGGTTGGTCGGCTGGAAAGGCAGCCTCTTGAGCCCTCGGCCGTAGGAGGCCGTGTCCAGGGCGATCCGGCTGTTCTCACGCAGCACCATACGATAGACATACTCGGGCAGGTAGCCCATGGCCAGTTTGCTGGCCACGAGGTCGGTGAAGACGATGGAGTAGTATATCGGCGGTCTGTCGAATTTCACGGCTGCACCGGCGTCTCATCCGGGGACGGGGGGCAACCCGCCCAGAGCCTGTTCTCGCCGACCGGCTGCTCCCGGCGCAGGATATGGTCCACATCCACGTACCAGAGGAAGTCGGTCCAGCGAACGAGGCCGATGGTGTCCACGGTCTGGTACAGGACGGTGCCCGAGGCGGGGTCGCTCCAGGTCAGCCGGACGTCCACCTCCGTTCCCGACCAGTTGACCAGGCCCGAGAAGTAGAGCTCGTTCCAGTCCAGCGCCTCCACCGTCAGCCGTTCGGCCACCTTCCATCCCGGCGCGTCCAGGTAATACTCCCGGATGCGTTCCTCGGTGGTTTTTTTTATCTCCTCCGCCTCGGCGGGTGTGGCGGGCGCCGGCGAGAAAAACATCTGCCCCGAGGACACCGACTGGTCGCCCGTGTACTGGCCCTGGATGGTGAGCTGGACGTTGTTCGCCACGCCGCCCTGCAGGACGAGGAAGAAGCGTTCCAGGTTGGCCAGGTCCGGCGTGCCGGTGCCGAAATCGTTGGCCTCGCCCTCCACCGCCGTAGGCTCGGTCGGCTGTTTTTCCTCCGGCGGGGTCAGGGCTGCTTCAATAATCCAGTTCGCGGGATTGGGCGTCTTGACGGCGACGGAGCAGTGTGGGTAGCGTGCGAAGACAGCCCCCGATATCTCCAGGCTGCCGACACGCACCACCTGAAGGGCGAGGTAGTCGTTCTTTATACAGTAACTCTCGCCCCGCGGGAGGTCGGCCAGCTTGACCTCCCCCTCGAGGCCGTCGAGCGCCAGCCGAAGGCTAGGCTCCTTCCCGGCCTCGGAGTAGCTGATCTCCGCCCGGGTCGAGGCTGTCTCGTGGGTGTCGCAGTCGGGCAGGACGAGGTGGGTCGAGACCTCCTCCTCGCGCAGGACAAGGGGCCTCGCCGGGTCGAGCGTCGCGTAGAAGC
>MFAF01000027.1:1690-2294 GCA_001774505.1 Candidatus Coatesbacteria bacterium RBG_13_66_14 | reverse complement strand
CGGCGCGATCCCCGCCGTGTCGGGGTACGCGACCTCGGCGCAGGGGGTCATGCCGGCGAATTCGTCGTCGGGGCTCTCGCAGGCTAGAAAGAGGGGCAGGGCCGCGACCGCCGCCGGGACCACCAAGCGGAAAGGGCTCTTGTGTTTTTGCATAAACCTACGTTCCCGATCTCAATGAAGGCCAGAGGGTTTGCCGGGGGCATAGCTCGGTTCGCCAGGGGCGTAGCTCGGTTTGCTTCGCATAGCTCGCTTCGCTCGGTTATCTCCCCGCCGGGCACGGCGATAACCCCTCGTCTCTTCTTTATTCGGAGATGAGCTCCTCGATCTGTTTCTGCATCTCGCTCTCGATGCCGTCGAAGCTCGCCTCGACCTCGCCTTCGGGCGTAAACTTGGCGCGGGCGATGTCCTCGGAGACCGGCAGGGCGAAGAGCGCGTCCAGGTCCAGCTCCGGCGTCTCGAGGGCCGCCTTGGCGGAGTGGTGGAAGCTCATCACGAGCTTCAGCATCCGGTACTGTTTGTAGGCGCTGGAAAAGGTGTCCACGGGGTGGAACGCGTTCTGGTGCAGGAAGTCCTCGCGGATGGAGCGGCTGGTCTCCATGACAAG
>MFAF01000027.1:753-1572 GCA_001774505.1 Candidatus Coatesbacteria bacterium RBG_13_66_14 | reverse complement strand
AGCCTCCCGTTCGTCGGAGCCGAGGCAGATGGTCCGCCCGGCCCGCTCGTAGAACTCGGCCACCTTCGTGCCCAGGTACGCGGGATAGCCCTCCTCGCCGGGCATCTCCTCCAGGCGCCCCGACATCTCGCGCATCGCCTCGGCCCACCGGCTGGTGGAGTCGGCCATGAGCGCCACGGAGTACCCCATGTCGCGGTAGTACTCGCCGATTGTGATGCCGGTGTAGATGGATGCTTCCCGCGCCGCCACCGGCATGTTCGACGTGTTGGCGATCATCACCGTGCGGGTGATCAACGGTTCGCCGGAGCGCGGATCCTTGAGCTCGGGGAACTCCATGAGCACATCGGTCATCTCGTTGCCGCGCTCGCCGCAGCCCACGTAGATGACGATTTCGGCGTTGGCCCACTTCGCGAGCTGGTGCTGGATGACGGTCTTGCCGGAGCCGAAGGGACCGGGGACGCAGGCGGTCCCGCCCTTGCCCACGGGGAAGAAGGCGTCTATGACGCGCTGCCCCGAGACCAGGGGCTCCTCGGGGGTCAGGCGCCGGGCGAAGGGCCGAGGTTTGCGCACCGGCCAGGTGTGCATCAGCTTGAGCTCCACCCCGCCCTCGAGCGTTTTAATCCTCCCGATGGGTGAGTCCACGGTGTAAGAGCCGGAGTCCAGGGCGACGAGGTTCCCCTTCACTCCCGGCGGGACCAGCACGCGGTGCTCGACGAGGGCGGTCTCCGGGCACACCCCCAGGATGTCGCCGGGGATGACCTCGGCGCCGGCCTTGAACTTCGGGGTGAACTCCCATTTCCGGGCGCGGTCCAGGCCGTC
>MFAF01000027.1:0-720 GCA_001774505.1 Candidatus Coatesbacteria bacterium RBG_13_66_14 | reverse complement strand
CCTCAGTTCCGAGACCAGGACGACGTCGTACATCCGCACGCCGGACATGCCGGTGGCCACCACCAGGGGGCCGGCGACCTTGACGATGGTTCCTTTACCTTCCATGCAGTAAATCTCCGCCGATAGTGTATCCGGATGGATGAGCCGGCTCAGAGGTTCACGTCGTGGTCGTCCTTGTCACCTGAGTAGTCTATGTTCTCCACGTCCTCGAACCTGCTGTAGAAAATGGCGAGGCCGAACGTCAAGGGACCCAAACGACCTATATACATGAGTATCGTGAGTACTATCTTGCCGAAAATGGACAGGAAGGGGGTTAGTCCCATGCTCAATCCGACGGTGCCCAATGCAGACGCCGATTCAAACAGGATCACGTCGCTGGTGGCGTCTTCCGAGAGAAGCAGGAGAAAACCGCCGACCATCAGCACTATCACGTAGAACGCGGCGATGGCCACCGCCAGGCCGACTCTTTCGGAAGGCAGGATGCGGTTGAACATTGTGACTTTTGTCTTGCCCCGGAAGATGGCTCGGATCTGGCCCATGATGGTCATGAAGGATGTGGATTTTATACCCCCGCCGGTTCCGGAGGGGGAGGCGCCGATGACCATGAATATGCTGAGGATGAGGATGGTGGCTTTCGCGAGGACGCCTATGGGCACCGTGTTGAAGCCGACCGTGGTCATCGCCGACATGGACTGGAAAAGGGACGAGAGCACCATCTCG
>MFAF01000026.1:11586-13899 GCA_001774505.1 Candidatus Coatesbacteria bacterium RBG_13_66_14 | reverse complement strand
TCGGTCGTCAACGGGCGGGTGTGGACTCCCGCCCCTGCGCTATCGCAAACCGCACATCGCGGCGCCGTTTCTCCTTTACACAAATCCGCCCCTGGACTAAACTAGCCCCGCACCCCAAAGCGGCCGCCCAACCTCCATGAAAATCCGCGACTGCGATTTCCTGGTCATCGGCTCCGGCATCGCCGGGCTCTCCATCGCCGTGCGCTCCGCATCCCTGGGCTCCGTGGTCGTCCTGACGAAGAAGGAGGCCGCGGAGAGCAACACCAACCTGGCCCAGGGCGGCATCGCGGCGGTCATCGCCCCCGGAGACTCCTTCGACCAGCACGTCGCCGACACCCTGCGCGCCGGGGTCGGCCTGTGCCACCGCGACGCCGTGGAGCTCATGGTGCGCCAGGGCCCCGAGCGGGTCCGCGAGCTGGCGGAGCTGGGTGCCGGATTCACCCGGAACCCGGAGGGCGACTTCGAGCTGGGCCGGGAGGGCGGCCACTCCTCGCGCCGCATCGTTCACGCCAGCGACCTGACCGGCTACGAGATAGAGAAGGCGCTCCTGGCCGCCGCCCGCAAGCGCGGGGTCGAGATAGTCACCAACTCCCTGGCCTACGACCTGACGCTGGCCCCCGGGCCCGACGGCCTCAACCAGTGCACCGGGGTGGCGGCGGTGGAGGGCGACGAGGTCGTCCTCTACCGGGCGCGGGCCGTGTTCCTCTGCACCGGCGGCGCCGGAAAGGTCTACCTCTACACCTCCAACCCCGACGTGGCCACCGGCGACGGCATGGCCCTGGCGCTCCGGGCCGGCTGCCGGATGGCCAACATGGAGTTCGTCCAGTTCCACCCCACCTGCCTCTACCACCCGCTGGAGCGGAGTTTCTTGATCACCGAGGCGCTGCGGGGCGAGGGGGCGCGGCTTCTGACCACGGACGGCCGCCGCTTCATGCCCGACTACGACGAGCGCGCCGAGCTCGCGCCCCGCGACATCGTCGCCCGGGCCATAGACTCCGAGATGAAGACCTCCGGCGAGAAGCACGTCCTTCTGGACGCCACGGTAATCGGGGCCCAGAAGCTGAAAAAACGCTTCCCCAACGTCTACGGCCGCTGCCTGGAGCTGGGGTACGACATCGCGCAAAAGCCCTTCCCGGTGGTTCCGGCGGCCCATTACTTCTGCGGCGGCGTCCTGACCGACCTCCGCGGCCGCACCGACCTCCCCCGCCTCTACGCCGTCGGCGAGTGCGCCTGCACCGGGGTCCACGGGGCGAACCGCCTGGCGAGCAACTCGCTCCTGGAGGCCGTGGTCTTCGCCCACGAGGCCGCGGACGACCTGCCCCGCTGGATGGAGGAGCTGGGTCCGCCGCCCGTGGACGCCCCGCCCGCGGAAATCCCCCAGGTCCGCCCGCCCACCGAGATGGTCACCCTGGACCACGACTGGGACAACGTCCGCCGCCTGACCTGGGACTACGTGGGCATCGTGCGCTCCGACCGCAGGCTGCGCCTGGCCGCGGACCGGCTCCGGCTCATCGCCCGCAGCGTGGAGGACACCTTCCGCCGGGGCTTCTGCGCCGACCTCATCGAGCTGCGCAACATCACCCAGGTGGCCCGCATGATAGTCCAGAGCGCGCTGGAGCGCCGGGAGAGCCGCGGGCTGCACTACAACCGCGACTGCCCGGAGACCGACGACGCCCACTGGGCCAAGGACACGGTCCTCACCCAGTTCGGCTAGGGGGGAGATGGGCGTGACCGAAGCGGTGATCGCGGACCTGCGGCGGCGCGTGGCCGACGCGGCGAGCGTCATGGTCTTCACCGGCGCCGGGATGTCCGCCGAGTCCGGCGTGCCGACCTACCGGGGGCAGGGCGGCCTGTGGAAGAACTTCCGCGCCCAGGACCTGGCCACCCTCGACGCCTTCGACCGCGACCCCGCCCTGGTCTGGGGCTGGTACCGCGAGCGGCGGAATAAATTGCTGGAAGTGGAGCCCAACGACGGCCACCTCGCCATCGCCCTGGCCGCCGCCCGTATACGCATCACCCTGGCGACCCAGAACGTGGACGGCCTACACGCCTTCGCCGGCTCGAAGGATTTCCTCGAGCTCCACGGCAACATCTGGCGCGAGCAGTGCCTCTCCTGCCCGTCCACCGAGGACCGGAGCGGCCACTGGCGCGAGAAGGTCGTCCAGGGGGAGGCGGACCCGCTGCCGGAGTGCCCGGCCTGCGCGTCGCTCATGCGGCCGTCGGTGGTCTGGTTCGGGGAGCAGCTCGACGGGCGGGTCATCGAGGCCGCCTTCCGGGCCGCCGAGGCGTGCGAGGTGATGTTCGTCGTCGGCA
>MFAF01000026.1:5410-11544 GCA_001774505.1 Candidatus Coatesbacteria bacterium RBG_13_66_14 | reverse complement strand
GCCCCTACGTCATCGCAACCAACGGGTGCAGCGACCCCCTCTCCCTTCCAGGGAGAGGGTGGGGGTGAGGGTAGAGGCCGGGAACGTAAATACGGCGGTCCGCAGGGGACTCGTCCCACGGGGCCGCCCATGTCATGGCAACCCTCAGGGCGCGACCCAAGTCTCCAGCGAATCGTCCAGCCCCAGCTCCGCCGCCCGCGCCTTGACCTCCCCCGCCACGTACAGCGAGCCCGCGACCAGGATCAAATCCCCGGGCCGGGACTCCTCCAGCGCGCGTTTGAGTGCCTCCGCCGGACCGCCGGGAATCGCCTCGGTCCTCTCCGGCGGCAGGAGCGCGGCCAGGGCCTCCACCGGCGCCGCCCGCGGGTTGGGGGCCCGCGTTAAAAAGATGCGGTCGAAGGACCCAACCAGGGCGCACATCCCGGAAAGGTCCTTGTTCGCGGAGACGCCGAGGACGAGGAATCTCCGCTCCGCCGGCAGACGCCGGATTTCGTCGAAAATCGCCGCCAGCGCCGCCGGGTTGTGGCCGCCGTCCAGAATGACCGACGGCTTTTCCCCCACGACCTCGAAGCGCCCCGGCCAGCGCAGGCCGGCCAACCCGTGCTTGAATATATTCTCATCCGCGGGGAGGCCGAAGCGCCCGGCCAGGGATTTAAACGCCGCCAGCGCCAGGGAAAGGTTCCACCGCTGAAAATCCCCGCGCAGCGCCAGCGGCCCGCCGTTCCAAAGGACCCGCCGCTCGTCGTCCAGGCCGAGGCCGTCCAGGCCGCCCTCGTCGAGGAACGCGACCTCCGTCCCGACCTCCGCCGCCCGCGCCTCCAGGACGCTCCGCGCCACAGGATCCTGCTGGACACTGAATGCCGTGACGCCGGGCTTCAAAATCCCCGCCTTCTCCCGCGCCACCGCGTCCAGCCCCTCGCCCAGCACCCCCTCGTGGTCCAGGGCGATGCGCGTGAAGATGCACAGCTCGGGCTCGACCACGTTCGTGGCGTCGAGGCGCCCGCCCAGCCCCACCTCGAGCACGGCCCACTCCGCGCCCTTTTCGGCGAAGTGGAGGAGCGCCAGGGCGGTGAGCAGCTCGAAGGTGGTGCGGTAGCCGCCGCCTGCGCCGTGGTGGGATTTTTCTTGAAGTTTTTTGAGCTTCCCGGTCAGGCGGGCGAACGCGGCCTCGGGAATCATCGCCCCGTCCACGCGGGCGCGCTCGCGGATGGTCGCCAGGTGGGGGGAGGTGTAGAGGCCGACCTTTTTTCCGCCCGCGGTCAGGAGGGCCGCCAGAGCCGCCGCCGCCGCGCCCTTGCCGTTCGTCCCCGCCACATGGGCGATGAAAAACGCCCCGTCGGGGGCGCCCAGCTCGTCCAGGAATTTACGGAAGGCCACCAGGTTCCACGTGCGCGTGTCGTAGGTGAAGCGGTCCTTCCGCTCGTAGTCGGCGAAGGAGTAGAGGTAGGCCTGGGCGCGGGCGAAGTCCATGCCGCTCCCGTGCACTAAGACAAGGGGCTTTAGCCCCTTGCCCCGCTTCAATCAGTGGCCTTCGCCGAAGCAGGAGGAACCGAGCAAAGCGGGCTGACCCCTCGCCTTCCCCCTAACGCCGACGCCGTGAGGTCGGTCCATCCCCGCGTCTCGGACACCGGCGGTCAGCCGACCAACAGCGCCATCTCGCGGACCGCCTCCTCGAGGCCGGTGAAGACGGCGCGGGCGATGATGGAGTGGCCGATGTTGTACTCGGAAAAAACGCCCAGCTCGACCACGGGGGCGACGTTGATGTAGGTCAGGCCGTGCCCGGCGGCGACGTAGAGCCCGACCCCGGCGGCCGTCTCCGCCCCCTCCGCCAGGCGCGCGAGCCGCTCGTCGCGCTCCGGCCCCGGCCTGGCGTTGGCGTACTCCCCGGTGTGCAGCTCCACGGCGGTGAACCCTGCGTCCAGTGAGGCCATGACCTGCTCCTCGACGGGGGCGATGAAGGCGCTCACCGGGATGGGCGCGAGGCGCTCCACGGCTTTTTTCAGGGCGGCGAGCCGCCCGGCCACGTCCAGGCCGCCCTCGGTGGTGACCTCCTCCCGGCGCTCGGGGACCAGGGTGCACACGTCGGGGCCGACCTCCCGGGCGATTTCGATGATTTCGTCCGAGGCGGCGAGCTCCAGGTTCAGGTGGCTCTTGCACAGCTCGCGGACCAGGCGCAGGTCGCGCTCGTTCAGGTGGCGGCGGTCCTCGCGGAGGTGGCAGACGATGCCGTAGGCCCCGGCCCTTTCCACGATGCCCACGGCGTTCGCCGGGTCGGGCTCGAAGGTCCGGCGGGCCTGGCGCAGGGTGGCGATGTGGTCAATGTTCACGCCCAGGCGGGCCATTTTCGTCCTCCCGGTTTCTATTTACACCGGGGATTTTAAATCATTTCGGGGCGGGATTGAATGGGGATATCGGCCGTCTTTCGATACGTGCCCCGGTCCGCGCCCCGCCGGTTGCGATGTCGTAGGGGCGGGACTCCGTCCTCGCCTGCCCCTCACCCTGGCCCTCCCCCCAGAGGGGGGAGGGGACATGCGGGCCGACCTAAACGGCGCGCCGTCGGTCGGCCCCTACGAGGGCTTCGCGAGGTCTATCGTTTTCAATACCCCCGCGATTCCAGGTATTGAATCCACTCCAGGGCGATCTCGTGGTCCGGGGTGTAGGGCCGGGTCTCGTAGAAGCGCCGGAAGAGATCCAACGCCTCGGCGGGCCGGTCCAGCCGCTCGGCGTAGAGCCCGCCCAGCCAGAAGAGGAAGTAGGGATCGTCGGGCGCCACGCTAAGTCCCCGCTCGACGATCGCCGCCGCGCCGGCGTAGTCCCCCCGCGCCAGGCACACCTTCATCAGGTTCCGGTACGTCTCGGGGTGGCCGGGGTTGAGCGCGAGCGACCGCCGCAGGTAGGCCTCCGCCGTGTCCAGGGCCGACGGGTCGCCCAGCTCCGCCCGCTCCAGGTACAGCGCCCCGAGGTTCAACAGCGCCCAGTTGTCGTTGGGGTAGACCGCGAGCGCCCGCTCGAAATCCCGCTCCGCCTCCGTCCGCATCCCCAGCTTCAGGTGCGCCAGCCCCAGGTTGGTGTAGGTGAGGTAAATCTTCGGGTTGGCCCGGATGGCCCGTTCGTAGGAGTCCACGGCCAACCCGTACACCCCCTGGTCGTAGTAGATGGTGCCCAGGTTGTTGTGCAGCACGGCGTCGTTGCCCACCAGCTCCACGCCGAACAGGCCGAGGGGCAGGTTGGTCACCAGGAGCGCGGGGACGACCAGGGCCAGGGCCTTCAATCGAGTTCCGCCGCCCTCTTTCAATCGGCGGACCAGCTCGACCGCGGCCCACGCGGCGGGCGGCAGCAGGAGCGGGACCACCGGCAGCCGGTACCGGGCGGTGACGAAGAAGGCGACGATGGTGAGGGAATAGACCAGGACGAAGAGCCACACCGCCCCCATGCGCCGCCGCCGCTCGTGGTCCCAGACGAAGGCCGCCAGCCCCAGGACCGCCAGCAACCCGAAGACGACGGGCGGCGACTCCCAGCCCAGGATGATGTGGATGTTGGCCACCTGCATGATCTCGTGGCGGTGGACGAACAGGAGCGCCTTGGTCGCCAGCAGGCCGAGCCAGCGCCCCGGGTTTTCGGCGATGTACCCGCCGGCCCGGTCGGCCCACCAGTCCGACACCTCGCCGTAGGTCAGGGGTCGGCCCTCGAGGCCGCTCACGTACCGCCGCCCGCCCGGGTCGCTGCGCACGTCCACCATGGGCGGGTTGACGTACTCACCCGTCGCCAGCTCGTTGTTGCCGATGTAGAGGTTGATGCCGCCGTTGGCGGTGACGGGGACGAACTCGCCGCCGGCGACGGCGTTGTGGACGGCGGCCGGGACCACGAAGGCCAGCACCCCGGCGGTCAGGAAAACGACCCGCCGCAGGCCGGGCTTCCAGTTATTTTTGAGGCGCTCGCCCAGACGGACCCAGAAACCTTTCGCCCCGGGCTCGATTTTTTTCCACAGGGCGAGGAAGACCCACACCGCCAGCACCGGGGCGAAGATCAGGATGTTGGCCCGCCCCAGGGCGTAGAGCCCCAGGCACGCCCCGGCCCCCAGCCAGTAAAACCAGCGGTCCCTCTCCTGCCCCCGGACGACGAGGTAGAGCGCCAGGGTGGCGAAGAAGACCAGAAGGACGCTCATCAACAGGGCGGTGTCGTAGAGGAAGAGGGCGGGGTAGAGCGCCGCGGCCAGCCCGGCGACGAAGCCCACCTTCGGCCCGTACAGCCGCCGGCCGATGGCCGCCGTTAAAAGGACCGTGCCCACGCCGACCAGGATCCCGGCCAGGTGCGCCAGGAGCAGCACGTGGCCGAACACCAGGTACACCCCGGTGAGGAAGTAGGCGTAGAGCGGCCCCATGTAGAAGGAGCCCTCGAGGTACTTCGCCGCCTCCCCGTGCGGGCCGGCGTAATCCGGGTTCGTCCACGAGTCCGCCAGCGTCCAGGCCCAGTCGTCGTAAACCTCGGAGTCCATCACCGGGTGGGTGAAGGCCGGGCTCTCGGTGAGCTGGGAGAGGATGATGAGCCGGGGCGCCAGCGCCGCGACGACCAGGATGAGCGCGAGCCACCGGCTCCGCCAGAAGGGGTGGACCGTCGGCTCGCTCGTCACGGGGGCGGTTTTTTTATGCGTCATATTTCGCGTATCACGCGGGTGTGTCGGGGGGAGAGGGGGGATTCCCGTCGAGCTCGGTGTCCACCAGGCGGCGGCGCATCCGCAGGTGCAGCACTTTGGCCGTCAGCACCGTCAGGCCGTAGACCGCCAGCCCCACGAGGACGGCCAGGATGACCATCCCCACCGAGTAGGGCCAGGCCGCCTCGCCGAAGAGCTGCACCATGCGGCCCGCCGCCTCCTCCAGCCCGATGTGGGAGAAGGAGAGCGAGGTCGTCACCTGCACCCCCGTTATCCAGCTCCCGATCTTGTACTCCAGCCAGAAGAAGAAGGGGAGGGTGAAGGGGTTGCCGACCTGGGTGCCCAGGATGGCGGCCAGGCGGTTCGAGGGGGTGATCGAGGCCAGGAGCACGGCCAGCACGGCGTGGAGGCCGATCAGGGGCGTCAGGGACACCGCGGCCCCGATGGCCAGCCCCAGCGCCACCTCCTTGGGGTCCTTGTGCCCCACGAGCCAGGCGGCGAAACGGCGCCACAGTTTTTTAATCCGCTTCACGGGCACGGGGGCCGTCCGGTTCGGGGTGACCCGGACGATTTTAGCTGATGACCGGCGCGGGCGCCACCCCAAAAGGCCGGTCCCGGTCGCCCGCCGGTAACACGCTTGCCACGGTCGCGTCTTCGGGCTATCATTACACCGTCTGAATATACCCCCCACACCCGGGGCCGTCATGGGCGAGTCCAGCGTAGACAGCACCTTCCGCGAGGTCCTGCGCCTGGCCCGGACCAGCCGGGACCTGGTCGCCCTGTTCCGCGAGGTCCTCTCGCGGCTGGTGAGGATCTGCGCCTGCCGCCACCCCCGGGTGGTGCTCTACCCCGACCAGTGCCCGCTCCCCCCCGCCGCCGTCGGCGACGACCGGGAGGACGCCCCCTTCCACACCGTCACCCTCCCCGACTTCCCCGAGGAGAAGAAAACCCAGGAGCCGCTCTTCTCGCTCCCGCTTTACAGCCGCGGGCTGCTCTACGGCCGGCTGGACATCTTCGAGCTGGAGCGCGGGGTGCTCGGCGAGAGCGACCTGGTGACCGCCGGGGAGCTGGCCGAGCTCCTGGTGCGCCTGTTGCGCGACGAGCTGGCCCAGTTGGATCCGGTGACCCGCCTCTACAACCGCGCCTTCTTCGACGAGCGGGTCCCGATCCTCTTCGACGAGGCGGTGAAGGCGAAGAGGCCCCTGGCGGTCGCCCTGGCCGACCTGGACCACTTCAAGCGGGTCAACGACACCTACGGCCACGCCATCGGCGACCGGGCGCTGGGGCTGGCGGGCCTCCTGGTGCGGGGGATGTCCGCGGGGGGGTTCGCGGCGCGCTACGGCGGCGAGGAGCTGGTGGTCGTGGTCCCCGGCGTCCGGGCGGAGGAGATGGCCCGGCGCGCCGAGGCCACCCGGGCCAAGCTGGCCGCCTCGCCCATCGCCGTGCCCGAGGAGCGGTTGAGCTTCAAGATAACCACCAGCTT
>MFAF01000026.1:3535-5359 GCA_001774505.1 Candidatus Coatesbacteria bacterium RBG_13_66_14 | reverse complement strand
CGGACTAGGGGGCGGTCGAGGTCCACCACGGGGAGCTCTTCCGGCGTCCTCCACCGCCTCAAGGACCTGCTGACCGACACCTCGCCCCGGACGCTGGTGGACCTCTCCGCCGAGCCGCGACTGGGGCTCTCCGCCCTGGCCCCCTTCAGCATCCACGAGTACGCCGGGGAGCTCTTCATCGTCGAGTACTACCGGAACCTGGTGCACCGCTACCCCGTCGAGCGGGCTCTGGCCGAGATTTCCGGCCGCCGGGCCGACGTCCGCGGCGCCGCCAGGCTCCAGGGCCTCCGCCTGAAGACCCTGGGCAAGGGCGGCGGGAGGACCTTTTTGAACCCCGCGGCCGTGGCCGTGGACGACCTGGGATACCTGTGGGTCGCCGACAGCCAGAACCACGAGGTGAAGAAGCTCGACGACGACGGCGGCCTGTTGCAGACCTTCGGGGGCATGGGCCAGGCCCGCGGGAGGCTCACCCTTCCGTTGGACCTGGACCACGACGGCGCGCGGCTCATCGTGGCCGACACCGGGAACCGGCGCATCCAGGCCTTCGGCGTCTCCGGGAGGGTCGAGCTCGAGGTCGGCCTGCGCCCGGCGCCGGGGGGCATCCTCCCGCGGCCGGAGAAGCTCTGTGTGGGGCCCGATGGCCGCATCTACGTCCTGGACACCGGGGCCAACCGGATTCTGGTCTACGACGGCGAGGGGCGCTTCCTGGCCGAGCTCGCCGGGTACGGGGCCGCCCTGGGGCAGTTCCGCTCACCCACCGACCTCGTCGTGACCCAGGGCGGGTTCCTGGTGGTGGCCGAGGGCGGCGACAACAACCGCCTCCAGTTCTTCGACTCCGACCTCGCCCCGCTGGGGCAGATCGAGCTCGGCGCAGTGCACTGGGAGAAGGACCGCTTCAAGCCGCTGGCCCCCACCAGGCGGCGGGAGCCCGGGGTGAAGTCGCTGCGGCCCTGGTCGGTCACCGGTTCGCAGGTGGACCGGCTGTACCTGATTGACCAGAACACGAACCACATCCTCCTCCTGCGGCTGTAATCCCCCGCCGAGGCGGAACGGCCCGGAACGTAGGGGCCGACCGACGGCGCGGCGTTCAGGTCGGCCCGCGGGGAAAAAATAGGAATATATATTTGGGCGCTTGAGTAGAAAACGGTCTCTAGACGAGGGGCATCGCCTGAGCCCTTCGGGGAGATAGCCCCTTGCCCCAAAGACTAACCCCGCCCCGGTGGGGGCGCGGACCTTCAACCCGGAGCGTGCGATGAAGATGCGAATTGCGGCGGCTCTTTTTCTCGCGGCCCTGGTCCTCACCCTCGGATGCGCCTCCCGCGTCGGACCACCCAAGCTGGCCTACACCGCGGCCAAGGGCGGCGCCCAGGAGGTCTACCTCTACGACGTCGAAACCGGCGAGGAGCGCCAGCTCACCTTCACCCGGGGCCTCAAGGGCTCCCCGGCCTTCTCCGCCGACGGGAAGTGGGTCCTCTACGCCTGCGACTCCGACGGGGACTGGGAGGTCTACCGCGTCCCCGCCGCGGGCGGCGAGATCGAGCAGCTCACCAAAAACCTCACCCCGGACCGTTTCCCCGCACCCGGCGCCCTGGACGAGTCGGTGGTCTACCTGGCCTCCGACGAAACCGGGCCGGTCCTGCGGCATCTGGATGAGTTGGGCGACCCGACCACCCCGTTCACCGTCTCCCCGGACTTGAGGCGGGAGCCGGACGGGCTGGCCCTCGACCGCGCCGGGAGCCTGGCGGCGTGCGTGTACGCGGGCGACATCTCGCTGGTGAACCTGCGGTCGAACCTCTTCCGCGACCTGGTGAAGGACCCCGCCGA
>MFAF01000026.1:0-3523 GCA_001774505.1 Candidatus Coatesbacteria bacterium RBG_13_66_14 | reverse complement strand
GGCCTTCACCAGCGACTCGCGCGCCCTGGTGTTCTCGAGCGACCGCGGCGGGGACTACGACCTCTACGTGGTGGACCTGGAGTCGGGTGAGCCGGTCCGGCTGACCGACGACGCCGGGAACGAGCGCCGCCCCGTGATGGACGCGGACAACCAGACGGTTTACTTCTACGGCGAGCTGGGCGGCCGCCGGGGCGTGTACCGGCGCGTCGAAACCCCCACCGGCGTATTGCCCCTCGAGCTCGTCCTCGGCCTCGAGGGGGAGCTCACCGGGCTGGCCCTGTGGCCGTGAGACGGATGACGATCATTCTCGCGCTCCTGACGGCGGTCGTTTCACCGGCCGCCGAGAGCGCGGACTACACCGAGGCCACGGCGGCGGCGGGCCTCGTCTACGCGCCCGACCCCGAGAACCCCGACCGCTGGTACGTGGACTTCGCCGGCTCCGAGAGCGACTGGAGAATCACCGTGTACCGCACGCCGGAGCACCTCTTCCTCACCACCCTTTTCTGGGTTGAGGGTGAGGGCTTCGGAGCCCCGATGCTGCGCTGGGCGCTCGAGAGGAACTTCGATCTGCCGCTCGTCAAGTTCGCCCTGGACCCCACCGGGACCCGGCTGCACCTGGCGGCGGACCTGCGGACCCCCGACACCTCCCCCGGGGCGTACCTGGAGGCGCTCGGCTCACTGGCGGCGACGGCGGAGCGGGAGCACGCCCTCGCCCGCGATTACGCGATCCCCCCAACCGACGGCGGCCCCTGATGCTGCGGCGCATCACCCTCTACTTCCTGATGCTGTTCGTCCTCGTCGGGGTGGGCATCTTCACCTACTCCAACGCCCTGATAAACCGGCTGGAGAACGAGTACCGCTCCATATCCATCGCCTACGCCGACGTCTCCTCGGCCATCATCACCGCCGTCACCCGGGGGGACGTGTCGCTGGTGCTGTTGAAGGACATAACCGACTCCCTGCGGCGCATGCTGAAGTTTCCCGCCATCGTCGTCTCGGCGAACGGGGAGCAGATAGAGTGCCGCAACCTGCCCGGCGACCTCCAGCCGGTGGACGCGGCCTCGCGAATCGAGGTGCTGCGCCTGGCCGCGGAGATGGACGAGGACTCGGACCCCATCCCACTGGTCGAGCGCCGCGTGCACGAGTCCACCGGGACGGTGGAGGAGCGCCTGGTCGCCACGCTGCACTACTCCTCGCCGGAGATCATCACCACCCTCTCCTGGCTGCCCGTGGTGGGCATCGCCTTTATTTTAATCTTCGGCGGCCTCGGGCTCTTCGCCAACCACCGCTTCCGCCTGTCGGAGCAGCAGGCCATCTGGGTGGGGCTGGCCAAGGAGACGGCCCACCAGCTCGGCACCCCCGTCTCGAGCCTCCTGGGCTGGCTGGAGCTTCTGGGGGAGGACCCCGCCGAGGCCGGGAATGTCCGGGAGGAGATGACGCGGGACGTGAAGCGGCTGGGGCAGATCGTCAACCGCTTCGCCGAGGTGGGCCATCCGCCGGCGCTGGAGCCCACGGACCTGCGCGAAGTGGTCCGCGAGGCGCTGGAGTACTGCCGCAGGCGCATCTCCCTGGCCAACGTCAAGCTGGAGGACGAGCTGGCGGACGTGGGGCTCGTGCCGCTGTCCGCCGTCCTCTTCGGGTGGGTCATCGAGAACCTGGTGCGCAACGCCGCGGAGGCCCTGGCGAACCCCGGCGACGGGGGGACGAAGGGGCGGAGGAGGCCCCGCCGGGGCCGGATAACGGTCGTCCTCCGCCGGGCGCCGCGGGGTGTCGAGCTGGAGGTGACCGACTCCGGGGCGGGGATGAACGCACTCGTGCGGCGCCGCGCCTTCGACGCCGGGCACTCGACCAAGGTCCGGGGCTGGGGCCTGGGGCTGACCCTGGTGCGCCGGATAATCGTCGAGTACCACCACGGCCGCATCCGCCTCAAGAGCGCCCCCGGCGAGGGGACGCGCTTCACCATCACCCTGCCGGCGTAGGGAACCCTGGATTCTTTTTGAGTGTATCCTATATGAACTGATTCAATATGAAAGTATGATGGATATACACACCGGTTGTTTAAAAGGAGTGAAATGAGACACTTTTCTCTAGGTTATATACAAGAAAAGTTCTCTACCGCTCTCCAAATAATAACTTCCGGAGAAGGAGATGCAAGGAAAAGATTATTGAATACTTGGCGTATTATATGCATTTTTGATACAGATGACTTTCCTGAAGAAATTCAACATATCTGGAATTATGCACACTTTAATATTACAAAGTGCGGGAGTACTGAATATTTTAGTGCTGTAGAAAACACATTAGTGAGGATTCGCAAGAAAACAGCATCAAAAATAATTAAACGACTAGCGCAAATTAATGTATATTGCTGGTTATTAAACAATTTTAAAGGAAATAATATCAACGTCCTACCATCTGTAGAGATAGAAGAAAGTGGCTATATTTATCATTTATATAATAGTGCTCATAATTCACATCTAAACTCTTTGAAAATAGGAGGATTACCAAAAAACCTAAAAGAGATAGACAAATATATGTATGAGGTATTAATAGGATACGTTGATGATTTAATGCAAGAAAAAGTAATATTTGATGTTCGTATTCCGCAAGAAAAATTAGATTATTACCTAGCAAACGAAGAACCGCAATTTATAAGTAAATTTAAATATATCTTAACAGGAAGAACCTTTGATAGCTGTATCTTGGCTGTGGAAACTGTTATAAATAATATTTTAAAAAAGCTACGAATTAAAAAAAGAAGACCTACAATTGATACTTATCTTGAACATAATTATCGAGTTTATCTTAGTACCCCAAAACACACAATTATTAACGGTAATGTACAAGGAGAAATAAATGCAACTGTTTATAAAGATGACGTTATAGTTAGTATACACAATAAGTTAAGAAACTTTTAGCGCGAAGGAGATCGTGGAGAAACGCCGCGTGCTGTGGGTTGACGACGAGATCGAGCTCCTGCGCTCCCAGGTGGTCTTCCTCGAGCGCCGCGACTACGAGGTGGTCGGGGTCACCAACGGCGACGACGCCCTGGCGAAGGTGCTCGAGGAGCGCTTCGACGCCGTGCTCCTGGACGAGCACATGATGGGCCTCTCGGGCACCGAGACCCTGGCCGAGCTCAAGCGGGTGAGGCCCAACCTCCCCGTGGTCATGGTCACCAAGGGCCAGGAGGACTCGCTGATGGACGAGGCCTACGGCCTGGCCGCCGACGACTTCGTGGTCAAGCCGGTCACCCCGACCCAGCTCGCCGGCGTCCTCAAGCGCATCCTGGACCGCGAGGCCCTCGAGACCTCCACCCTGGTCCAGCGATACATGGCCGAGCTCCGCCAGCTCGAGGGGACCCGGAACGAGATCGCCGACTGGGACGGCTGGCTCGAGCGCTACGTCTCCCTGGTCAACTGGGACCTGAAGCTGGAGACGGCCCGGGATCCCGGTCTCCACGATCTGCACGACCAGGTCCTGCGCGAGGACAACGCCCTGTTCGCCCGCTACGTCATCGAGAACT
>MFAF01000025.1:11235-18167 GCA_001774505.1 Candidatus Coatesbacteria bacterium RBG_13_66_14 | reverse complement strand
CGCGCCGTCGGTCGGCCCCTACGAGGTGTCATGCGGTTCGTAATGTAGGGCGGGGACTTTAGTCCCCGCCGCTTCAATGTCCCCTACCCCGACCCTCACCCCAACCCGTCGGCGAGCCGCTCCCTGGAGGGGAGAGGGGGCCGCTACACCCCCTCACTAGCCCGTAGGCGAGCCTCCACCCAGAGGGGAGAGGAGACATGCGGCAGCCCTCACCCCGGCCCGTTATGTTTGCGATGACGTAGGGCGGGGTTATACGACACGCCGCGGGTGTAGTTGCAATAACGGGATGTTATTGAGACCTTGCATCAATTAAACGAAAGATATATACTACCCCGTGGAAGACACGACGTGAAAAAGATAGAGACTCCGCGGGACGGAGTTGCTTTTGGCGATGCAGAAGAAACCGAGTATCATTATCAACAAAGGGGAAAACATGCCAGGCGGAGATAGAACCGGACCCCAGGGTGAAGGTCCGCGGACGGGTCGCGGCCTGGGTGACTGCAAGCCCAGGAAGGACAAAGACGGCAACGTCATCGAGCCGCTTCGAGGGATCGGACGCGGCGGGCTTCCTTGGGGCGGAGGACGCGGACGCGGCTGGGGCGGAGGAAGCGGAAACGGTCGCGGAGGCGGCGGCGGGGTCCGCTATCGGCAGCGAGGCACATCCATCGAGCCCGAAAAAAAGGACGAATAACAAAGCCCGTTACTACCCGGGAGGGGCGATGCCCGCGAAACGCCTGATAGCCGTGGCCGCCGACGACGACCGCGGCCTGGAAAGCGAAGTCAGCCACCACTTCGGCCGCTGCCCGTACTACGTCATCGTGGAAAGCGAGGACGGCCGCATCGGTCCCGTGCGCGTCGTGTCCAACCCGTATTACGACGAGCACAGCCCCGGCCAGGTGCCCATGTTCATCAAATCCCAAGGGATCGCGGTGATGATAGCCGGTGGGATGGGCAGCCGCGCAAAAGAAATTTTCGACCACCACGGCATAGAGGTCGCCACCGGCGCCCAGGGCACGGTCCGCCGGACCCTGGAGGACTACCTGGGCGGCCGCCTGAGCGGCTACGACCCCTGCTCCGGCAGGGATGGCGGACACGACCACGGGGATTGCCACTAAACCCGGGAGGAACCATGCTTATCGCCTTCACGGCCGCGGGAAAGGGCGGCTTGAAAGCCGATGTGGACCCGCGCTTCGGCCGGGCCTCGCGCTTCGTCATCGTGGACACCGAGAGCGGGGACGCGGTTGACGAGTTCGACAACCCCGCAGTCAACGCGGACCACGGCGCCGGACCCCAGGCCGCCGCCCTCGTCGCCGAGCACGGCGCCCGGGGCGTGGTGTCCGGTGACTTCGGGCCCAAGGCCCAGGCCGCCCTCGAGGGGCTCGGGCTGGGGATGTGGAAAGTGAAGAACCCGGCGACCGTGGAAGCTACCCTCCGGCTCTACCGCGAGGGCGGGCTGGAGGAGATAAAGTCCCCCCGGTGACGATGCGGGTCTGCCTGGCCAGCGGCAAGGGCGGAACCGGCAAGACCCTCCTGGCCACCAGCCTGGCCATGCACCTGGCTCGGCACTCCGGGTCCGTTACCTATCTGGACGCCGACGTGGAGGAGCCCAACCGGTTCCTCTTTCTGCGGCCGGAAATCAAGATAGAAGAGCGGATGGCGGTGCCGGTGCCCGCCCTGAAGACCGGCGTCTGCTCCGGGTGCGGCGAATGCCGGCGGCTGTGCGCCTACGGGGCCATCCTGGACCTGGAGGACCGGGTGATGGTCTTCCCCGAGCTGTGCCACTCCTGCGGGGGATGCGTCCTCGTCTGTCCCGAGAAGGCCCTGGAGGAGGTGCCCCGGGAGATAGGCACACTCTCGCGGGGGATGAGCGGGTCGCTGACCTGCTGCGAGGGTAGGCTGGACATCGGCGAGACGCGGGCCGCCCCGCTCATCGAACGGCTGCTGGGCTGGGCCCCGCCCGGGCGTGTCGAGGTTGTTGACGCCCCTCCGGGCACCTCGTGCAGCGTCACGGCCGCCCTGCGCGGCGCCGACCTGCTGGTGCTGGTCACCGAGCCCACCCCCTTCGGGCTGCACGACCTGCGGCTCGCGGTGGAGCTTGGCCGCGCAATGGGGCTCGGGATGGTCGCCGTCATCAACCGCAGCGACCTGGGCGGTGACGATGTGCGGGAGTATCTGGCCGGGGAGGGGATTCGGGTCGTCGCCGAGATTCCCTTCCGGCGCGAGATAGCCGCCGTTTACGCCGCCGGCGGGCTCTGCCTGGACTCATCGTCGGAGGTCCTGGCCGCGGTGGAGGCCCTCGCCGAGGAGGTGGCCCGTGCCGGTTAAAGAACTGGTGGTCATCTCCGGCAAGGGGGGCACGGGCAAGACCTCGCTGGCCGCCTCGCTGGTGGAGCTGGCCCGGGAAGACGGGCCGGTGGTCGCGGTGGACGCCGACGTGGATGCGTCCAACCTGGCCCTCATCCTGGACGCCGAGCCCGGCGAGGTCAACGATTTCGTCGGCGGCGAGCTGGCCTTCGTCACCCCGGAGCTCTGCACCGGTTGCGGGGAATGTGTCGCGGCCTGCCGTTTCGCGGCGGTCTCCATGACGGACGGCAAGGCCCTCGTGGACCCGCTGGCCTGCGAGGGCTGCCGGGTCTGCCGGGCGGTCTGCCCCGCCGGGGCCGTGACCATGCGGCACAGCGTGACGGGGAGCTGGCGCGTGGATGAGGGCGAGGGGTTCCACCTGATCCACGCCGAGCTCGGCATCGCCCGGGACAACTCGGGCAAGCTGGTTTCCAGGGTCCGCCGGGAGGCCCGGGATGTGGCGGAGCGGACCGGCGCGAAGCTGATTATCATCGACGGGCCGCCTGGGATCGGCTGTCCCGTCCACGCCGCGATAACCGGGACCGATCTGGCCCTGATCGTCACCGAGCCGAGCCCCTCCGGCATGCACGATCTGGAGCGGGCTCTGGACACCTGCGCCCACTTCGACCGGCCGGCGGTCGTGGTTGTCAACAAGGCGGACCTGGCCCCGGCGCTGACCGAGGAGACGGCCGACCTCTGCCGTCGCCGCGGCGCGTTCCTCCTCGGCCTCCTCCCCTTCGACCGCCGGGTGCCCGGCCTGCTGGCCCGGGGGCTGTCCCTGGTTCATCTGGACACCTTCAGGGGGCTCCTCGTGGAACTCTGGGAGACGCTTCGCGGGCGGTTGAACGGCTGAATCGCGCGCGTACGTGATGCGCGGATTGGCGTAGGGGCGGGTGTCCACACCCGCCCGCTCTGCCCCTCACCCTGCCCTCTCCCCAGAGGTGCGAGGGGGAATGCGGGCCGACCTAAACGGCGCGCCGTCGGTCGGCCCCTACGTTCGGCAACCGTGGAAACGGGCGACCGTGGACGGTCGCCCCTACGTGGGGATTGCGTTGCTAGAAATGTAGGGCGGGGATTTCATCCCCGCCGAGTTTACTTTCCCTACCTCGACCCTCACCCTAACCCTCTCCCTAAAAGGGAGAGGGGACCGTTGCACTCCCTCCCCAGCCCGTCGGCGCGCCGCTCCCATGGGGATAGGGGGCCGCTTCACACTTCGGTCCCCGCCCCGGTTGTGATGATGTAGGGCGGCCCCTCTGCGGGCCGCCGCGTTCTACGATGACGTAGGGGTGGACTGAAGGCGCGCCGTTTAGGTCGGCCCGTTTTTATAAGGAAGCCCTCACCCTTAGTCCCTCTCCCACGGGGAGAGGGAGACAGCGGGCCACTTTTTACACGTTCTCTCCCTCTACCCTCACCCCATCCCTATCCCTGAAAGGGAGAGGGGATGGCGACAACTCTCGCCCCGTCGGCGCGCCGCACCCACGGGGCGAGGGAAACCGCGGGCGGCCACAGAGGACTCGTCCTACGGGCCGCCCCTACGGGTTTTATTCGCGGATGGCGTAGGGGCGGGTGTCCACACCCGCCCGCTTTAAACCAGGTCTCGCTCGCGGCGCAGGTTAGAGAAGAACCAATATCTCGCGTCGCGAAGCCGCGATGCAACGCGCTGCGTTGCTAGTACTGCGTGTAGTAGAAGTAGTACGGGTCGCCGACGCCCGCGTCGAACCCGTTGACGTACACGTGCGGCGTCACCGCCAGCTCGTATTCCCCCTGCGCCATGTTCAGCGCCCAGTAAGGGATGTAGAGCTGCGTGCCCGACACGTCCAGGTTCTGGTACGGGATGTCGAACACGACCGTGTATGCCGCCACCTCCCCGTAGATGTCGGAGAAGGCGGCGTGGTTGGCCCACAGGGGCGAGCCGTCGGAGAAGGTGAAAGACAACAGGAGCTGCCCCTCTCCGCCGGCGCAGTTGTAGATGCCGCCCGCCAGGCTCACCACCATCCCCAGCCCGTCCGGGGTGTAGACGTCGAAGGCCACGTCGGCCGCGTACACCTCGGCGTAGGGGGAATCCGAGGAGACGTAGATGTCGGGGTCGTAGACGGTCTGGGTCGGGGTGGGGTCGTAGTCCTCGACGTACTTGACGGTCGTGGTCTCCGGGTGCTCGGTCACGTCGGGTTCGACGTAGCTGACGTCGGGCGGGGTGCTGACGATGAGGTCCTGGCAGACGTAGCCCTCGACGACCATGGCCTGGAGGGCGTCGTAGGAGACCCAGCCCTTGCCGTTGTCGGACCAGCCGGTGCCCCAGGAGTTGAAGATCTTGAAGGCGCCCCTGTTGTCGTCGAAGCCCACGGCGACCACGGCGTGGCCCCCGGTGGAGTAGCCGGAGTAATAGGTGTAGGTCTCGCCCGCGCCGAGCATCTCGAAACCGTTGTCCACCATGACGCCCAGCATGACCGGGAAGCCGCTGGCTATCTGGGCCTTCATCTCCACGGTGTCCATGACGTTGACGCGGCGCCAGGTGGCGATGCGGTAAGGGTTGCCGGAGGATTTGACGGCCGCCGAGGGCTGCCGCGAGCAGTCGTACTGGTCGTAGTCGAAGCTGGAGATGGGTACCGTGCCCTGCTCGGTGAGGATGTTGAAGGCGTCTATGTAGCTGCAACCGCCGAAGCGGTTGCCCGGCGGGTAGGCGATCTGATTGTAGATGAAGGAGGGGCTGAAGACATGGTCGGAGTCGGAGAGGTCCCAGCCGCGCTCGACGTACTCGTGGTAGCTCTTGACGGCGTAGGAGGAGGCCCAGCCGACGCAGGAGGACTGCTCGCCCTGGTCGCCCGGGGTGGGGAAGTAGCGCGAGAGGTCGGCGCTGACCGGCAGCTCGCCCATCAAGGGCGGCGAGGCCAGGGGGATGGCGCGGTAGCGGTCCTCCTCGGCGAAGACGAGGCCCGTGGCGTGGACGGCCAGCGCGGGCGCCAGCGCGCCGATAGTCAGAAGCGCAGAGACTACGCGCAAAATGGTTTTTCTGTCCGGCATGGTCGGCCTCCGGGAAGGGGGACGTTTCGGATAGTGTAGCTTAACGGGGGTGGATTTGTCAGGTGCAAAGGGTCGTGGGGTATAATCGGCGGCGTGGGGCATCCGTCGAAAGACACCATCGTGGCGGTGGCCACGGCGCCGGGCCGGGGGGCGCTGGACGTCGTGCGCCTGTCGGGCCCGCGGGCGGCGGAAATATGCGCGGCGTTCATCCGTCCCGACCCGCGGAAAAAACCGGCGCGGCACAACTTCGCCGCCCGGGCCCAGGGCGTCGGGGGCGTCCTGGACCGCCTCACCTGTACGCGATTCGAGGCGCCGAGAAGCTACACCGGGGAGGACGCCGTGGAGCTCTGCTGCCACGGCGGGGGCGCCATCGCCCGGCGGCTGGTGGAGCTGGCGGTCGAGAACGGCGCCCGACCGGCGGAGCCGGGGGAGTTCACCCGGCGGGCCTACGAGGCGGGGAAGCTGGACCTGTTGCAGGCCGAGGCGGTGGGGGCCCGGGCGGGAGCGCAGTCCGTGGTTGGTGTGAGGCTTCTGGAGCGTCAGCTCGGCGGCGCCCTGTCGAAAAAAATCGGCGACTTGCGCGGGCGCCTCCTCGACCTCTCGGCGAGTCTGGAGGCGGAGCTGGCCTACCCCGACGACGTGCCGCCCACGAGCGGCGCGGAACTTTCGGCGGGGATTGACGCGATTCGGGAGGAATTGATCGAATTGGCCGGAACGGCGGCCTTCGCCCGGGCGGCGATATCCGGCGCGGTCGCGGTCCTGGCCGGAGCGGAGAACGTGGGCAAGAGCTCACTCTTCAACCGCCTCCTGGGGGCCGAGGCGGCGCTGGTGACCCCCACGCCGGGCACCACCCGCGACGCCCTCTGCGGCGAGCTCGCGCTGGACGACATTTCCGTCACGCTCTACGACACGGCGGGGCGGCCGGAGCTCTTCCGCGACGAGATTTCCGCGCTGGCCGCCGGTCGGGCCGCGCTGGCCGCCGGAGCCGCGGATTTGCTGCTCCTGGTCGTCGAGGCGACTGAACCCGTCGTACCGACATGGGCCGGGGAGGAAATTTCGCGGACGCCGACGCTAGTATTGGTTAACAAGAGCGACCTGGCGGCGGAGGAGGTAATCTCTTCGGCTGTCAATAAGCTTACCGTTAAGGCGAGCCTCCCGCCGGAGAGTGTCCTGGCCGTGTCGGCGAAGACCGGCCGGGGTTTAGGGGAGCTTCGGGCGAGGATGGCCGAGATTATATCGCCGGCGGAGGTGGACGCGGCGCTGACCTCGGCGCGTCAGGCGGATGGCGTGACCCGCGCGGTTCGTTCGCTGGACGAAGCCCGGAAGGCCTTGAATGGTTCGACCTGGGACGCGGCGGCGGTGGAAATCGCCGAGGCCCGGCGGGCGCTGGAGGAGGTCCTGGGCCTGGTGACCGACGAGGAGGTTATAGGGAAAATCTTCTCCACCTTCTGCGTGGGGAAATAAACAATCCCCTCCCCCCTCTGAGGGGAGGGGATAGCTACACCCCCCTTCCCAACCTTCCCCCCAGAGGGGGGAAGGGGCATCACCCGATCGGCTCGAAGAGCTCG
>MFAF01000025.1:8627-11092 GCA_001774505.1 Candidatus Coatesbacteria bacterium RBG_13_66_14 | reverse complement strand
CGGGCAGGCGTAAAGCTCCAGAAAAACCCTCGGCGCGCCTTTCTCGGCGCTCAATTCCACCGCCCGGTCCAGGGCTTTTTGTACCGGTCTCCCGCCGTGGGCCACGAGGACCCGGGCCGGCCCGCCGCCGGGAATCTCCACCTCCCGCTCCTCCTCGGCGGGGGGGAGGAACCCGCCGCTCGGCGCGGGGAGGGCGGAGCCGCTCCTTTGGGCCCAGACGACCGCCAGGCCGTCCGCCACCGCCCCCGGCGCCCCGAGCATCGTCCCCAACCGCGAGCCGCGCAGGTGGGTGAAGCCGCGGGCCTTGGCCTTCTCCGGCGTCATCCCCAGCCGTCGCAACAGTCCGGTGAGCTCCCGGACGGTGAGGGCGGCGTCCAGCCCGCGCTCGCGGTCCACGGAGTGGCGCCGGACCCCCTCCTTGGCGGCCGTGCCCGTCGCCACCTGCGCCAGGTAGCAGTGCCCCGGCGCGAGCCCCAGCTCGGGCGAGACCTTCTGCCGCCAGTTGACGGCGGCCTGTTGGGACGGCCCGGATTCCGGCGGGAGCCAGTCGGCCAGCTCGGGTCGGTTCAGCCTTACGTAGCGCCGCACCGCCTCGCACGGTGAGATTATCGCCGCGCGGGGCCGCTCGCGGTGCAGCCTGTCCGCCAGCTCGGCGAGATAGGCGTCCGCCCCCCAGGCGGAGTCCACCACCCCGGCGAAGCCCAGGGAGGCCAGAGTCCCGATGAGCCGGGGCTGGGCGTCCACCTTGAGCTCGTTCATGAGCGCCGCCGCCGCGGTCGGCTCCAGCACCGCGACGCAGTGGCGGTCCCGGTCCATGAGCGCCGACTCCACCGGCACCACCGCCGAGCGGGGCACCAGGGCACTCGAGGGGCACACCAGCGCGCACTGGCCGCAACTCGTGCAGCGCGGCCCGGCCAGGCCCGGCTCGTCCACGGACCGGGCCTGGACCAAACCCCCGTCCAGGCGGAGCGCCCCCCAGCCGAGTGAGTCGCAGAGGGCGACGCACCGCCCGCAGGCCAGGCAGTGGTCGCCCAGGAGCGACACCGAGGTCGAGGACCGGTCGGTGAAGGTCTCTGCGGCCAGCCCGACCGGGGAGCCGTCGGTGATGCCCAGCCGCCCGACCAGCCGCTCCAGCTCGCACTCCCCGTGGCGGTCGCAGACGTGGCAGGCGAGCTCGTGGCGGGAGAGGAGGAGCTTGACCACCTCGCGCCGGTGGGCCGCGACGGCCGGAGAGCCGGTGTGGTAGACCGCCCCCTGCTCCACCGGCGTCGAGCAGGCCGGGATCAGGACCGCCGGCTCCCGCTCCACGGTGCAGACGCCGCAACGCCCGATGGTCTCCAGGAGCGGGTGGTGGCAGAGGGTGGGGATGGCGTGGCCGAGTTTGCGCGCGGCCTCCAGGACCGTGGTCCCAGGCGGGGCCTGGACCTCGCGGCCATCGAGGATGAACGACACCTGGGGGTCCGTCATCGGTCGCCCCTCGGCTCAAGGTTGGGAGTGGAGGGCGTTCAACAGGTTCGCGGCCCAGCGGGCCATCTCGGGAGGCGCCTCCCGGCTCAGGTATCCGGCCAGCCGCCCGGCGTGGAAGAGCTCCGCCTCGTCCCCGGCGCCCTGGGTCAGGACACAGAGCCGCTGCCCCGCCATCCGCCAGCCCAAAATGACGCTCGCCGGCAGCCCGGCGGGAGGAGTTATCTCCCCGTAGCGGGCGAGGAGGCCGGTCAGGGGCGAGAGTCGGACCTCGGGCCGCTCCTCGATTTCCGCCGGACCGGGTTCCCCCGCCTCCCCGGCGACCCGGAAGACGACCATCGCGGGCGCGCCCAGGACCGGCGGTCCCGGCAGGTCCTCCGGATCATGGAAGTCGAGGACGGAGTCGAACTCCGCCGCCGGCACCGCCCCGCCGCCGTCCAGCGCCGCCTCGTTGACGGGGCCCACGCCGCCGCCGCAGACCAGGTTCAGCACGTCGCCCAGCGGCGTGCCCAGGTTCAATTCCAGAAAGCCCTTGGCCGCCAGCGGTCCGCCCACCAGGAGGCACTTCGTGCCGGGGTGCCGTCCGTGGCCGTAACCCCGGAACCACTCCCCGCCCATCTCCAGAATGGCCGGCACGTTGAGGACCGTCTCCAGGTCCACCAAGAGCGTCTCCCCTTCCTCCGAGGGCTCGCGGAGAAGCTCCACCGAGCATGAGAAGTCGGTGCCCAGGATGCCGTCCCCCGTCAGGCCGCGGCTTTTCAGCGCGTCCAGAGCGGCGCGCAGGTTCTCCTCGGGCGCGTCCCCCCGGGGGGCGTAGCGCCGCCGCAGGTCGTCCCCGTCCGCCGCCGCCTCGTGGAGACCGTCCCAGTCGCCGGGGAGGACGACCTCGACCCGCCCGGTCCGCGTCACCAGCCCCAGCAGGAGGAGGGATTCGAGGACCTGGAAGGGGAACCCCTCGAGGAGCCGCCGGGCGAGGTGGGGCGGATTGGCCCTCCCGTCGG
>MFAF01000025.1:6107-8593 GCA_001774505.1 Candidatus Coatesbacteria bacterium RBG_13_66_14 | reverse complement strand
CGAGAAGTTTTGCCAGACGGGCGCCACGGGCTCGCCGGTGACGCGCGATTCCAGCCCCGACTCCTCGAGGAAGGCGAAGGCCTCCTCCGGTGTCAGGTGGCGCAACAGGACGTAAAGGGGGTGCAGCCCCTGGCGCATGAGGTGGTCGTCGAGGTCGGTCGGCCGGGACAGGCCGCAGTGCGCCGTCACCAGCCGCATCTGCTTGTCCAGGAAGAAGGGGTAGTAGCCGCCCTCGACCTCCTCGACGGTGTAGAGGTGGCGGTTGTCGCGGAAGGAGCGATCCTCGGCCAGGGCGGGCGGGAGGTAGGCCAGCACTTTTTCCGGCCACCCCACGCCGTCGGCGAGGCGCCAGGCCAGCTCGACGGCGGCTTCGGGAGTGATGCCGCCGAAGAGGGCGACCGGCTCCGCGGGCCGCGACACCCAGACCAGCGGCTCCGCCGAGCAGAAGCCCAGGCAGCCGGTGGGGACGACCTCGAAGGAGTCGGCGGGCAGCCCCTTCCCCAGGACTTTCAGGACCTCCCCGGAGCCGACCCCGCGCCCGCAGTCGCCCTGCCCCACCCCGACGAGGGCGCCCGGGCCGAAGGCGATGCGCCGCGCCACCGCCGCCTTGGCCTCGCCGCATATCGGGTCCGCGTGGCAGAACGGGCCGGCGGTGCGGCAGGCGAGCCAGTCGCCGCACGGCTCCGAGTCGGTGTGGCGGCAGCGTTCGCAGCAGCGGTCGAAGAGTCCCGCCTCCACCATCACCTCGCTTCCCGGTCCGGCAGGGTCCCCCGGATGACGCACCGCACGCCGCGCGACGGTTCCAGGCATTCCGCCGCCAGGGCGTTGACCTCGTCGGGCGAGACCCGGGCGATGCGCTCGGGGTAGAGGTCCACGTCCCGGGCGGTGAGCCCCTGGACCACGGCGCCGGCGTATACCGCGGCCAGCGCCGCGTTCCTCTGGCGCCCGAGCTGGTAGAGGCCGACGACGTGCTCCTTGGCCTCGGCCACCTCGACGGGGTCGAGCCCCCCCCGGGCGACCCGCTCCAGCTCGCCCCGGAGGGCCTCGAGCGCCTCCCCGCCCCGCCCCGGCTGGGTGGCGATGTAGCTGAAGAACCCCCCCGCGCCGCGGAGCGGCCGATATAGAAAGAAGACGACGTAAGCCAGGTGAAGCCGGTCGCGCAGCTCGACGAAGAGCCTCCTCCCCGCCCCGTTCAGCCCCTGGGCCAGCACGTTGGCGGCGAAACGCCGGTCGTCGCCCAGCGTCGGAGCGGGGAAGGCCAGCGCCAGGTGGGTCTGGAGCTTGGGCAGCCGCTCCTCCACGCAGTCCGCGCCGTGGAAGCGCGGGGGGGGATCGGGCGCGCCGCCGCCGGCGGGAAGCCCGCCGAACAGCCCCTCGAGCCGCTCGATGAGTGGACCGCGCTCGAAGGCGCCGCTGACGCCGATGACCAGCCGGTCCGCCCGCAGGCGGTCGCCGTACCACCCCGAGAGCGCGGCGGCGTCCAGGGCGCGCACCGTCTCCTCTCGCCCGTCGAGGAAGCGCCCGTACCCCCGCCCCCCGTAGAGGGCGGCGTTGACCCGGCCCAGGGTGTAGGCCGACGCGTCGTCGGTCCGGGTGGCGATTTCGGCCAGAATGTCGCTCCGCTTGGGCTCCAGCTCGCTATCCGGGAAGACGGGCCGCGTCAGGGCCTCGGCGAGGAGGGCCAGCCCGGGGTCCAGGTGGCGGGCGGCGCAGTCCAGCTTGAACCCGTAAAAGTCCCGCTGCACGTCGGTGTCCAGCTCCGCCCCGTAGTACTCCGCGAGGGCGTGGAACTCCTCCGCGTCGTGCTCGTGGGTGCCGCGAAGCGCCATCTCCAGGGCGAAGTTGGTCACCCCTTCGAGCTCGGTCGGCTCCTCGTGGAGCCCTCCGGCGGTCAGGGCCGCCACCGACGCCAGGGCGCGGGTGGTGTTGCGGCGGAGGACCAGGCGCACCCCGTTGCCCAGGGCCGCCTCCTCCACCGTCACCGGCGAGGGGGAGACGGGGCGGGGGGGTGTCTCCGCCAGGGGCCGGCGGACCGGCGGCGGCGACGAGGCGTCCGCCGCGGGCTCCAGGTTTTGCAGCTCCGCCGCCCGCCCCGGGGGGACGATAAGCGCCACGCTCAACTTGTCCGGGGCGAGATACCTCCCGGCCGCCCCGAGGACCGACTCGGCGCTGACCGCGTAGAGGCCGCGGAGGTACTCCTCGGCCCGGCGCCAGTCGCCCAGGTGGTCGTAGTGGGCCAGCTCGTGCGCCTGACCCTCCACGGTCTCGCGCTCCTGGAGGTAGCACAGCTCCACCGTGTTGCGGACCCGGTTCAGCTCGTAAGGCCCCGCGGGCCGCTCCCGCAGGAGCGCCGTCTCGCCCAGAATCGCCGCCAGGGCCCGCCGGACGTCGGCGGGGTCCAGCTCGCAGTCCACGTAAAAAATGCCGGCGTCGTCGCCCGTCACCAGGGAGGCCGAAATGTCGTCCACCAGGTTCAGCCCGTCCTT
>MFAF01000025.1:5722-6094 GCA_001774505.1 Candidatus Coatesbacteria bacterium RBG_13_66_14 | reverse complement strand
GTCGTAGGACGAGAAACGCCGCTCCACCTCGGTAAAAATTTCACCGGGCTCCACGTCGCCGACCACCGCCACCCGGGTGTTGCGCGGCGTGTAGTGCCGACAGTGGTGGTCGAGGACCATCTCGCGGGTGAAGGTCTTCACCACGTCCAGGCTGCCGCCGATGGAGCGCCCCATGCGGTGGACGGTGTACACCTGCCCGGCGGCGGACTCCCACAGCCTCGTCCCCGGCTGGTCGTCGCGCATCCGAATCTCTTCACAGACGACCTCGAGCTCCCGCGCCAGCTCGTCCGGGTCGAAGAGCGGGTTGGACAGCGCGTCGGCCAGGACCTCGACGCCGAGCCCCGCGTGCTCCCGGGGGAGGCTGACGAAGTA
>MFAF01000025.1:3731-5709 GCA_001774505.1 Candidatus Coatesbacteria bacterium RBG_13_66_14 | reverse complement strand
TGGCCGGTGAAGGCGTTGATGAGGCCGCCGTGGGATTCTATCTCGCGGCTGATCTCCCCCACGCCCCGGGTCGGGGTCCCCTTGAAGGCCATGTGTTCGATGACGTGGGAGATGCCGCCCCGCCCGTCGGGCTCGTTCACGCCGCCCACGCCCACCCAGACCCACACGGTGACCACGGGGACGGCGGGGTCCCGGCGCACGATGACCCTCAGGCCCGAGCCGGTCTGGCGGACCAGGGTGCCGTTTCCACACGGAAGCGCATCTTCGTTCATCAATACCGGCTATAGACAGAGGGGCGCTCGGCCCCCACTTCTTCGCTCACCCCATCACGCGGGAAGCGGCCGCCCCGCGAACCGACGACCCGATTCCCCCCCACACAGAAACAGGCCGACCCTCGAGCCTCCCGCCCGGCCGTCACTTCTTCGTCAGCCGGTCGAGGCGCCTGGCCACGTCGAGGTAACCGGCGTCCATGGAGTAGCATTCCCGGAGGTGCTGGGCGGCATCGTCGCGCCGGTTGAGCTGGAGGCAGAGCATCGCCGCCTGGTAGTGCATGGCCAGGAGCTCCTGCTCCGAGTCGGTGAGGGTGACGGCCCGCTCCAGTTGCTTCACCGCCAGCTCGGGCATCTTCTTGTCTATGAAGCAGTCGGCCAGTACGGGCAGCGCCTTGGTCTGGAACTCCGCGTGCCGGGAGGCCGCCTGGAGCTCGATTATCGCCTCGTTGAGCATCCCCATCTCCTTGTAGGCGATACCCAGGTCGTAGTGCCCCTGGGGGTCGTCCCCCTCGGTGAGGGTGCTCATCGCCTGCTTGAACTCGCCGATGATCTTGTCGAAGCTGGCGTAGAGGATGACCCCGGTGCCCTCGTCCGTGGTCGGCTCCTCGAGGAGCTCGTCGGTGGTCTCCTCGTCGAAGACACTCTCGTACTCCGGCTCCGCGATGATTTCCGGGGGCTCCTCCTCCACGATGTCGAGCTCCATCCCGCCCTCGGGGATGACGATGAGGTCGGAGGATTCGCGGCGGCTGACGGGCCGGGTCTCCTCGGGCCGCTCGGCGGGCGGGACGTTAAGGGTCCTGAGCTTCTCGGTGATTCTCTTGATCTCCTCAAGCTCCTGGTGGTCGCGCATGAGGTCGAGGGCGCGCTCGTACTCCCGTTTGGCCTTTTCCAAAAGGCCGCTCTTGGCGTACATGTCGGCGAGGATGACCGCGATGTGGGAGTTGTTCGGGTCCAGGGAGACGATGCGCTCGTAAGCCTTCAGTACGGCCATGGCGTCACCGGCGCGTCGGCTCGAGTCGGCGTAGCGGAGGAACTGCCCGGAGGCCTCGGCCTTGAAGCCCTCGGCGGCGTAGAGCTCGCCCAGCTCCCACAGGGCGTCCATCGGCGGCGAGCCGAGGCGCGTGGCCTTGCGCAGGATGGCGATGGCCTTCGTGTTGTAGCCGTCCTCCTTGTATAGCTGGGCGGCCCGGTGGTAGAAGGCGAAGGCCCGCTGCGAGTTGCCGATCCTGGCGTACAGGTCGCCCAGGGCGTTGCAGGTGGTCACGTCGTCGAGCTTTTCGGGCGTGACGTGGGCGAACTTGGCGGCGGGCGTTCCGGGACCGCCGGCCAGGGCCGCGCGGACCTCGTCCAGAATATCGTCGGACATCTGTACCCCTGATTTAAAGGTGGGGCGGTCGTCGCGGCTCGACCGCGTGCGGACGAAGGCGGCATCGGTCAAGAGCTTGGCCTGATCCTCGAAGAGCTGGGCCCGCTCGTATTCGGCGCGTCGGCGGTAGAAGAGCGCCAGCATGATACAGGTGTCGGCGTCCTCGATGTCGGCGGGATTGAGCCGGTTGAAGTGGGCCTCGTGGGCCGTGTCGCCCGCGATGGCCTCCATTATCTTGTACAGCAGTTCCTCGTACATCTCAACCGTCAGCGTGCGGCGCGTATCTCGCCGTTTTCGAGGGCGCCCACGGCGCCGAGAACATCCATGCGCCCGCAGTAGT
>MFAF01000025.1:0-3689 GCA_001774505.1 Candidatus Coatesbacteria bacterium RBG_13_66_14 | reverse complement strand
CTCACGTCCCGCCCGCCCGCGGCCAGCCTTTCCGCCACCGCCCGGCGGTTAATAAGCGCCCCGAGAAAAATCTCCTCCGCCCCCCGGCAGGCCTGCATCGCCCGGGTGCCGTTGGTGGTGGTGTAGGCGATGCGCCGCCCTTCGACTTTTTCCCGCGAGTATTCCAGCGGCGAGTTGCCCAGGTCGAAGCCCGGCGGCTTGAGGCCTTCCCGCTCGCCGCCCAGGAGGACGTCGGTCTCCTTTTTTTTGTAAGCTCGGCACTCGTCGAGGTCGCTGAAGGGGATGACCGCCTCGGCCCCTGCCGCCAGCGCCGTGGTGACCGTGGTCGTGGCGCGCAGGACGTCTATGACCACGGCGACCCGCCCGGCGAGGTCCGCCGAATCCCACTCCCCCGGCCCCAAAGCCACGTCAACGCGCATCAATCAGTCGCATTGTTAATGATTGTAATCTCTTCCTTGGCTAGGTCGTAGAGCTTATATACAAGTTTATTAATTTCACAGTCTGTGTATTCAATCTGGCGAATGAGGGTTTCGCTTTCGCTTTCAGTAAGATTTCGTTCATGAAGCTCTTTGTTCAACTTCAACATTCGCTCTACCAAATTAACCAAGCTGTCGTGCAAGGCCTTTTCGTCTTTGTTGTTGAAGTCTATCGTGTGTATGGGAAGCTCTAATAGTGGTGCTTTATCTACTTGTAAAGCATCCCCTTGCCGTTTCCCCTTTTTAGCTAACCAGAAATGTGTAACTTTTGAATTCAACACGCCTGTAAGATACTTTAAATTGATTTCCTCCGGTTTTATAACAAAGAAAGTCTGTGATATATAACATGGAAAATCTGTATAGGTAAAGTGTGGTCTATCAGTTTTGCGTAGCGAAACTATTTTCTCGCCTAAGAAAAAGCGCTCATCGCGTGCGCGATGTAAACCATAGGGTCCAAAATCAGAAGTGATTACTGGCGCATACTTATCAAAGTGGGCTTTAATATTCGGATACTTGTTAATCCGGGTATTGACGTCGGATTCTGTATAAAATACCCAATATCTATTATGGGGGTTTCCATAGTATCTCTTTAATTCTTCGCTCGTGTAGTATGGCTTCAGAAGTTCTTTTTCTACTTTGGTCAGTTGTATTTTTTTCTTTTCTTTGTCTGATACAACGAAAATCCCATCACCAACTTTTACACTATTGTTTTTCAAATGGACAAGGTGCTTTTTAATAACAAATTCTTGGTGCACATCTATTCCAGTCGCAATATCTTCATTTCTAAATCTATAATTACTTACAGTATCAATTTTTTCCAAAACATTTAAATCATTATAATTAATAAAAGTAAAGCCTTGAACCTTATTGGCAGTTGGTAGAGTGACATCAAATGATGTTGCATAAATATTTTTAGCACCTGTGAATAAGAAAGACTCTACTTCGGTAGACGATACTTTAGGGTTTGCGATACGGCTATAAAGTATTTTGCCGGAGTGTTTTTTATCTGTTTTCTCCAATAAATAGATCATCGTCTGGATACCTACACCCTCAAAAACCTTAAAATCCCCGAAATCCACAAATTCGTGTATTTGAGTTCTATTGGCAATCTGCTGTCTTAGGATGCTTGCACCTTTGTTTGTAATCCAATTGTTGGTAGCGATAAAACTATGGAGACCACCTCGCTTTAGCAAGTCAATGGAGAGACAAGCAAATATATACCAGATATCCATTTTTCCTTCGTAATACTTGAATAATTTTGTACCTTTGAGATCGCGGAATGGTTGACTGTAAGTATATTCTTTGAGATACGGTGGGTTGCCGATCACAATGTTAAAGCCACCCTCTTGCATAATGCTACCGAATCCGTGTTCTTTGCTCATCCAATCGAAGGCGTTTATTCGTCTTGTTTCAGCAGGATCAAACAATTCTCCTTGCCGGTCAGAATAATCGTGGCCGATTAGAGAGTTGCCGCATCGTATGTTGCGTTTTAAGTGCGGTAGAATCTGGCTATGCGTTGGAAAGTGCACCTCGCCCTCAAGTAGCTTGATGAACAAGGACATCATGGCTATCTCGACCGCCTGGGGGTCAATATCCACACCGAAAATATTGTTAGTAAGTATCCTAGCCTTCTCTGCAGCCGTTAGTTCAAGCTTTCCATTAACGGTGTTAGTGAAAAAGGGTAAATCGGCAGCACCAATCATACGCGTTTGCTGTGGGTCCTTAGCCTCGTACTCATAGTATTTAAGATGCCAGTCAATGAGGGTATCGTAGGCTTCGAGAAGAAACGAGCCTGAACCACACGCCGGGTCAAGTATCCTGAGTTTTGAAACGTCTTCGGGCGTAAGCCCGGAATTCTCTAAAATTTTGCCCAGGGTTTTCTTAACAATGTACTGCACGATGTAGGAGGGTGTGTAGTATGCACCTACCTCCTTACGAACCCCTACCCCCTTACGAACCCCTACCCCTGGTTTGTACTCAAGGTTCACGCGCTTTGCGGTAACGTGCAAGGTTTTACCAAGGTAGCGCTCGTAGATGGTGCCGAGTATCTCGACACCGATCCAGTCGAACTTGTAGGGTGATTCAGGAAAGTAAAGATTTTCAACAATCTTCGCTAAAAGCTCGGAGTCTAACCTGTAGATTTCGCATGCATGCGGCTGGAGAATCTCTCCGTTGAACCGGTAGTTTAGCTTGTGGAAGAACGGCGCAAGATGGTCTGTCATCAAATCTCGGCGGCGGCCTTCCTCGCGCCAGTATGAAACAATATCTCTTAGATAAGGTGGTTGTATGATATGCCGGTCTTCACAAATCCGGATGAACACAAGCCTATCAAGAAGCCGCTGAACAACCTCATTGAGCATGTAAACATCTATTTCGGGTGTATTCTTTTTATACGATTTAGCAAGTTTTTCACGCCACATAGTCAACTTATCAAGAAACGCCCTGTCAACAGGTACTCGCAGTAGCTTCGACTCCTTGTCACGGAGAAGCAGCTTTTCAAGTGAACCCTCAAGCACCCTTTCCTTGGTGAGCTCATTGAGTTTGTCCAAGTTATCAAGGTATTCCGTGTACTTTAACGACCATATAAGCCCACGCTCGGGCGCATTCTGTTTAGGTTCGAGTGATGCGTCGTAGAGTTTGAATTCCTTGAAGTCGGTTAATGCGGATATGAATACGGTTTTTGAGTGCCAGGCATAAGACTTGGCCTGCAGTATGTGCTTTACTTTGTCAAGGCTTTCCGCAGGTTGCTTTGCCTCGACGAAGAACTTGGTCTGCCCGTTTAGCCTGAAAGCGTAGTCAGGTATGCCTGTGGTCTCGCCTTTCTTGACCATCACCTCGCGCATCGCGGGCGGCAGGCCTTGATTATTCTCAATATCCCATCCCAGCGCCTTGAAGAACGGATTAATAAACTCCCTGCGAACACTCTCCTCGTCGTACGCGGACGAACAGTAATAAGCACGGTCAAGCCCGAACTTATCGCATAGCTCACTAATCAGTGTCTTAGCTTCTTCTTCATTGGGCGCTTTGAAGCTCATTCGTAGTCCTTGTAATGAGGTAGAGAAGCTAGATGATCTTCTCTTCCTCCAGGAAACCGGTGTCGAAATTGCCGGCGATGAAGCGGGGGTTGTCCATGAGCGCCTGGTGGAAGGGGATGGTGGTCTGGATGCCGTCTATGACGAGCTCGCCGAGGGCCTTGCGCATCCTGGCGATGCA
>MFAF01000024.1:17720-17959 GCA_001774505.1 Candidatus Coatesbacteria bacterium RBG_13_66_14 | reverse complement strand
GCGCCCACCAGGGGGTAGACGGTAAAGAGGGGGTAATCGCTGAGGCGGGGCACCCAGAACTCCATGAAATCCTCTATCTCCCTCCCGGCGAAGCCATAGGCGGCGAGCTTCTCCCGGAAGAACGGCTCTATTTCATCCCGGCCCACCACCCAGCCGGAATCTAGCTGCCCCGGTCCCGCGACCTCCCCCTCGTAGAAGAGGTAGTCGTAGGAGCCCGCGGGCTCCCCCCGTGTCGGGAT
>MFAF01000024.1:12123-17703 GCA_001774505.1 Candidatus Coatesbacteria bacterium RBG_13_66_14 | reverse complement strand
TATCCGGGTCCATGAAGTAAACTGGCTCGTAGGCCGTTATTTTCCCCTCGGGGGTGACGGTGACGTCCCAGCCCTCGATATATTCGGGCTCCGAGACGGTCATCCGGCCCTCGCCGACGAAGGA
The DNA here is from genome assembly GCA_001774505.1 of Candidatus Coatesbacteria bacterium RBG_13_66_14. GTDB lineage: Bacteria > RBG-13-66-14 > RBG-13-66-14 > RBG-13-66-14 > RBG-13-66-14 > RBG-13-66-14. The sequence goes on along the minus strand of MFAF01000024.1, from coordinate 17,579 downwards.
AAGCCAGACGCGGACGTCGGTCTCGGTCTCGGGGTAGAGGTAGACGTTGGGCTTGCCGGCGACGTAGGGGTTCTCCGCGGTGGTGTAGAGATGGAGCACGTAGTCGCGTCCAAGGTGGAACTCAATTGCATGGTCGGCGGTCTGCGGAGCGAGGGAAGGGGTGTCGAACACGACGGAGTCTTCGGCGATGGTGCAGCGGATGGTGGCGGTTCCTTCGGAGAGTGTGGCGAGGCCGAAATACCCGTTTTCATCGGCCTCCAGCTTTTGCTCCGTGCCCAGGAATTCGATGGTGGCGCCGAGCACCGATTCGCCTTCCGCGTCCTGCAACGTCACGGAGACGAACACCAGCCGCCCGAGAGCTCCGCCCTCAACCTCGGCGTCCTGAGCCGTCGCGGGCGGGAGCAGCGTCGGCAGGAGGAGCAATGTCAAGGTCGGGATTGCGTTCCTTCTTGTCATCTCAAGCCCTCGCAATGTGAATCCGGCAATCAGCCAACCCAGGTACAAGACTGCTCTACAGGCTTACCTGCAACTCCACCCCCAGGGCGGCGGCGAAGAAGAGCGCGAAGAGGTACGCCTTCAGGTCGCAGATGCCGGGGTCGTCGTAGGGCTCGGGGTAGATATCGAAGGCCAGCTTCTCCTCGGTCTCCCCGTTTTCCGCCTCGGAGACGCCGATGACCGGCCGCTCCTCGTCCTCGGGGTCCACGTCGGGGTCCAGGGCGCCCAGGAGCCCCAGGAGCATCAGGGCGTCGGCGGGCTTCAGGCTCCCGGCGGCGAAGAGTGCGGCGAGGAGCTCGTTGGCGTTGAGGGTGAAGGGGCGGCCGCCGGAGGTCGCGGTGAGGCCCCAGGCGCTCTTCCCCTCGAGGAAGTCGTCGCCCTTGCTGCGCAGGAGGGCGATTCGGGCCGGGTCCGCCCGGGCGCCCTTCCAGAACTCACGCCAACCCCGGGCGGCCCAGGGCTCCACCTCGCCGGTAATCCTGTCGTAGAGCCACTGTTCGGCCTCGGCGGTGACGGGGTAGCCCACCGTGCCGAAGCACCCCGCCGTCTCGTCCAGGACGCAGGCCGGGCAGTCGGCGCAGGGGCCGGTCTTCTCCTCGAACCGGGCCGCTTCCTCGAGGATGTCCGACAGCGGCTCCACCACCTGGTCAACACCGTCCAGGCTGACGATGCGGTGGGTGAGCTTCACCTCCTCGAAGCGGAGGTTCTTTTTCCGGGCCTCCCTTTTGGCGGTCCGGGCCATGAGGCGCCAGGTGCAGGCGCGCAGGAAGGCCTCGTCGCCGCCGAGGTCGTTCTTGACCGCGCAGGGGCGCGCCACCACGTATTCGATGCTCACGAAACCTCCGGTGAAGTGCGACTTGCACGGTATGCCGCTATCAATGATACCACGAACGGCGGGCGTGCTAAAATGGGGTCGGAACGTAAGCCCATTCCGCACGGATGCGCCGTGGAAGATGACGTCAAAATTCTGGCCCGGAACCGGCGGGCGCGGCACGACTACGCCATCGAGGAGGACTTCGAGGCGGGGATCGCCCTCGAGGGCTCCGAGGTGAAGAGCATCCGCGCGGGCCATGCGTCCATCGCCGAGGCCTACGTCCGCGTCTCCGAGGGCGGGGCCTGGGTGGTGGGGATGCACGTGGCCCGGTACAAGCCGGCGGGGGCTTTTCAGCCCGACGAGACCCGCTCGCGGCGGCTGCTCCTCCACGAGCGCGAGATTCGGGTGCTCGCCGTCGGCGTGGAGCGGCGGGGGATGACCATCATCCCCCTGGAGCTCTACCTCCGGGGGAAGCTGGTCAAGCTCCGGATCGGCCTCGGGCGCGGCAAGCGTCAGTACGACAAGCGGCAGGAGCTCCGACGGCGCGAGGACGAGCGGACGGCGCAGAGGGCCAGGTCTTACCGTCACGGGGGCGACGACCGTTAGAGGTCGGGCCGGATTCCGGTTATACTTTTAGGAATACGTCGCTTCGAAGGGAGAGGCTTGCGCGGATTTCACCATGGCCGTGGATACGCCCTGTGCGCCGCGGCACTTTTCCTGTCACTCCTTCCGGCGGCGCCGGCGTGGGCCAACCGGGTCCAGAGCCTGAACCTGGGCACCACCGACGCCGGAACCTGGGTCTCGGTGGGGCTGGAGGCGGAGGCCGAATTTTCCCTCACCGCCGACGGCGACACCCTCCGGGTGCGCATCACGGGGGCCGCGCCGTCCGCCACCATCACCCGCCCGGGCAAGGGCGCCGTGGCCGAGGCCAAGGTCGTCGCCGACGGCTCCGACGCCCTTTTGATCCTCCGGCTCGTCTCCGGTTCCTACACCTACCGCGCCTACTCCAAGCGCAACCCCTTCCAGGTCTGCGTGGACGTCATCCCCAAGGGCGGCGTCGTCGTCACCCCCGACTTCACCCGCACCGACGGCGATATCAAACTGATAGTGCTCGATCCGGGCCACGGCGGCTCGCGCTACACGGGCACCGCCACCTACGACGAGCGGATCGCCGAGAAGGAGGCGGTTTTCGAGCAGGCCAAAATTTTGAAAAAGCTGCTGGAGGAAAAACTGGGGGTGGAGGTGGTCCTGACCCGCACCGGGGACTACGAGGTGGGCCTCAAGGGGCGCTGCCTGATGGCCAACGAGATCGGGGCCGACCTCTTCGTCAGCCTGCACCTGAACGGCGGTTCCTCGTCGGCCCACGGGACCGAAACCTTCTATTTGATCAGCGGGCAGACGACGACGACCCGGGCCGCCGCCATGCTGGAGAACGCCGACTTTTCGTCAGACCCCGACCTGGACCGGGTGACCAAGAGCGCCCTGGAGTTCATCCTCTCCGACGCGTACCAGACCCTCGTCCTCGAGGAGTCGGCCCGGCTGGCCAACTACGTCCACGCCGAGCTCCTGGACGAGCTGGGCCTGAAGGACCGCGGGGTGAAGCAGGACAACTTCGCCGTCCTCCGTGGAACGCACATGCCGGCCATCCTCGTCGAGAGCTATTTCATGACCAGTAAGCGCGAGGCGGACCTTTACACCAATTCCGAGGGCTACCGGCGGGTGGCCGAGGCGGTCTACCGCGGCATCGCCGCCTACGTCGAGGACTACGACGAGCGGATGGAGTAGGCTGTTTGAAACGGCTCACCCTGACTCTGGTTATCTTTTTCATCTCGGCGTCGCCGGCCGCGGAGGTGCTCTCCCTGAACGCCGCGCCCGCGGGGATGGGGGCCTGGGTGTCCCTCGGCCTGGACGGGCCGCTTCCCGACGGCGGTCCCGGTACCCTGCCGGTGTTCGCCGACGGGGCCTGGCGCTGGGAGATTCCCGGCCTGACGCTGGAGCGTCCCTTCACGGTGGGGCGGCGCTGGCCCCTGCTCGGAGTGCTCCTCGAACCCGGGGAGGAAGGCGCGACGCTCACCGTGGAGCTGGACGGCGACGGGTGGTTCGTTTCCGTCCTGGTGACCGACGCCACCCCCGGTATCGGCCTGCGCTTCGACTCGCCCGACCCGGTTCCGGCCGTCCCCTCCGCCGAGGACGCGCGTGTCCGCCTGATCGTCCTCGACCCCGGCCACGGCGGACCCCGGTGGACGGGGGCCGGCGGTCCCAAGACCGGCGTCTTCGAGAAGGACCTGGTGCTGGACATCGCCGGAAGGGTGAAAACGATACTGAAGGAAGAGTTGAACGTCGAGGTCGTATTGACCCGGACGGGCGATTACCCCGTGGGTCTCCGGGAGCGCGTTCGCACCGCCAACGAGATGGGCGCCGACCTCTTCCTATCCCTCCACCTGAACGGCGGCTCGCCGGAGCGGCGCGGGCCCGAGATGTACTACGCCGACCACCACCGGCCGGACACCCCGTGGTCTTCCGGGGGAGGCGCGCGGTTCGCCCTGCCCCTCACCGGTGAGCTGCCGTTCCCGGCGCGGTTGGAGGCGGCCCGGCTTCTCGCCCGGCTGACCTTCGAGGAGCTGACCGCGCCCTCGGAGGGTGTGGCCCGGGACCTCCAGGAAGCCCACGTCGCGGGACTCGGCCTGCCCGACCGCGGCGTGTGGCCGGCGCCCTTCTTCGTTCTAGTGGAGGCGCGGATGCCGGCGGTTCTCGTCGAGTCGTGCTACCTCTCCAACGCCGACCAGGAATCGCTCCTCTCGGACCCCGCTTACCGCCAAAGGGTGGCCCGGGCCATCGCGGACGGGACCGCCGCCTGGGTGCGGGAAAACGACCTGAAACTGGGATCACGATTCTCCCTGGCGCAAGGGGGTTAGTCATGCGTGTACCGTTTTATTTTCTCATCCTTTCGGTGATTTTCCTGGCCTGCGGTGACGAGGGCGACGAGAGGTCGGCCGGCGCGGAGGCGGTGGAGCAGGTCATCGGCGAGCAGCCGCCCGGCGAGGGTCAGATCCAGCCGCCGATCCCCTACGAGGTGGCCGAGACCAAGGTCACGCCCGGCGTCGAACGCGGCGTCTCCATAGACATCGTCGTGGAGCCCGGGGTGTACGCCGACGAGCTGGAGGAGCTCTTCACCTGGTTCGAGGAGGTCTGGTACTCCGACCGCCGGTTGATCCAGGTGGACGTGTACGACAACCGGGATTCGGCGGCGGGGCTGAATTTCGACGCCAACCGGGTACTCGCCACCTTCCGCTACACCCAGCCCGACCACCGCGACGTGGTCGTCTACGGCGAGCGCCTCGTCGCGGGCCAGCGGGATCGGGTGGACGACACCTTCCGTTCCGGCACCCACGCCGTATACCTCGGCCCCCGCTCCCGGATGTTCGGCTCCCAGGACCAGGCCCAGTACATGGTCAAGATGATGGAGGAGAAGCCCCACAAGCGCGTTTACGAGCTGTCATGGCTCTCCAACGAGTCCAAGATAGTCCTCTCCTTCGACGTGGTGGGGATGCAGCTCGTGCGGGTGCGCGAGGGGTACTCCCGCGAGGTGTGGCAGAACTTCACCCCGGAGCGCCTGGAGCAGGCCGCTATGGGGGGCGGCTTCGGCGGGGCGGCGGACTACGGCGGCGACTACGTGCGCTTCGACGAGTCGAGCGGTGTCCTCCCGCCGGAGACGGGTCCGTAAGAGGTCGCCCACCGCAGATGAGGGCGTGACCTTTCTGTCATATCAACCCGCCGCGAATCGAAACGGGCTGTGGGCGGGCCTCCGCTCCTTCTGGCCAGGGTGAAGGGAGTAAAGATGAAAAGGCTGATTTTACTGATACTTATCGTTCACCACATGCCGGCGGTTGCGGACTCCGGCTGGTGGTGGAGTGACTATCCCGGTCCCCAGCCCTTCAATCCCCTCGATGAGAGCATCGAGCACCCCGACGTGGTGATGGCCGACGAGGAGGTGCGCATCTCGCTCGGTCAGGCCGGCGCTCAGGTCTATGCGAACTTCACGTTCCGCAACGAGGGGTCGGCCCAGACCTTGCCGATGTATTTCCCCCTGGAGACGGCGGCGTACTGGACGTACTGGGAGGAGGAGGAGTACTGGAGGAACTCCGAG
>MFAF01000024.1:10252-12095 GCA_001774505.1 Candidatus Coatesbacteria bacterium RBG_13_66_14 | reverse complement strand
CCGATTACGGCTTTCACGCGATGGTGGGGCGGGAGGGGGATACAAAGAGCGAGGAGCTGGATACGGAGATCGTCCGGGAGACCAGGCGGAAGTTCACCATTCCCGGGGACCTCTACGCCGACGTCTACATCTCCTACTCCACCTACGCCCTCTACGAGGTGCCCTTCGCCGCCGGGGAAACCCTCGTCCTCGAGGTCAGTTATTTTCAGGAATACGGCTCGCCCAAGCACGCCCTGTGGGTGGAGATGTTCTACCCCGTGCACACCGGCGGTTCCTGGAAGGGGCCCATCGGGCACGGGACCATCACCGTTGGCTCCTGGGACGACTTCGACTGGAACGGCCGCTGGCAGTTCCAGTCCGTGGGGCTGCCCCCGGCCCGTGAAGAGATAGACGAATATGGGAATGGTGAGCTTCTGTGGGAGTTCGACGACCTCGAGCCCATCCCGAATGCCGGGGCGCGGGTGATGATGATCGGCCACGCCGAACCCTGGGGTCTCGTGCTGTCCTCGGGCGGGGTTAACTTCCGCACCCTTCCCGATCCTGAGGCCGACCGAATCTCCGCCCATCCCCTCCTCGATGAGGGCGAATTCTTCACCATCCTCGAAAGGCGGGGCGACTGGTGGCGCGTTGAGGACGAAGGGGGTAATTCCGGCTGGCTGCGCTGGCGCTACGTAGACCCGGATACGGGCCAAGAAAATATCTACGCCGCCATTTCCCCGGACAAGAGCAGTTACCACGCCCTGGAATCGGGAGCGTGAAACATGCGGTTCCCTGTTCCTTTCAAGGCCTTAACCTCAGACTGAGAGCCGCCTGCACGTGAAGTGAGGGCTTCCCGTCTCCTATGGGCGGGTATGGGGATTCACTGCTGGTGCCGTTCACAGTGAATCCTACTTGGGGCTGGTTTCGGCGGGGCGGCGGACTACGGCGGCGACTACGTGCGCTTCGACGAGTCCACGGGCGCCCCACCCCTGGATGTTGGTCCGTGAAACGGTCGTCATTGACGCCGACTCCTTGATTTAAACCGATTTGTGGGATAAAGTACGGGTGTGAATTTCACGGGTAAATGAACCGAGAAGGAGGACCGATGCGTAAGGTACTCATAGTCTGTCTCGTGCTCGCCGCCTCCGCCTTCGGCGTGGAGCGGATGGTCTTCGGCGAGACCTTCACCAACTACACCTGAGGCTACTGCCCCCCGGTAGACGAGGCTCTTCGTCAGGCCGACCTGAACTATCACGACTACTTCAGCCACCTCTCCATCCACGTCAACTGGCCCGGCGCCAGTGACCCGTTGTACCTCTACAATCCCGCGGACGCCAATGCCCGGGTCAGCTTCTGGCCCATCACCGGTGTGCCCAAGGTCTGGATTGACGGCTGGTATGCCCCGACCCAGTACAGCATCGCGCAGGCCATCGTCCAGCGGCACAACAAGCCGTCGCCCCTGGCCATCCAGATGAGCGGTAACATCACCGGCGGCTCCGGCTTCCTGGACGCCTGGATCTGGTGGGCTGACGAGTACACCGGAGACACTGAGAACCTGAAGTACTACTTCGCCATCGCCGAGAACGACCTCTACGCCGGCAGCCGCCACTACGACTACACCATGCGCGACATCCTGCCCACGGGGCAGGGCATGCCCCTGGAGTACGGCGGCCAGGGTTCCTCCGACCTCTTCCACGTGGACTTCGACGTGGACCCCGTCTGGAAGCTGGACGACCTGGTGGCCTACTTCTGGGTCCAGGACACCACCAACGACCAGGAGGGCCGCAAGGAGGTCGTCCAGGCCGCCCGCGTGGACGTGGGCGACTGGGAGAGCGTCATCGTCGAGACGAGCTGGGGCCAGATA
>MFAF01000024.1:5029-10215 GCA_001774505.1 Candidatus Coatesbacteria bacterium RBG_13_66_14 | reverse complement strand
GGGGTGAGGGTCGGGTGTGAAAACGGCGGGGACTAAAGTCCCCGCCCTACATCTAGGGGCACCACTGCGTCGCGAATCCAGCCCCCGGTCGGTGAACACCGAAGGCGTGTCAGAACTGCAGGTAGTACTCGGCCTTGAGGAAGACCCCCTGGTTGACCATCCGGAAGTCGCTCCCGGTGTCGTCGCGCCACTGCTCGTAGGCCAGGTAGATGTTCGAGTCGGGCAGGTATTCCCAACCCACCAGGGTGCGGAAGGCGTACAGATCGTTCTGGGTCGAGCCCTGGGCGAAGAGCCGCAGGTACAGCTCCCGGGTGAAGAGGTAGTTGAGCGACCCCAGCCAGATGACGATGTCGTAGTCCTCGACCGACGCCCCCCAGTAATCGGTGGCGACCTCGGGGAAGGTCCAGTCGTAGTACTCGACGCTGCCGGTCAATTGGAGGGCGGACAGGGGGCGGAAAGTGCCCTCCAGGCCGCCCATGAGGAGGTCGCCCACGGCGCCGAGGGTGTAGTCGGGCAGGGTGCCGTAGAAGGCGAAAGCGTTGCCGGTGAGCATCCCCGTCCAGGGGGTGTTGATCCAGCCCAGTCCGTAGTAGTACTCCACGGGTTTGACCGGGTCCAGGAGCCAGTCGTGGCCGTAGGCGCCCTCCACGCCCATCAGCCAGCCGCTCTGGAGCATGCTGGAGAGCTCGAGGTGGAACTCGTCCATCGCCGGTTCCCAGTCCCAGTCGCGGTGGACGTTGGCGTTGCCGCTGATCCAGAAGCTCCGGATCGCCGCCTCGGAGCCGAAGTTGAAACGGAAGCGCAGGTGGTAGTTTAAATTGCGCAGCCCCAGCCCGCTGATCCACATGTAGCCGGTCTCGTCCAGGTTGAAGTTTTCCGTGAACTGGTCGTAATCCAGGCTGGTGTCCACCACCTCGCCGGTGTAATTAACCTCGAAGCCCGCGGCGTGCTGGTCCTCGATCGTCCCCCCTGGATTGCGGCTGTCGTAGTCCGCCACCCCCATTCCCAGCACGTTCCATTCCCCGTTCTCGCCGAAGTACAGGTCGAAGTCCATCGCGTAGGCCGCGTAGTCGTAGGCCGGCAAAGCCGTCCCGTCATGAGTTTCCACGCTCCGGGCCAGGCGGGATGACCCGGACAACCCGACATAGCCGCCCGGGGTGACGTCGTAGGTCAGGCGGGCCATGCCCCAGTCGCTCGCCGGTTCGGCGGCCAGGTCGCTGACCGCCTGGTCGGTGTGGGCGTAGAAGGCGCCGTAGCCCAAATGGTCCGCCTTCCCGGTCAGCCGGCCGCCGCCGACGATGAAGGAATCCTCGTAGAGGCCCTCGGAATCGAAGAGCCGCTTGCCGATGCGCCGCGAGTAGAACATGGTGAAGTACGAGGTGGCGAAGAAGTTGGAGTTCTCCAGGAAGAAGGGCCGCGTTTCGGAGAGGTACACCTGGTCCCGGCCGACCACGTACTGGTCCGGGTCCAGGTCTATCTCGGCGAAGTCGGGGAAAGCCGTGGCCGCCAGGTTCAGGTTGCGGCTCAAGTCGAAATCCAGCACGAGGCCGGCCAGCGGCTTGAGCTGGTCGCGGTCTTCGCCGGTGAGCTCCGGGTAGTTCCGGTAATCACCCTTGACATAGGGCACGAGCTCCAGCCCCAGGCTCTGGCTCACCCCCTCGATGCCGGTCAGCCGGGCGCCGTACTCCGTGTAGAACATGTTGGCGGTGTAGGGCACCTCGGTCAGGTAGGTTTCCTCGTGCTTGCGGCGGACGACGCGGCCGGCGTTGAAAATCCAGTCGTTCCCCGCGGACGCGTCGAACTGGAAGTTGGCGAAGGGCAAGGCGAACTCGGCGCTCCAGCCGTCGGCGGTCACGGCCGTGGCCACGTCCCAGTGCCCGTCCCACTGCCCCGTGGCCCACGCGGCGCGGTTGGTGTAGAGCTGGTCCAGCTTCACGCCGGCGGGGTTGGTGCTGAAGTAATACAACAGCCGCCCGTCGCCGGTGGGCGAGAAATAGACGTCCACGTTGTCGTCGGCGGTTATCCCGGAGTCGCGCCGCGCCAGGTGGCTCTGCAACCCGTCGGGGTCGGAGTCGCGGCAATCGAAGGCGACGTAGAGGGTCACCCCGTCGTAGGCGAAGGCCATCCGGGTCATTTCCGTGGAGGGCGCGCCGGGGTCGGGGTCGCGCTGGACAAAGCCCTCGTGCCACTGGGCCTCGGCCCAGCAGGGGTCGTCGAACAGCCCGTCGAGCTTCGGACCCTCTTCCACCCGCACCGCGGCGATTTCGGGGACCGCCGAGGCGGCGGCGGCCAGGAGCGTTGCAATGATGACTGTGGTTCTCATCTTTGGACTCCGGAAGATAGGTCTTCGAGGACCGTCAATAGTACCACGTCGGGCCATCGGGATTGTCGCCCGTTGACACCCCGCGGGGGCGGGTATATATTTTCCCCGCCTTCAGCGCGCGGGGCGCGGTCGGGCGGAACGCTTTTAAGCGTTGTCCGTCCAAAGGGCCGGGCTCGTGGGGCTGAATCATCGAATGCATCAAGCTCCCCCCGCGGAACACGGTCAAGCGGAACGCTTGTTAAATGTCAGTACGTCTAAATGGCCGGGCTCGCGGGGATGATCCTTCAAATTAATCCGACTTTCCCCGCGGAACACGGTCAAGCGTAAGGCTTGCCGGAGTGGTGAAACTGGTAGACGCAGGGGACTCAAAATCCCCCGGACCTCGGTCCGTGCCGGTTCGAGCCCGGCCTCCGGCACCACCAGCTTGAAGCTGGACACTGTTCCGCGATGCAACTCTGTTGAACTTCGAGAGCTTGCCGCCGCGAGCGGAGCCTTTTTTCAACCGTCCACCTTCATATTGGGTAAGGGTTCGCCCGCGGTTAACGTTAAAAAAAAGCATAGCTACACCCTTTAGACACGCTGGTCCCCGCCCCGGTTTCAACTAAAGGCATAAAAAGGCCGTCCACGGGGGACGGCCTTCTTGCCACCGGGCGGCTACTTGCCGAGCCTCGCGATCTCCTCCTTGAGCCCTTCCAGCTCGCCCTCGAGCTCTTCCTTGTACTTTTCGAGCATCTCGAGCCGCTCCTTCTTCGAGTGGAAGCGGCGGAAAATCACCGGGCCGCAGCAGTCTTTGCCGCCGGAAGCGAACTGATGGTGGTGGTGTCTCGGTGTTTCGCAGCACATGATTACTCCTTGGGTTTTCCCTGTGGTTGGGATGTTAAGTTGTTAAGCGTATTCTTAAATGCCAGGCGAAAAAAAACGCTAAACCTCGCTCCGCAGCTCCGCGATCCTCTCCTTGACGAACTCCAGCTTCTCCTCCAGCCTCGCCTTGTACTCGAGGAGCGCCTCCAGGTTGCCCACCGGCGGTTCGGGGAGGCGGTGGTGCATCCCGCAGGCCTGGGTTATCTCGCAGCAGCACTCGGAGAGGGTCTCCTCGTTGAGGCTGTAGGGGATGTGGTAGCCGTGTCGTTCGGAGATGACCAGACCCGCTTGCCTCAGGGCTTTGAGGTGCTGGGAGGCCGCCGCGGGGGTGATGCCGAGAATCTGTGCGATTTTGTTGGCCCCGGAGGGCCCGTGGTGGCGGAGGATGCGGATGATGGCCAGCCTGCGCCGGGCGCCGAGGATGCGGAAGACCTCGCTGGGGTTCGGATCGGTTGGCATCTCTCACCTGTATTTAAGCAACTGCTTAAATAATAGCCGGATTCGGTAATTTTGTCAAATTATTCTTCGTAGCGGCCGCCCAGGTTGTCGGCGAGGAAGCGCTCGACGCGCCGGTAGGCGTCCAGGCGGTTCTCCGGCCGGGCCAGCCCGTGGCCCTCGTCGGTGTAAACGACGTACTCGAAGGAAATCCCCGCCGCCTCCAGCGCCGCCGAAATTTGCTCCCCCTCGGAGAGCTTCACCCGCGGGTCGTGGGCGCCGTAAATCAGGAACATCGGTATCTCTATCCGGTCCACGAAGTTGATCGGGCTGCGGCTTTCCAGAAATTCCCGCTCGGTCTTCGGGTTGCCCACGCGCCGGAAGAAATTTTCCTGGCCCACGCGCCAGTAGGGCGGCACCGTCTCGATGAACGTCGCCAGGTTCGCCGGGCCGAGGCCCGACACGGCGCAGGCGTAGAGGTCCGGGGTGAAGGTCGCACCGGCCAGCGCCGCGTAGCCGCCGTAGCTCCAGCCGTAAACGGCGATCCGTTCCGGGTCGGCGATACCGAGTCCCACGGCCCAGCCCACCGCGTCGGTGAGATCGTCCTGCATCCGGCCGCCCCACTCCTTGTCGCCCAGGTGCAGGAACGCCTTGCCGAAGCCGGAGCTCCCGCGATAGTTCACCTGCAGCACGGCGTAGCCGCGGTTGGCCAGCCACTGGACCTCGCCCTGAAAGCCCCACATGTCCCGGGACCAGGGGCCGCCGTGGACGTCGAGGACCAGGGGCAGGTCCCGGGGCAACTCCCGGGGCGGCAGGGTCAGGTAGCCGTGGATGACCACGCCGTCGCGGGCCGTGTAGGTGACGGTGGTCATCGGGGCCAGGGTGTAGTCGTTGAGGTCGGACCGGATGTCGAACATCTTCTCTAAACTCCGGCCGTCGCGGTGGTAGACGTAGGCCGCCGCGGAGCGGTCGTCGAAGTACGCCGTCACGAGCCACGTCCGGTCGTCCCGGGAGCGGTCGGAGAAGTAGTAGTCGGCGTCGAAGGCGTCGTTGAGGAATTCGACGTCCCCCCGGACCTCCTCCGACAGCGGCTCCCACTCCAGCTTGTCGCGGTAGAAGGCCACCGCTTCCAGCCGGTGAGTCACCGGGTCGAAGAGGAAGCTCGAATCGCCGTGGCCGTAGTGGATATCGTAATCCGGGTCCTCGGCGAGGACCATCGTCCCGCCCGTGGCGAGGTCCAGCTCCACGAGGCGCAGCGTGTTCGAGTCCCGGGAGTCGGCCAGGTAGAGGCCGGCGTTGTCCGGGGTGACGTAGATGGAGAACGAATCCGTGTCCCCGTACTCCCAGGTGAAGATGTGCTCCCACTCTGAATCCGCGGTCCGGCGGACGTAGAAGTCCTCGCCGCCCTCGGGGGTGGGCCTGGAGTAAGCCCTGGGCCGCATGTTCCAGTCGAGGTCGTAGTAGAGCACGTCGCCGGGGTTTTCCTGGAGGAGGGTGATTTTCCCGGTGACCACGTTCAGGGTGTAGTAGTCGAAGACTTCGGGGTTGCGCCGGTTCATGGCGAGGA
>MFAF01000024.1:4708-4921 GCA_001774505.1 Candidatus Coatesbacteria bacterium RBG_13_66_14 | reverse complement strand
GGAAGTTCTCGTCGCCATCGTCGTCCTGGAGGTAGAGGACGTACTCGCCGTTCCTGGCCCAGTAGTGGCCGGAAATTCCCCGTCCGGCGTCCCAAGTGAGGGGGCGGTCGTCCTCGGCGCCCACGGTCTTGAGCCAGACGTTCAGCACGCCATCGTAGGGGGCGATGTAGGTCATCAGCGTCCCGTCGGGCGACAGCCTGGGCGAGAATTTTT
>MFAF01000024.1:4510-4623 GCA_001774505.1 Candidatus Coatesbacteria bacterium RBG_13_66_14 | reverse complement strand
GAGGTTTCGCCAGAGGCGTAGCTCGCTTCGCTCGGTTTGCCGGAGGCATAGCTCGCTTCGCTCGGTTCGCCCGGGGCATAGCTCGGTTCGCCTCATCGCGCTTCCTTTCACCG
>MFAF01000024.1:3255-4495 GCA_001774505.1 Candidatus Coatesbacteria bacterium RBG_13_66_14 | reverse complement strand
GCGATGCTGGCCAGCATCCTGATGAACTTCGCCAACATTGTGGACCGGATGTTCATCGGGGGATTGGGGCGCGACCCGGTGACCGCCGTGGGCTTCTCCGGGAGCCTTATATGGCTCGGCTTCGCCCTGGTGGAGCTGGTGACGGCGGGGGTGGTGGCCATCGTGGCGCGCCACTGGGGGGCGGGAGAGCAAGAAGAGGCCGGCGTCTCCGGTCACCGCGGCCTGTGGATAGGATGCGGCATCGCCCTCGTCCTCGTGGCGGTGATGGAGCTCCTGGCTCCCGCCCTGATGCGGCTCTACGGCCCCACGCCGGAGCAGTACGCCATCGGGGTGGATTACATGCGCATCTTCGCCCCGGGGTTCGGCGCCCTGGTCTGCGCCTTCACCATCCACTCGATCTTCGTCGGCTCCGGCGACACGCGCACCGGCATGTACGCCTTCGCCGCGGTGAACGTCCTCAACGTCTTCCTGAACTGGCTCTTGATCTTCGGCCACTGGGGCTTCCCCCGGATGGGAGTGAACGGCGCGGCCCTGGCCTCCAGCATCTCCTCCTTCGTCGGCCTGGGCGTCATACTCGTCGCGTACCGCTTTCACTGGTCCAACGTCTCGCTCAAGGGCTTCTTCCGCCACCCGCCGGCCTGGCGCGAGCAGAAGCGTTTCTTCAAGATCGGCCTGCCCGCCATGGGCCAGGCCATCACCCGGCCGCTCACCGGCGTGATCATGATCGCCCTGGCGTCGAGCCTCAAGACGAACCTCCCCGACGGGCGGGTGGTGAACCTGGTGGCCACCGCCTTTACCATCGGGATGTCCACGCTCATCTTCGGGCAATTTTTGTCCAACGGGTTGATGGCGGCGCCGGCCCCGCTGGTCGGCCAGTTCCTCGGTCGCGGCGAGCCGCTGCGGGCCAGGGATGCGGCCCGGAAGACGGCGGTCTTCGGCCTGATGATCGGCTGCTTCCTGGCCACGATTTACATCGCCTTCGGTCGGGAGCTGGCGCAAATTTTTCTCCAGAGCGACTCGGCGCCGGTGCCGGTGGTCGAGGCGGCTCACAGGCTGGCCGCTTTCATCAAGGCGAGCGGCCCCGGCCTGCCCTGGCGGGTGGTCGGGCTCCTCAAGGCCGGCGGCTTCAGGCTGACCCGGCCCGTCCTGGACGCGCTGGCCAACCGGTGCGTGCTGGACATGGCCCACCATTACCTGATTTTCATCGGCCTGGGCGGCATCTTCGGCTCCCTGGCCTGGA
>MFAF01000024.1:2366-3191 GCA_001774505.1 Candidatus Coatesbacteria bacterium RBG_13_66_14 | reverse complement strand
CAACTGGGCGGTCAAGGTGCCCGTCGCCCTCCTACTCATCCACGTTTTCCATCTGCACGACTACGCCGTCTGGGCGGCGGTGATGTTGAGCCAGGTCTTCGAGGGGATCTTCGTGGCGCTCTGGTTCCGCCGCGGGCGCTGGATGACAAAGAAGGTGTAGGATGGCGTCGGTCACCCTGAAGGATTCCGGATGCCTGGGGGTGTTCGTCCTGGGCGTGATCTGGGTCGGTCTCTTCTTCACGGCGATTTTCACCGAGGCGGGGTGGTTAATCACGGCGACCTCACTCTCCATCCCGGCCATTATCCTGGGGTGCTTCGTGGGCGGTCTGCTCGGCGACAGGCGTTGAGCGACGGGACGGGAGCTCCTCCCGGAGTCGGCGGGGGGTTCCGGGGGGCCGGGGACACGACCCCGCCCATGTGGGGCGCGATACTGGCCAACTGGGCGGTCAAGGTGCCCCTCGCCCTTCTGCTTATCCACGTTTTCCATCTGCACGACTACGCCGTCTGGTCCGCGGTGATGTTGAGCCAGATTTTCGAGGGTATCTTCGTGGCGCTCTGGTTCCGCCGCGGGCGCTGGATGACCAAGAAGGTGTAGGATGGGGTTTTTGAGCCTGAAGGATTGGGGTTGCCTGGGCGTGCTCATCGTGGTCGTGCTCTGGGCCTGCCTGCTCGTCGTGGGCATCGTTTCCAATGCGGATTGGCTCTTGGCGGCGGTCTCCCTTTCCCCCACGACTATTTGCCTGGGATTCGCCGTCGGTCACCTGCTCGCCGGTAAGCGGTGATCCTCAGGGCGGATATTTTTTACATCGAGGGGGGGAGAGCGGG
>MFAF01000024.1:0-2237 GCA_001774505.1 Candidatus Coatesbacteria bacterium RBG_13_66_14 | reverse complement strand
TCGGCGCATTCGAGATGCTCCTCGGCCGCTGCTCGGGCCTGGATCAGGACCTGGTGCGCATCCGTCTAGCGGTGGCCAGGCACCTTTCCGGGCTCCACAAGCAGGCCTACGAGATTATCAAAGACGTCACCCTGCGTTACGCGTCGGGGCCCGCCGCAGTGTCCGGGGCCATCTATCGTGCGGTGGAGGAGATGATCATCGTCCGCCGGGCCCTGGATTACTTCGAGCCGCCGGTGGCGCCCGAGCCCTCCAACGATCCCGAGGCCCCGCCCCCGGAGCACCCCCGCGATTCCTTCCACTTCGACAGCCTGCGCGAGGTGCCGGACCTGCGCCGCACCGTGCGCGCCGGCGACAGCGCCAGCCTCGACGTGGAGCGGCTCCCCGAGGAGGAGTTCCGGGTCCTCTCGGACTCGGAGACGGCCCGGTTGACCCCCGAGGAGCGGGAGGCGTACCAGAGGAGCTACGAGCGTTGGAGGAAGGAACAGGAGCGGGCCGCCAGCCGGTACGAACAGGCGGAGGAGTACAGCTCCAGCGCCGTTTTCGACCTCTACTACGCCACCTACTACCTGGCGCTCCTGCGGGAGCTCGATCCCGCCCGGGCCGCGGAGCTCCAGCGCCGCATCGTGGACGAGGTCATCGAGGCCGACCTCGAGGTGGTGGCCTGGTTCGTGAACTACTCCGCCGTCTGCGCCGACGCGGACCAGGCGGTGGCCGACGCCGAGGGGAGCGCCCCGTACTGGGGCAAGCGCCTGCTGACCCGGGAGTGCGCCAGGGTCCTGGGCGAGCGCTACAACCTCTACCTCTTCAGCCGCTTCTGCGGCACCGGTGTGGATTACTACTCGGTGATAAATTTCTGCACGGGCAAGGTGCGCCTGAGCCGGGCCCGGACGGTGCAGATCGTCCCCTACGAGGGCGACGGCTTCGCCAACCCCGCCTACCGCGCCTACGCGGCCATCAACGGCAGCCTGGTGTGCAGCCTGGGGGACCTTTTACGCGCCAACGGCTGCTACGCCGAGAATTGGCGCATCCCGTTCCTGAAGGATTTCGGCGTCCCCGAGGAGGGTGAGGGGAGCTTCTCCGCCGGCGCCAGCGAGTTCACCACCGGCCTGCAGGAGTCCGCCGGAGAGAGCCTGGAGGAGGGCGAACGGTAGGCGTGCGCGGGTTTAAAAAAACCGTCCCGGGGACGGCGTTTTTTTTACCGGACGGTTCCCTCACTCCTGCGTGCGGGCGGCGAGGTATTCTCCGATGAGCCGCCTGGCCCGGTCGGCGTCCCCGACGAAGACGTGGAGGTCGGCCCAGAAACCGGCCCCGGTGGCCAACAGGCCGTCCAGGGACGTCACCTCCTGGCTTTTGACCAGGCAGGGGATGGCCTCGCCCTCCAGAAGGCCGACCAGCATGTTGCACTGGATCTCGTCGGCGCACTTGAAGACGGACTCAGTCTTTTGTCCCGCTACGAGCGCCTCGGGAGTTTCGCCCGGGCCGAGGGCGTCCGCGAGGTCCCACTCGTCCACGAACCGCCCGCCGGGGTACGGCAGGTGGGTCAGCTCCTGGTTGTCGGTGAGGACGAAGGACGCTCCGGCGGCCTCGGCGGCCCCGGCCAGCATCGCCGAGAGCCGGTCCGGGAAGTCGTCGGGGTTCACCCGGGCCGGGAGAACCTCCTCGGTCCGGTCCCTGTAGTACGTCAGGGCGGCGGGTCCACCCAGCGTCGCCAGGTGCTCGGCGAGGGCCGCGCTGCGGATGAAAACGAGCTTTATCCCGGGCAGCAGGCGGGCGATCCGCCCCAGGGGGTCGTCCTCGATTTTCAACTGGCGCCCGACGAGCTCCGGGTCCACCGCGACCAAAACGGTTTCCACACCGCCTCCCACGACTCTTGCGCGCCCCAGTCTACCACAGGTGGGGCCCCCGGCGCCGGAATGTGGTAAAATGGGGGTTGACGCCCGCCATGACTTCCCAGCTGGAAAAGACACACCGCCGCGCCGACGGCCGGCCCTGGATCCGGCGGCGTTGGTGGCTGCTGGCCATCATCGCCGCGGGGTTGTT
Source organism: Candidatus Coatesbacteria bacterium RBG_13_66_14 (assembly GCA_001774505.1). Taxonomy (GTDB): domain Bacteria; phylum RBG-13-66-14; class RBG-13-66-14; order RBG-13-66-14; family RBG-13-66-14; genus RBG-13-66-14. The sequence goes on along the minus strand of MFAF01000024.1, from coordinate 197 downwards.
GGTCTATCTCCTCGTGGGTTCCCAGGCCAGCCTCTTCCGCCTGGGGGAGCTCGAGGAGGAGAAACAGCAGCTCCACCGGCGGTACAACGAGGCCCTGGAGACTGCGGAACACTACAGGGACCTTCTGGAACGGCTCGGGACCGACGACGCGTTCCTGGAAAAAATCGTGCGGGAGCGCCTGGGGCTGGCCGCCGAGG
>MFAF01000023.1:17912-18010 GCA_001774505.1 Candidatus Coatesbacteria bacterium RBG_13_66_14 | reverse complement strand
TCCGCGTCGGCGCGCGGTACACCGTACCCGACGACGCGACCGCCATCGCGGGTGCCGTGCGGCGCGGTCTCGGCGAGGCCGGGCTGGTAATCACCACC
>MFAF01000023.1:17031-17892 GCA_001774505.1 Candidatus Coatesbacteria bacterium RBG_13_66_14 | reverse complement strand
GGACGACATCACCCTGGACACGGTGGCCGCGGAGCTCGGTCAAAAGCTGGTCGTGGACCCCGAGCAGGCCCGCCGGGTGCGTGAAATTTTCGCCCGGCGCGCCATCGAGATGCCCGCCGTCAACGAGAGTCAGTTCCGTCGCATGGAAAGCGCGGTGATCGTCTACAATCCCTCGGGCACGGCTCCGGGACAGCTCGTCCCCGCGGGCTCGGGCCACGTCTGCCTCCTCCCCGGCGTGCCCCGGGAGGTCCGCGAGCTCTGGGAGGCGGGCATCCGGGAGGCCGTCCGCGCCCTCACGGATACGCCCCTCGTCCGCCTCAAGCGCACCATCCGCACCGTGGGCGTCTCCGAGAGCGTCCTGTCGCAGCGCCTGGAGGACGCGGGGATGCCGGGGAAGCTGGACGAGGCCGGGATCGAGCTGGCCTTCCTCCCCCGCCACGGACTGGTGGACCTGCGCCTGACGCGCTTCCTGGAGGGGGTAGACCCTTCTGCCGAAAAACGGTTCGAGCGGCTGGCGGAGGGTGTCGAGGCGGCGGTCGGCGGCTGCGTGTACGGCCGCGACTCGGACACCCTGTCGGGAGCGGTGGGCGCGAGGCTGCGGGAGCTGGGCCTCGCCCTGGGCACCGCCGAAAGCTGCACCGGCGGCGGCATCGGGGACTGGCTCACCGACGTCCCCGGCAGCTCGGACTACTACGTCGGCGGCGTCATCGCCTACTCCGATGCGATTAAAACCAGGCTCCTCGGCGTTCCGGCCGAAATTTTAGAAAAATACGGCGCGGTGAGCCGCGAGACGGCGGCGGCCATGGCCCTGGGCGCCCTCGACGCCCTGGGGTGCGATATTACCCTCTCCACCACCGGCGT
>MFAF01000023.1:14707-17018 GCA_001774505.1 Candidatus Coatesbacteria bacterium RBG_13_66_14 | reverse complement strand
GGCGGGTCGGCGGAGAAGCCGGTCGGGACGGTCTTCGTCGGTCTGGCCCAGCACCCGCGCACCCTGGACGACTGGCCTCCGACGCGGGGTGGCTTGCTCGTGGACCTCCAACGGACGCTCGTCCACCCGGACCCCGACGGCCGCTTCATTTTCACCCGACAACTGAAGCTCACCGGCGACCGGGACCTGGTGCGCCGCCGGACGGTCATTCACGCCCTGGACACCCTCCGACGCCGGATCACCGACTGATGTTCCTCCAATTCCTGTTCTACTTCGGGTGGGGCGCCGGCCACGCCCTCCAGCCCGGCCACGGCAAGGCGATAATCTCCGCCTACATGGTGGGGAGCACCCCCGGGCGCAAGCCAGCCCGCGCCGCCCTCGACGCGGTCATCCTGGGGCTCGTCACCGCCGCCACGCACACCGTCGTCGTCTACGCCATCGCCCTCACGGTGAAGCTCGCCGGGAGCCTGGTGGACGAGGTCCTCCTGCAGGGGATAACCTCCGTCGTCGGCGCCTCGCTGGTGATCCTGGTCGGCGTGTGGATGCTCCGGGAGCGCATCCGGGGGCACGCGCGGCGGCATGGGGCGGTGGACCACCACGGCGAGGCGGTGGAACCGAACCACCACCACGGGCACGACCACGTTCACCTCCCCGCCTGGGCCGCGGGGGACGACGGGCCCCGCTCGATAAAGCGCCTCGTCGCCCTGGGCGTTTCCGGCGGCATCGTGCCCTGCCGGGGGGCTTTGCTGATTTATTTCGGCAACTCGGCGGCGACCGAACTTTTTGACGAGTTGGCCGACCCCCTGGCCGCCCTGGCCGTCTACAGCCTGGGCATCGCGGTGACGATGGTCGCGGTGGCCCTCCTGGCGGTGTTCTTCTCGAAAACCGTGGAGCGCCTGTCGGGCCGCTTCCGGGAAAAATCGTTCTGGGGGAGACTGTACCGCTTCCTGTGGTGGGCCGGGCCGGTGGTGGTCCTGGGCGTGGGCGGCTACCTGCTCCTCTATTCCTTCAACTACCTGTGATGATCGAGCGATCAGTCAAAAACGATTTCAGGCGGGACGCCAAGCTGCTGCTGGCGCTCATCCTGGTCGCCCTGGCGGCGCGGGTCATCTACGCCCTCGATTACTCTGGTTCCCCGCTCTACCACTTCCCGATAATAGACGCCGGCTACCACAGCTTCCTGGCGCGGCTGGGCGCCGAGGGGGCCGCGATGCCCGGCGGTCCCTTCTTCAAGCCGCCGCTCTACGTCTGGTTTCTGACCGACCTCTACTCCTCGGTGGGCGGGAAAAGCATCGCCGCCGCGCACGTATTCAACACCCTGTTGGGGCTGGGGGTCGTCGCGCTGACCTTTCTGTGGGGGAGGAAGCTCTTCGGCCGCACACCGGCCTTCGCCGCCGCGCTCTTCGTCGCCCTCTACGACCTCGGCCCCTTCTTCGAGGAGCAGGCCCTCTCCGTCACCCTGGAGACTTTTACGTACCTCCTCTCCCTGGCGCTTTTCGTCAACGCCTGGGAGGAGGGCCTCGGCTGGGAGAAGAGGAAAGCCAGGCTCGTCTGGGCCGGGATCGCCCTGGGGTTCGGTGCGCTGGCTCGGCCCAACCTGCTTTTATTCCTGCCGGTGGCGGCGGCGTTGGGGCTTTTCTACGGCCTCCGAGACGAAAAGTATGCGTGGAGGCGTGCCCTGGCCGCCGCGCTCATCCCCCTGGGCCTGGCGCTGGCGGTCATCCTCCCCGCCACCCTCCACAACCTTTTCGAGTCGGGAAAGCTCGTCCTGGTGAGCGCCAACGGGGGTGTCAACTTTTTCATCGGCAACGGCCCGGAGGCGGACGGCTTCTCGTCGGTGCCGCCGGGGATGGCCTGGCGGCAGCTCGCGACCGACTCGGACTTGAGCGGCGCGGGAGGCCTGGCCGACGGCGGCTACTGGTACTCACGGGGCCTCGACGCAGTCTTCGCGTCCCCGGGGCGGGCGATAGGCCTCTTCTTCAAAAAGGCCCTGGGCTTCTTCAACGCGGCGGACGTATCCAGCAACGTGAACATCGGCTGGGCGAGGGGCCAGAGCCTGTGGCTCCGGTTCAACCCGCTGCGGTGGTGGCTGGCGACGCCCTTCGGCCTGGCGGGGCTCGTGACTGCCCTGGGCCGCGACCGCGGGCGGATGCTGACGAATCCCGGCGCGGGGCGAGGGCTCACCATCCTCGTCGCCTTCGCCGTCACCTACGTCGTGGGGGTCGTGGCCTTCTTCGTCACCAGCCGTTACCGGATGCCGCTCCTGCCGGTCATGGCGCTCCTCGGCGCCGGCTTCGTCGCTTACCTCGTT
>MFAF01000023.1:12899-14654 GCA_001774505.1 Candidatus Coatesbacteria bacterium RBG_13_66_14 | reverse complement strand
CCTGGTCTGCCTGGGGCTGACACTGGCGCCCGTGGTGCCGGAGGACGACGGCTTTTCCGGGGAATTCTACGCCGCCATGGCCTTGGAGAAGCGGGGGCTTTCCTCGGAGGCGCTCGTCGGGTACAATCGGGCCCTGGAAATCCGCCCCGACGACGCCGAGACCTACGAGCGCCGGGGGGTGGTGCGGGGCCGCCTGGGCGACATTCTAGGTCAACACGAGGACCTCGAACGGGCGGTGGAGCTGGCCCCCGACTACGCCGAAGCCCTCTACGACCTGGCGGCGCTCCTCCAGCGGACGGGGACATCCCCGCCGGAGGAGTACCTGTCGCTCTACGCGAGGGCCGTCGAGGCGGACCCCGACTTCATCCCCGCGCGGATGGCCTACGGTATGGCGCTCCAGGCGCTGGGCCGCCACGACGAGGCGGTCGGACAGCTCGAGGAGGCGGTCAACCGCCGGCCCCGCTTCTCCGCCGCGCACCGCCTCCTCGGCGAGGCGTACGAGGCGCAGGGGCGGCTGCCGGAAGCGGCGCGGGAATTTTTCCTGGCCGATTATTTCGGCGGCGAAATCTGGAGTTTTTAACATGCTCGAACCCTGGCAGAAGAGAGCGGTTTTTCGGCGCGCTTTCCTGGGCGCGTCGCGGCTGACGCTCCTGGTCGCCCTCTTGGGGGCGGCGGTGGTTTTCAACTTCGTCCTCGCCTGGTTCTGGCCCTCCGTCGGCCTCCTCGCCGTCGCCGTGATCGGGTACGTGGTGTGGTCCGTGTCGGACACGGGGCGGCCGGTCCACATCGCGCGCTCCGTTCTGCGCGAGATCTCCGGACTCAGCGGCCTGTCGCACCGCTTCAAATCGCGCCTGGCCGTCATCGAGCGGGTGTTCACCAACTTCTGGGAAAAAACGGACGGATTGGACGAGGAAATCATCGGAGAGACCCGGCGGGAGGCTCTGCGGGCTCTCCTGGCGTTGACTTCGCGGCTGCGGGCCGTGGGGCTCGCCGACCGGGTCAACAGAGACGCCCGGCGCGTCGGAAAGGCCAGCGACCGGGCCGAGGCGATGGTCGCCGCCGCCGTGGACGAGGTGGAGCGGTTCATCGAGATGCTCAACCGGACCGCCGTCGCTGCCGCCGAAGTCCTGCTGGCCAGCCGCGAGGAAGCGCTGGAACGGATGACCCGGGCCGCCGAGGAGCTGGCCCTGTGGCAAAAATCCCTCGCCGAGGCCAAGATCGAGCTCGACGAGTCGGGACTTTAGGAGGAGACATGGGCGACAGAGGCGCGGCGATAGTAACAGGCGGGGCCCGCGGCATCGGCGCCGCCGTGGCCAAGGCGCTGGCGCGGGAGTTTCCCGTAGCCGTGTGGGACCTGGACGCCCCGGGAGCGGAGAGGACCGCCGGGGAGATACACGTCGGAGGCGGGCGGGCGAAGGGCTGGGGCGTGGACGTGGGCGACTACGACGCCGTCCAGGCCGCGGCCGAGGAAGTTTTCAAAACCTTCGGCGCCGTCGAGGCTTTGGTCAACAACGCCGGCGTCACCCGCGACGGCCTCTTCATGCGCATGCGGCCCGAGGACTGGGACCTGGTACTGCGGGTCAACCTCACCGGGGCCTATAACTGCTGCAAGGCGGTGGTCCGCCAGATGCAGAAGGCGCACAAAGGCCGCATAGTCAACGTCACCAGCGTCGTCGGCCTGACCGGCAACGTGGGACAGGCCAACTACGCCGCCAGCAAGTCGGGGCTGCTGGGGCTGACCAAGAGCCTGGCCAA
>MFAF01000023.1:8204-12575 GCA_001774505.1 Candidatus Coatesbacteria bacterium RBG_13_66_14 | reverse complement strand
GAATCCCCGCCCTACGGGTCAGGCGTTAATCTCACGTCTCCTTCGTAGGGGTGGAACGGCGGCCTGCGGAGGGGCCGCCCTACGTCGCGGAGAGGGTTGGAGTGAGGGGCTAGGCTGGGAACGTGAAAACGGCGGGGATTAAAGTCCCCGCCCTGCATTTCGGAACGCTGCATAATTGGCGAAACGGTTAGCCGGGGCCGTCCTTTTTCACGCGCCGAAGGGGAACTCACCCAGCTCCGTGTACCTGGCGCCGCCGGGACCCAGATCGCTCAAAAAGAGAACCGCCCCCCCGCAGCGCCAGGCCCCGAAACTTTTTCCCGCGAACCGCCCCAAAAGCTCCGCCGCGTCCCGGGGGCGCTGCTCCTTTCGCACCCGGGACAGGGTGGCGTGGGGCGTGAAGAGGCGCTGCTCTTTTTGATAACCGAGAGCGGCCATGGCTTCCTCAACACCAAGCACCAGCTTCCGCAGCTCGACCGTCCCCCGGTCCAGTCCTGCGTAGAGCACCCGAGGCGGTCTCGGCGGCCTCCGGTCGCCCTCGGCGGGGGGGCGCGAGGGGGGGAGCGTCCCCAACCCCGCCAGGCCGAGCTCGAAAGGGGTCAGAGGACGACATACCAAGTCCAGGGCCTCTTTTATCCGCGGAACCAGCCCCTCGTCCGTCTCCCCCAGGAATTTCAGCGTCAGGTGGACGTTCCCCGCCGCCACCCAGCGCCAGGCGGAATCGCGCGAAGCGACTCGCACCGCGGCGAGCCTCTCCTGCACCCCGGGTGGTATCTCCACCGCCACGAAGAGACGCACGGCTGCCTTCCTCCACGGCTGACGACGGGTGAAGCCTAGCACCCCGGCGGTCGGGGGTCAACCGGGCGCGGGTCCGCGCCTTAATGCTATACTTGAGTTCGAAAGGCGGGGGCATGGCCGATTTCGAGGTCGGTATTCTGAAAGGTGACTGGCCGATACTGACGGGCCTCGGCGCGTACTACCTCACCGGCTACCTGGACGCCGTCCGGGAGACTTACCGCGGTGCCGTCGAGCTTTACGCGGTGAGCTCCGGCGGGGAAACTCGGGCCCTCTTCCCGCTCCTCCGGGAGGGCGACGTCGGCGTCCTGCCGCCCCTGGGCCAGTACTGGGGCATCTGGGAAATGCCGATCACCGACCCGGCGCCGGGGAGGGCCGAGTCGGTCTGGGAGAAAACGGTGCGCGCGGTGGACGCGTATCTGCGCGGCCTGGGGCTCGCCGAGGCCGCCTTCATCCACCCGCCCCACGCGACCGACGCCCGCCCCTTCCTGCGCCTGGGCTGGGAGGTGATTCCCCGTTACACCTATCTGGTCCATCCCTCCGGCGAAGACGCCTGGGATTCGTCCACCCGCCGCCAGTTGAAGAAATCCCGCGAGTCGGGCGTCGAGGTCCGCGTCGCGGAATCGTGGGAAACGCTTTACCGGCTGCACCGTGAGGGCATGGCCCGCCAGCGCCTTCCCCACGCCCCGGAACCGCTGGTCAAAGGATTGGCTTCGCGGGGTACGATCTTTCAAACAGAAACGTCGGCCGTTCTCCTGGGCAAAGACGCCGCCTCCGGGTACTACGCCCTCGCGGCCAGCGACCCCGCGGGACACGGCGACGGATCGCCCACCGCCCTCGTCGCCCGCGTCCTGGAGGAACTCGGTAAAGACGGTAAAAACCTCGACTTCGTGGGCGCCAACACGGAAAAACTCTGCCGCTTCAAACGGGGCTTCGGCGGACGGTTGGTCCCCTACTTCCAGACCCGGGCCGTCTTCACCAAGACCCGCCGGTTCCTGAAGGGCCTGCGAAGGGTGCTGCGGGGTGACTAGGCTCCTCTTCAGCGACGACGTGCAGCCGGAGCGCCGCCGGCGGCTGGAGTATGCTTTTGGCGAAATCCTCTGCCTGGGCGGCGTCCTCGTCCCGGGTGAACGGGCGACGGTGGGCTACGGCGTGGAGGGGGACGTCACCATTCGCCCCTCGGACTCCGACGAGCCGACGGCTGTCCGCCTAATAATTCGGGACAATCCGCCGAACCCCTTCGGGTGGCCCGCGGAGCTTTACTCCCTCTTCGCCGACACCGAGACCCGTCTCCCCGGCAGGCCGCTTTATTCGGATGACTCCGACCGAGCCCTCGTCACCCTCGACGGGGACCGCGTTCATCTGGCAGTGGACCCTCTCGCCACCGCGTGGCATCTCCTGGCACAGGAGGAGGAGCGGCGGTTCCCCGAACGGCGCGACGAGCACGGCCGCCTCTCGCTGGGCGCGACCGCCCTCCCGCCGGAGACTTTTAGGAGACCCCGGCTCGAAGAATGGGGCCGCTTCTTCGCCGGCGCGCTCGCCATCAAAAACACCGTCGCCCGATTCGGCCGCCACCCCGGCGGGGCGGACTGGTCGCTCGTCCTGACCCACGACGTGGACTCCGTGAGCGAGCGGAGTTTTCTGCGCGCCCTGCGCCTTCTGGCCGCCGGATTTTTAAAATTCTCTAAAGCGCGCCTGCGGGCCGCGGGACGGATGTTTTCCCTGCTGGGCGCACCCGACCGCCACCGGCAACTGGACGTGTGCGTCGCGGCCGACTCTCCGGCGAGGGCCACGTATCTCTTCCACGCCGGACGCCGGGGGCGCTGGGACCCCGAGTACAAGCTGGACGGGCTCGGACGGGAGCTGACCTTTCTGAAAAGTACCAGCCAGGAGGTCGGCGTCCATTACGGTTACGAAACAGCGGGCGATTATAAAAAACTCGGCGCGGAGCTGTCCGCCTTCGAGCGGGCGACCGGTTCCCCCCCGACCGGCGGCCGGGCGCATTACCTCCGCCTGCGCGGCCCCGACGACCTGCGCCTCATCGCGCGAACCGGCCTGGACTACGATTCCAGCCTCGGCTTCCCCGACGGACCCGGCTACCGCGTCGGCACCGGCGGGCCGTACCGGGTCTTCGATACCGTAAACGGTGAATTGACAAATCTATACGAACTTCCCCTCGCGGTAATGGACGGCGCGCTCTTCAAGAGGTACGGCGATGGTAATGTGGACGTGGATGACGCCTGGGTCCGCGTCCGGCCGTACCTGGACTCCGCGCGGGAGGCGGGCGCCGCTCTCTGCATCCTCTGGCACCAGAGAGTATTCGGCCCGGCCTACCCCGGCTGGGGCGAGGTGTACGAAAGAATCCTGGCCTACGCCAGGGAGAACGGCGCCTGGTGCGGCCCGGCGGGGGAATTCATCGGGCACGCCAGAGCCGCCGAACGGCTGTTCGCCGGGGAGAGCAGAATAGTGAACAACTCAAATATAGTCATAAAGATAACACTCTCGTCCAACCCCGAAAAAACCGTCGAGCTCCACCCCGGTGAAACACTCCCCGTCAGCTAAAGGCAGTCCGCTCGATCGGCGGCGCCCCTGGCGCGACGACCGTTTCTGGGTCGCCGTCGCGCTCCTCGTCGCCGCGATCATCCGGCTGGTCCTGCTCCTGCAGCTCGCCGACAGCCCCTTCGGGGACTACCTCGGCCTGGATGAGAGATACTACCACTCGCGGGCGCTGGAGATTGCCGCCGGCGAGGGGCCCGAGCTGCCGTTCTTCATGAGCCCCCTCTACCAGATGTCGCTGGGCGGCGTGTACGCCCTGGCGGGCGGTAGCTGGTGGACGGTCCGGGTGCTCCAGGCGCTCCTCGGCCTGGGGACTCTTTTTCTCGTCTGGCGGACGGCGCGGCGGTTGACGGGGCGGTGGTGGGCGCTGGGCATACTCGGCGCGGCGACGCTCTACTCCCAATTCTTCTTCACCGAAACCCTTCTTTTACCCACGACACTGACGGCGTTCCTCGTGGTCCTGGGGACGTACCTCGCCGTGCGGCACTTCCAGCGCCCGGGCCCGTGGACCGCTGCGGGAATCGGGGTCGCCTTCGCCCTGGCGGCGCTGGCCCACGGGCTTTTAGTAGTCCCGGCGGCCGCCGTGGGGCTCTACCTTTTCTTCCGGCGATTTAAACGGTATAGAAGGGCGGCTTTCAAGGAGCTGGGGCTGCTCGTCGCCGCGGCGGCGGTCGTGGTAGCCCCGGTGACCCTCGCCAACAGCCTGGCCGACGGGCACTTCGTACCCCTGTCCACCAACGGCGGCCTGAATTTGTACATCGGCAACCAGCCCGGCGCCGTGGGGCTCTACCGGCCCTACTCGACGGCCGCCTACAGCATTGACTTCACCGCCCGCTGGCCGGCGGAGCGTGAGGCGGCCGAGAATGGGGAACCGCCGCCCTCCGACTCCGAAGTTTCCGCCTACTGGACCAGCCGGTTCTTCGACGAGCTGGACAAGGACCCCTGGCGCATCGCGGGGCTTTTCGGGAAACGGGCGCTCCTCCTTTTGAACGGCTTCGAGTATCCCCAGGTGGAGAACTTCTA
>MFAF01000023.1:2033-8088 GCA_001774505.1 Candidatus Coatesbacteria bacterium RBG_13_66_14 | reverse complement strand
GTGCTCATCCCCTTCGTCGCCGCCACGGCCTACAGGCCGGAGGTCGCGCGGGCCTACGACAACCTCGCCGTGGGTTATAACAACCTCGGCACGGAGGCCTACGCCCGGGGAGACTACGCCGGGGCGGCACACTACCAGGAGCTGGCCCTCGCCGAGAGCCCGGGGATGCTCCCGGCGAGGCTCAACCTTGGCCAATCTCTCCTCGCCGCCGGGGAGTACGCCCGCGCCGAGGAGATTTTTATAAAACTTCGGGGGAGCGCCCTGGACCCCGTCCGTCTGGAGCATTCCATCTCTTGGGCCCAGCGTGGGCGGGGAGACGACCTGGCGGCGCTGGACACCCTCCAGCGGGCCTCCGAGGCCCCCTTCGCCGAAGGCTCCATACACGCCGCCCTCGCGCAGCTCTACCTGGATTTCGGGGACACCTATAACGCCCGGGAGGCGGCGCGGCGGGCCGTGGAGCTCTCCCCCGAGATGCCCGACGGCTACCTGGCCCTGGCGCTGGCCGAGACCGACCCCTCCGCGGCCATGGAGTGGTTACACGCGGGGCTGGAGCGATGCGATTACAAGGCGGGACTGCTGCTCTTCGCCGGAGAGCTGCGGGGGGACGAAGGGCTCCTGCGAGAGGCGGCCCTGACCGCGGCTGAGGAGGGGAACTGGACGGCGTGGGCCCGGGCGCTGGTCTCCCTGAGTCGGCTTACAACGGTATCTGGAATGTAGCGGGCCGTTGTGTTTAAACAACGGCGGGGACTAAAGTCCCCGCCCTACATCTACCCTCCCTCGCCCCTATGGGGAACGGCGCGCCGTTTAGGTCGGCCCTAAAAACGGCGGGGTACAGAGCCCCCGCCCTACATCCAATGCGAAATGCGTAGGGCGGCCCCGTAGGACGAGTCCTCTGCGGGCTGCCGTGTTAAAAAAAACGGCGGGGACTAAAGTCCCCGCCCTACATATAGCCGTTAGGTCTATCTAACGGGCGGACCGGTCAGTCCGTCCCTACTTTTTTAAAAAGCACAACCGACCAGCCGATCCGTCAGTCGAGAAGCTCGAGGAAGGTGTAGTGGTAGTACGTCTCGTAGACGATGTCGCCGGAGGGGTCCTCGTAGGCCGAGCCGAAAACCTCGACGCGGATTTTATACTCGCCGCCCTGCGCGAGGGTCCACTCCTCGTAGGTCGCCTCGGGGAAATCGTAAACATCCCAGTCCACGAAGCGCATGTGCTCCGGTTCGGAGCCCCGGGCGAATGTTTTTGCGTACTGGGGCTCGAAGCCGCGCTTGGCCTGCCCCACCTCGATCAGCTTGCCGCCGACCTCGACGTAGAGCGTGTTCTTCGAAATTTGGGTCGTGATGTGGTTGATGACGTCGGGCTGTTCCCAGGCCGCCTCGTACCACCAGTAGGCGCAGGGCTTCAGCGTCAGGGGCGCGGTGAGCTCCTCCGCGCTCCACACCCGCGCGACGAGGTAATCCTTCCCGTCGAAGCGCATGGTCCCCCCGCCCTCCCGGGTCCCGAATTCCTCGACGGCCGACAGCGGGAGCCGCCCCAGGTCGGGCATGGGCGTCCACCGGGCCTCTTCGGAGCCGTCGGCGCAGCCGGCCAAGAGGAGCACGACCAGCAGGGGGACCGCGTAAACCGCTCCCAGAACGCTATTCATCGCCCTCCGTTTCTGGCGGCCCGGGCGTTGAAAACCTCGATGCCGGGATACTCTGAAGTTTCCAGGGACTCCTCTATCCGCAGAAGCTCGTTGTACTTGGCGAGGCGCTCGCTGCGGTTCGGGGCCCCGGCCTTGATCATGCCGCAGTTGGTGGCCACCGCGAGGTGGGCGATGGCCGGGTCCTCCGTCTCGCCGGAGCGGTGGCTGACGACGCAGGTCATCTCGGAGCAGAAGGCGGTGCGCATCGTCAACAGCGTCTCCGAAACCGTGCCTATCTGGTTGAGCTTGATGAGTATCGAGTTGGAGGCCCTCCGCCGGATGCCCTCCCGGAGCCTTTCCACGTTGGTGACGTAGATGTCGTCGCCCGTAATCTGGATCCGGTCGCCCAGCTGGCGGGTGAGCTCGATGAACCCCTCCCAGTCGTTCTCGGCCAGGCCGTCCTCGATGCAGATGAGCGGGTACATGTCGGCCCACTCGCAGTAAACCTTTATCAGCCCGGCGGTGTCGAAGGTTTTGCCCACGGCCTCCAACCGGTAGTTGCCGTCCTTGTAGAAGCTGTTGGCGGCGGCGTCCAGGGCGATCCAGACGTCGCCCCCCGGCTTGTACCCGGCCAACTCGATGGCCTCGATGAGCTTCTCGAAGGCCTCGGCGTTGGACTTCAGGTTCGGGGCGTATCCGCCCTCGTCGCCCACGCCGATGAAGTAGCCCTGCTTCTTGAGCACCTGACCCAGGGCGCGGAAAATCTCCGAGCCGGCCCGCAGCGCCTCGCGGAAGCTGGGGAAGCCCGTGGGGCAGATCATGAACTCCTGCATGTCCACGTTGTTGTCGGCGTGCATGCCGCCGTTGAGGATGTTGAACATGGGCACCGGGATGACTCGGGCCGCGGCGCCGCCCAGGTAGCGGTACAGCGGAATGTCGTAGTGCCGGGCCGCCGCCTTGGCCACGGCGACGCTGGCCCCCAGGATGGCGTTGGCCCCCAGGCGCCTCTTGTTCGGGGTGCCGTCCAGCTCGATCAGCGCCCGGTCTATGTTCTCCTGGTCCAGGGGGTTCATCCCCACCAGGAGCTGGCGTATCTCCGTGTTCACGTTGTTCACGGCCTTGAGCACGCCCAGGCCGTGGTAGCGCTTCTTGTCGCCGTCGCGCAGCTCGACGGCCTCGTGCTCGCCGGTGCTGGCCCCCGACGGGACCATGGCCCGGCCGAGTTTGTCCTCGTTGGTGAAGATCTCGACCTCCACGGTGGGGTTGCCCCGGGAGTCGAGTATCTCGCGACCCACGACTGAGGCTATCTTGCACATCTGTTGGTTCTCCCCGTTGTTGGTGCCCTAGCACATGATTGACTTGGTCTTTCCGATCCGCGCTATCTTCTCGCGGGCCATTTCCTGGGCGGCGAAAAGCGGCGGCACGCCCATCTGCCTGGCGCGGGCGAAGACCTTGGAAAGGTTCAGGTAAATCTGCCGCGTCGCCCGTTTGACCTCCTCGAGGTCGGCCGTGTCGCCCGGGCGGTTCATCATCAGTACGTCGCCGGCGTTTATCACGAATTCCGGCGCGAAGAGGATTCCCCTCTCCTCGAGACGCGTCGCCAAGGAGGCGTCGGCCAGCACGTTGAAGGCGGCGCCGGCCACGATCTTGCACCGCAGGCGCTCCACCGTGTCGGCGTCTATGACCCCCCCCACGGCACAGGGGCTGAAGATGTCGCACGGCACGTCGTAAACTTCTTCCGTCCGGACCATCCCCACGTCGGGGTGGAGGTCCTGAATCGCCTTGAGGGGGTCGTACTTCAGGTCGGAGATGAAAATCTTGGCGCCCATCTGGACGAGGATCGAAGCCAGGGCGCTGCCCACGCCCCCCACGCCCTGGATGACGACGGTCCTGTCCTGCACGCTGGAGTTGTTGAAGCAGGTGTTCAGGCAGGCGGTGATGCCGTAGTACACCCCCCAGGCCGCCCCCACGTCCGAGGGGACCTCGTGGGGGGAGCTGGCGATGACGTGGGGCGTCTCGATGCCCACCGAGCGCATGTCGTCATCGTCGGTGCCCAGGTCGGAAAATGTGACGATGCGGCCGCCGATGCCGTTCAGGAAGCGGCCGAAGGCTCGCAGGACCGCCTCGTCCTCCTTTACCTCCGGCTCCCCCCAGATAACGGTCATACCCCCGCCGGCGTCGTAGTTGGCTAAAACCGCCTGGTAGGTCATGCTCTCCGCCAGGCGGAGCGTGTCGTCCACGGCTTCTTCCTCGGTGGGGTAATTCCGGATTCGGCACCCGCCCAGGGCCGCCCCCAGGGTCGTGTTGTGGATGGCGATCAGGGCGCGCAGCTTGGTCGGGCGGTGCTGGCAGAAGATGAGCTGCTCGTGGCCACCCTCGACCAGTTTCTCGAAAATACCCACCCCAAGCCCTCCTTGTCCCGCTCAACGGGTATAAATCAGTTCGTCGCGCCCACATCGAGAGCAGTGGTTTTACCGAGCCGTAGGGGCGGGGCTTGTAGGGGCGACCCTCTGCGGTCGCCCGCGGGTGGGGACAGTGCCCCGCCCCTCCTACGGGTCGCCCCTACTCCCCCAGGCAGTTGACCTCCAACAGACCCAGGTTCCGGGCCTCCTCGATCAGGTAGCGCGCCAGCTCGTCGGGGTAACCCTCGGCGTAGACCACTCTCCTGACACCCGCGTTCAACAGGATTTTTGTGCAGATGCTGCAGGGATGGTTCGTCACGTAGAGGGTGGAATCCTTGGTGGATACGCCGACCAGGGCGGCCTGGGCGATGGCGTTCTGCTCGGCGTGCGTCCCCCGGCAGATCTCGTGGCGCTCGCCGGAAGGGACGCCGAGCTGCTCACGGTAGCAGCCGCCCAGCTCGTCGCAATGTTTCAACCCCCGAGGGGTGCCGTTGTAGCCGGTCGCCAGGATGGTCTTGTCGCGGACCAGCACCGCCCCGACTCTGCGGCGCAGGCAGGTGGAGCGCGTGGACACCAGCCCGGCGATCTGCATGAAGTATTCGTCCCAGGACGGCCGGCTCATCTTGCTCCCTCGGAGGGTGCATTCTACCAGAGTCCCGGGGCGCGGGCAAGGCGTTTGCGTCCTCCCGGTCGCGGCGCTCGTGACCGCACGCACAAATGCAACCGTGGGCGACCGTGGACGGTCGCCCCTACGATTCGGATTCGTAATTTGCAGACGTAGGGGCGGGTGTTCAAACCCACCCGCTTGATTTTACCCCCGTGCGCCCAAATGTAGGGCGGGGATTCGCCCGGGGCGTAGCTCGCTACGCTCGGTTTGCCAGGGGCATAGCTCGCTTCGCTCGGTTCCTATCCCCGCCGCATTCGTCTACACGTCCCAACCATGCCCCCACCGTTTGCGATGATAGGGGCGGGGCTTTAGACCCGCCCGCGGGCCGACCTGAACGGCGTGCCGTCGGTCGGCCCCTACGAGGTTAACGCGCGTTTCACGCATAACCCGTAGGGGCGGGTGTCCACACCCACCCGCTTGATTTTACCCCCGTGCGCCCAAATGTAGGGCGGGGACTTTAGTCCCCACCGTTCTCTTATCACCCTCCCCATCCCTCCCCCCTGAGGGGGGAGGGGGAATAGGGTTGCCCTTACCCCTACCCGTCGGCGCGCCGCTTTTACGGGGAAAGGGAAACCGCGCCTCCCCCCATCCGGGCTTGCCAGCCCGACGCGCCGGTGATACCATGACATTCAAACGAATGGGGAATCCCATGCGCTTCAGCGCCCTCATCGCAAGCACGCCGGCTGCCGCGCTCGTCCGCGGCGACACCGAGATCAAGAAAATCGCCTACGACTCCCGCCGGGTCGAGCCGGGAACCCTTTTCGTCGCCATGGGCGGGGTGGGGCACGACGCCCTGGCCTACCTGGGCAACGCCCTGGAGCGCGGCGCCGCGGCGGTTCTGGCTCCCGCGCCGCCCCCGGCCGGGGTGGAGGTGCCCTGGGCGACCAGCGAGGACCCGCGACTGGCCCTGGCCCAGCTCGCCGCCAACTGGTTCGGCCGCCCGGCGGAGAAGCTGCGCCTCGTCGGCGTCACCGGCACCAACGGCAAGACCACCAGCGCCCACATCATCGCGGGCATCCTGGGAGAGGCGGGGCGGAAGGCGGCCCTGCTGGGGACGACGGGCTACTGGCTCGGCGACCGCTGGGAGGAGGCCGACTGGACGACCCCGGAGCCGCTCAAGCTCCACGGTCTCTTCCGGGAGGCGGTGGACCTGGGATTGCGCGACGTGGTGATGGAGGTGACCAGCCACGCCCTGGACCAGCGGCGCACGGACGGCCTTTCGTTCGTCGCGGCGGGCTTCACCAACGTCACCCAAGAGCACCTGGACTACCACCGGCGGCTGGAGGGCTACTACGCCACCAAGTGCCGGCTGTTCACCCAGCTCGAGCCCGGGGCCGTCGCCCTGTTGAACGCCGACGACCC
>MFAF01000023.1:344-1973 GCA_001774505.1 Candidatus Coatesbacteria bacterium RBG_13_66_14 | reverse complement strand
CGCGGAGCTCCGCGCCGAGGGGATACGCTACGGCCGACGCTCCCTCGCCTTCACCGCGGTCCATGGACCCTGGAAGCTGCCCCTGGAAACCCCGCTGGTCGGCGAGTACGACGTGTACAACGCGCTCCTGGCCGTCGGTGTGGCCCGGGGGCTCGGGGTGGACGACGCCGCCATCGCCGGGGGGCTGAAGGGCCTGCCCCAGATTCCGGGCCGCTTCCACTTCCTCGAGGTGGGGGTGGATTTCGACGTCGTGGTGGACTACGCCCACACGCCCGACGGCATCGCCAAGGCCCTAACCGCCGCCCGGCGCATCGCCGCGGGCCGGGTGGTCATCGTCTTCGGTTCCGCCGGGGAACGGGACGCCTCCAAGCGCCCGGACATGGGCCGCGTGGCCGGGGAGTCGGCCGACGTGGTCATCCTGACCACCGAGGACCCGCGCCGCGAGGACCCGGCGAAAATCGCCGAAGAGATTGCCTCGGGCGTAATCTCCGGTTCCTGCGAATTATTTACCGTCCTCGACCGCCGGGAGGCCATCCATAAGGCCCTTTCGCTGGCGAAGAAGGGCGACCTCGTCATCGTCGCCGGCAAGGGCGACGAGACCCGGCAAAAGTTCGCCGACCACGTGGAGCTCTCCAACGACATAGACCTCTGCCTGGAGCACTTCGGTCTCTCCCGTGAACAGGCCGGGGTAAAAACCCCCCGTCCCACCGATGCTTGACCAGGACAACCGTTACTATCTGGCGCTGCGTCTGGCCCAGTCGCTCACCGAGCGGCACGGGGAAGACCTCCTGTTGTGCGGCCTCTACGGCTCGGCCATGCGCGGCACCGACACACCGTGGAGCGACCTCGAACTCTTCTGCGTGGTGGACGACCTCTGCCCCCTGGAGTCGCTGAGCTTCCTGTACCACGGCATCCACGTGGCGGTGACGGTGAAGAGGCAGTGCGAGTTGGAGCGGCTTCTCACCGAGCCGTCCCGCGAGTGGCCGGTCCTGATGGGAATCCTCTCCGTGCTGGAGCCGCTGGCCGGCGACGGCGACTGGGTGCCGAAATGGCTCGAGCTGGGCGAATCGGCCCCCCCGGAGCGCTTCCACAATTTTTTAGCGAAAAAGCTGCCCGACCTGGTCTTCGAGTCCTACGGCCGCGTCCGCTCCTGCGCCGCGGGGGGGGATTTTGACGACCTCCACCCCGCGGTCTGCAAATTCCTCCTGGAGATGAACCTCGTCCTGTGCCTGGTGAACCGGCGTTGGGTGACTCACGACTACTTCCGGGGGTTGGCCGACGCCGCCGGCTTCCCGCTCCTGCCCGCGGGGTATGCGGAAACGGCGCCCGCCCTGTGGCGCGCCCGGGAGACTGAAACCGTCGCGCCGCTGGCCGAAAAACTTTTCGACGCCTACCTCGCCCTCCTGGACGACCAGGGCCTTCTGCCCCGGGATTTCACCGATCCCGCCGAGCTGGACGAGCTCCTCTGATGCCGCCCACCGTCGTCATCGTCGGCCGGACCAACGTGGGGAAGTCCACCCTGTTCAACCGCCTTATCGGGCGGCGGCTGGCCATCGTGGACGCCATCCCCGGCGTGACGCGGGACCGGATGTACGCCGAGGCCCACTGGCCTTTCGGCCGCTTCGGAGT
>MFAF01000023.1:0-248 GCA_001774505.1 Candidatus Coatesbacteria bacterium RBG_13_66_14 | reverse complement strand
GTTCGTGGTGGACGTCATAGACGGGCTTCTGCCCGAGGACTCCGAGATAGCCGACGCGCTCCGCAGGCTGGGCGCGCCGCTCGTCGTCGCGGCCAACAAGGCCGACAACGAGCGGCTGGAGGCCGCCGCCGCCGACTTCTACTCCCTGGGGCTTGACGCAGAGGTCATCCCCCTCTCGGCCAAGGGGAAGCGTAATTTTCGAAAACTCTTGGAGGCTGTCGAGAAGAGCGTGGGCGGCTCTCGGGAGG
>MFAF01000022.1:18492-18700 GCA_001774505.1 Candidatus Coatesbacteria bacterium RBG_13_66_14 | reverse complement strand
GCCTGAAGGGTTACTCGACCAGGTCCATGTAAATGTCAAGATTTACGCTGTGTTTGTTAGCCGTATTCCAGTAGAGCTCTTCCGTACCCTCCCACCGCTGCGTGGCGGTCTCGTAGCAGGCGTCAACGGCGTAGTACCCTGTGTCCAGGTCGTCCAGGCCCAATTCGTAATTGCCGCTCTGACTGGAGTACGTCCATCTGATGTATCG
>MFAF01000022.1:14086-18357 GCA_001774505.1 Candidatus Coatesbacteria bacterium RBG_13_66_14 | reverse complement strand
CACGGACAGCCCGTCCGAGCAGGCGGTCAGGGCCGCTACAACGAGGATAACCAACCCCCCTCCAAGCAACAGCGACTTGCGCATTTTAACCTCCGTTAGTGGGACTTATCCATTGCACCAGTTAAGTTAGCACAAGAAAAGGGGCTTGGCAAGGGTCGGAGAAAGAAATTTTGGATGAATTTTCGTTCAACGAACAAGGGGTTCAAGCCCCTTGTCTCCAGGCGAAAACGGCGGCTAGCATGTCCCCTCCCCCCTCTGGGGGAGGGTTAGGGTGGGGGGTGAAGCGGCGGCGATTAAAATCCCCGCCCTACATTTAGAACCGCCCAATACCCACGTAGGGGCCGACATGCGGACGCCCGCGGGCGGGTGTGGACACCCGCCCCTACGCTACCGCAGCTAGGGTGAGGGGCAAACACGGCAACCCGTGGTCGTCCGTCGCCCGGGACCGTATCCTCGTCCCCGTCGCGTACCCATACTCTCTTCCCCATAAAAAAACAGCCCCCGGGGGCTGTTTCTCTTTATACGAAGGCTACTTCGATGAAAGCGGCACCGGCTTGGGGAGGAGCGGCTCGAAGCTGATGGGGTCGTCCAGCTCGGGGTTGAGCAGCCGGTCGCCCTCGATCAGACTGTGGGGCGCCAACGGAATATCTGTATCCTCCGCGACCTCGGTGGTAACCGGGAACACCGGCAGACGACGGCGTGTGATCGGGTCCTGGTCCCCCATGATGTAGAGCGCCGGGTCCACGTTCACGCCGTCGCGCAGAACCTCGTAATGGCAGTGGTTGCCGGTGGCGCGGCCGGTGCAGCCCACGGTGGCGATGACCTCGCCGCGGCGGACCACGTCGCCGGGCTTCACAAAGGAGCTTGAGCAGTGGGCGTAGCGCGTCTGGAAACCGTAGCCGTGGTCCACCCGCACCAAAAGGCCGTACGCTCCGGCGAACCTGGCCACGATGACGACGCCGTCGGCGGCGGCCACTATCGGCGATCCGTTGGGCGCGACCAGGTCCACGCCGTTGTGGAACTCGATACCGAAGTGTATCGGATCGCGCCGGTATCCGAAACCGGACACGTTGTGCCCGTTGGGCACGGGGTTGACCGAGGGGAAGTGGACCAGCATGTCCTCCTGCCCCCGGGTCAGCCGGACCAGCTCGTCGAACTGGTTCACCTGGCGGTCGAGAACGGCCCGCGCCTGCAGGACCTCGACCTTCAGTTGGTTGCCCGCGGCCAGGGCCGAGCCGAGCTCGGGACCGCCGATGCCGGTCTCGTCGGCCAGGCCGGGGGGGAAGCCGCGCACCAGGCGCACGGCGTCGTTGACCCCTTCCAGCTCCGTCGCCTCGTCAACGATGTACCGGAGCTGGTCCTTGCCCCGGTTAAGGCTCTGCCGCTGGCGGATGTCGCGGTAGGTCAGGCGGAGGAGTTCCCCGTGCTCGGAGAGGCGGACGAAGTAGAGGAAGGCGAAGATGACGACGCCGACTAAGGCGGCCAGAACCAGGGTCCCCACGACGGTGAGGAACGTGGCGGACAACCGGGAACGGCGGATGTCCCGTCCGCGGTGGTTCTCCACCAGAATCGTGAATCCCCGGAGTTTCAACGCCGCATCCCCGTTGGATCTATCCCGTTTCCCACCCGGACGCCCACTTTCAAGATTACCGTTGAGTCTAACACACACGCCGTAGCGAGGACAACATAACCGCGGTTAATTCTCAACCGGAATATCCTCCGCATACTATATAGTCCAAAAAAGGGACCTTGGCAAGTCCCCCCATCGCCGGTGAACAAAATAAATTTTACTGATGGAGCTTGAACGGCGGGAGCTCGCGCTACACCTTCTTCCGCCGGGAGCGAACCTCGGCGATGATGAGGCTGAGGATCACGAGCCCGACCCCCACCACCACCCAGGTGTCGGCCGCGTTGAAGGTGGGCCAGGTGAAGTCGCCGATCTTGAAGTCCAGAAAATCCACCACGCCGCCCAGGCGGATACGGTCCACGAGGTTTCCGAGCGCCCCGCCCAGAATGAGCCCGAAGCCCCAGAGCTGCAGTTTATTGATCTCCTTGCTCAAGCCGAGCCAGGCGACCAGAACCAGGGAGACCACGGCCTGGATCGCCATGAAGACGTAGGACATGCCCGGTACATCCCGCATGAACCCCCAGACCACGCCGGGATTCTGGCCGTGCACCAGGTTGAAGAAGCCGGGGATGACTATCACGCCGTGACGCAGGGGAATGGTCAGCGTGACGATGAGCTTGGACGCCTGATCCAAGACGAGCGCCCCCAGGGCGAGCCAGAGCGCCAGGCTCCGCCCCTTCAGCGTTTCCCCGAAGGATTTCCACCCCGGCCAGGGCATCAGGCCACCCCCAGTTCACGGGCGCAGCGGCGGCAGACGGCGGACTCCCCGGGCAGGCCCGGCACGAGCCCTTCGACGTGCCAGCAGCGCGGGCACTTCTCACCCTCCGCCAGAGCGACCTCCACCACAACCGGTGCGCCGGTTTCATTCCCGGAAACGGGGCGGAGCTCCACCCCGGACACGATGAAGAGGTCCTTCAGGGCGTCCTCGCCGTAACCTCGCAGGAGGCCGTCCACGGAATCGTCGGCCGGGGCCAGCGCGAGGGCGGCGTCCAGGGAGTTGTGCCCCTCGGCCCGGAAAGCCTCCAGCGTCCCCAGGACCTCGGCGCGCACGGCGAGCAACGTCTCCCAACGCCGACCCAGCTCGTCGTCCAGCCGCGGGGACAAATCCGGCCAGTCGGCCAGGTGGACCGACGCCTCGCGCTCGCCGGGCAACTGCTCCCAAAGCTCCTCGGCGGTGAAAACGAGTATCGGCGCCGTCAGCCGGGCCAGCGCGTCGGCGATGGCGTGGAGGGCGGTCTGGGCCGCCCGGCGTTTGGGAGAATCCGCAGCCGAGCAGTAGAGCCTGTCCTTCAGCACGTCCAGGTACACGGCCGACAGGTCCACCGTGCAGAAGTTGTAGACGAGGTGGTACACCCGATAGAACTCCAGGCTCTCGTAAGCCTGCGTAACCCTTTCCGCCACCTCGGCCAGCCGGTGCAGCGCCCAGCGGTCCATCTCGAACAGCCCGGACTCGGCCACCGCGTCCCTCGCGGGGTCGAAGTCGTGGAGGTTGCCCAGGAGGAAGCGCCAGGTGTTGCGGATGCGGCGGTAGGCGTCGGTGTTCCGCTTGAGAATCTCGTCCCCCAGGCTGATGTCGCTCCGGTAGTCGGCCGACGTGGCCCACAGGCGCAGGATGTCGGCTCCGTACTCCGCTATTATCTCGTCAGGCAGGATGGCGTTGCCGAGGCTCTTGTGCATCGCCCGGCCTTGGGCGTCCAGTACCCAGCCGTGCGTCAGCACGCAGCCGTAGGGAGGCTCCCCTTTCAGGGCCATGCCGGTCAGGAGCGAGACCTGGAACCAGCCGCGGTACTGGTCGCTACCCTCCAGGTACATGTCCGAGGGCCAGACGAGGCCGTCATCGGTACGCTTGAGAACGGCGAGGTGGCTCACCCCGCTCTCGAACCAGACGTCGAGGATGTCGGTCTCGCGCCGGAACGCCCCGGCGCCGCACTTCGGACAGACCAGACCAGGCGGGACGAGGCTCTCGATGGGCTCGGTGAACCAGGCGTCCGAGCCCTTCTCGGCGGCCAGATCCCGGGCCAGGGCGGCCACGCGGGCGTCCAGCACAAGCTCCCCGCACCCGGCGCAGTAGAGGCCGGGTATCGGCACGCCCCAGCGGCGCTGGCGGGAGAGGCACCAGTCCGGGCGCAGCTCGAGCATGTTGGCCATACGCTCCCGACCCCAGACGGGAACCCAAGCGACCCGATCCACCACCTCCAGGCACCGCTTACGCAGGTCCTCGTGGTCAACGCTCAGGAACCACTGCTCCGTGGCCCGGAATATCAC
The DNA here is from genome assembly GCA_001774505.1 of Candidatus Coatesbacteria bacterium RBG_13_66_14. GTDB lineage: Bacteria > RBG-13-66-14 > RBG-13-66-14 > RBG-13-66-14 > RBG-13-66-14 > RBG-13-66-14. Next base: position 14,465 of record MFAF01000022.1, on the reverse strand, counting down.
CGGCTGCTTGCAGCGCCAGCAGTGGGGGTAGGAGTGGACGAGCTCCCCGGCGTAGAGGAGCGAACCTGAGGCGCGCATGTGCTCGAGGATGGGCGCGTTGGCCTCGAAGACGTTCATGCCGGCCCATAGCGGAACATCGGCGGTGAAGCGCCCGGCGTGGTCCACCGGGACCAGCACCGGCAAATCGTGCTCCCGACCGGTGTGGAAGTCCTCGGCCCCGTGCCCCGGCGCGGTGTGGACCAGGCCCGTGCCCTGCTCCAGCGTCACGTAGTCGGCGGGCACAAAGACCGAATCCCGTTCCAGGAACGGGTGGCGGCACACCAGCCGCAGGAGCTCCTCGCCCTTGAGCGCCTTCGGTTCTTCAGCCTCGCTCCACCCC
>MFAF01000022.1:10584-13954 GCA_001774505.1 Candidatus Coatesbacteria bacterium RBG_13_66_14 | reverse complement strand
CGGAAGGCATCGAGAACCGTGGCCTCGTAGTCGCGGTCCAGGGTCAGGTAGGGCTTCTCCCAGAGGCCGAATACGCCCAGGCGCTTGAACTGGCCGCGCATGGTGTCCACGAAGCCGAGCGCGAACTTTGCGCACTCCCGACGCACGTCGTTGGTGGACATCTCCCGGAATTTCGCGCCCAGTTTCCCCGCCACCTTGTGCTCGATGGGCATGCCGTGGCAGTCCCAGCCGGGCACGTAGGGGGCGTCGAAACCGCGCATCGTCTTGTACTTGACGATGACGTCCTTCAAGACCTTGTTCAGCGCGGTGCCGGCGTGGACCTCGCCGTTGGCGTACGGCGGCCCGTCGTGGAGGACGTACTTGGGCTTCCCTTGCGCTTTCTCGCGCAGCAGCGTATAAATGCCGATCTCCTCCCAGCGGGCCAACCTATCCGGCTCTCGCTGGGGCAGACCGGCCCGCATGGGGAAATCGGTGCACGGCAGGTTGAGCGAATCCTTGTAGGTCTTCTCACCCATCGTCGCACCCTTTAGAAGGAAGGCAAGGGGTGGAACAAGGGGTTTAAAACCCTTGTCATGCCCCTTGTCTCCTCACAGAGGACAGAAATAATCCCCACGAAAAGCAGGGGACAGGCTAGCAGGGGACGGGCAGCGTTGTCAAGCCGTTACCGGGGCTCACTCACCCCGGAGGGACTGCGCCCCGGGGACCCCCACCCGCGGGAGCCCATTTCGCCGGAGGCGTAGCTCGGTTTGCTTCGCATAGCTCGCTTAGCTCGGTTCACTCAGTTTTCCCGAGCCCGACGCTCCTTCACCGCTTCCATCACGAAGGTGGAGGACGCCAGGAAGAAGAAGAAGAAACCGGCTAACGACAGGGTCAGGGGGAGGACGAAGACCGCGTCCACCAGCCCCTGGATGAAGGTCAGAAGCCATACGCCGCCCAGGGCGATGGAGAGGTAGCCGATGAACGTCCCCCGATGCCGGATGCCCGAGAACGTATACCGTGTCAGCTTTCCGACGATCACCAACAGGCACGCCAGCCCGATGAGCCCCGTGGAAAGTAGCGCGTAGATGAATATGTTGTGCGGGTGCCTTGGATAGAACCCGAACATGCGGAACATGTCGGGCATGACCAGGTTGAAGTACCCCTCAAAGTTCGAGTGCCCGATACCCCATACGGGGCTCTTCTTCCAGAACTCGAACGACCAGTACCACATGATTGGCCTGGCGAGTGAAGAGATGAGGTCGGCCACCTGCCCGGCCGACTCGGTGCTGACCGCGACCTCCTGCATCTCCTGGGGGTCCACGAGCCCGGTCCCCCTGGACTGCTCCCCCAGCACCGGTATGGCGACGCCGATAGCCACGGCCAGCGCGAGGGGGATTACGACCAGGTAGAGCGAGCGCCGCTTTTTAGGTGGCGGGAGGGCCAGTATGACAAACAATATGCCGGCCGCCAGACCGACGACGCCGCCGCGGGAGTAGGTGAAGATGGAGAGTACCGCCCCGGAAAGAGCCAGGCCCAGCGAGAATATCTTCCAGCGCCACTTCCGCCAGTAGAAGAACATGACGCCGTACAGAATGGCGCAGGACGCGCTGAAATAAACGAAGGAGTTGGGCCCGTAGAAACTCCCGTCAACCCGGAACACGTCCGAGTACATCGTTATGGACTGGCTCTCACGGGAGAGGTCCGCCGTGTAGGTTACACCCTTCACGAGCTCGAAATACCCCGAGCCGAGGGAGTAGCAGGCCCCCACGGTAAAGGCCTTGATCAGGCTCTCGAGCTCCCGCTCGTCGCGGATGTAGAGGCGGACGTAGACGTAAACCGTGGAGGCCAGGAGAAGGGGTATGAGCTCGAGCACCCCGTGGACGGCGAACCGGCTGACGAGGGTGGAGAAGATGATCGTGACCAGCCAGACACCCAGAGGCTTGGCCAGGGGCGTGGGTTTGGGTTTCTCCCCCTCGTATCCCTGCAGCTTGTCGAGGACGATCACGAAGAGGTTGACTAAGAACATGAAGAGCGCGGGGGTCAGGTGGAACTCCCCGGTGTCGAACCGGAAAAGGAGGCCGAGGGGCATGAGGGCGACCATGATCCTCGCCCACCAGAGCCGCGCCTTCTCGTGGGCAAAGACGAGAAAAAGCGCCGCGGGCACTATCAGGGCCGCCACACCCAGAAGACCGATCATGAACCGGCGCGTGTAGGCGAAGTAGGCGAAGGTGACGGCCACCAGGATGCACAACAGGACCAAGCCGGCCCAGCCGGCGAAGCGGTAGATCGGATGACGTTCCTTGAGTTCGAGCTCGCTCACGGCGTCCAGCGGGAATAGCCGAAGATGTGGTCACGCCAGTACACGCCGTCCAGGTCGGAGTAGCGCACGCCGTCGGAGGAGTCGGCCTGGATGAAACGGTCGTCACCGGCGTAGATGCCGACGTGGCTGGGCCCTGTGCTGTAGGTGGAGAAGAAGACGAGGTCACCGGGCAGGAGCTCTCCGCGTGTGAGGCGCCGCCCCTCGCGGTACTGGGGGCCGGCGGTGCGGGGAATCTCCATGCCGTTCTGCTTGTAGACGCGCCACACGAGGCCGGAGCAGTCGAAGCCGGAGCTCGAGGTGCCGCCCCAGACGTAGGGCGAGCCGAGGTAACCCTCGGCGGTGGCCACGACGGCCTGGCGCCAGGCCTCGCCGGGACCTGCGGTCTCGAGCTCGACGTACCGCGCGGCAACCCACCCGGCGCGGCCGTCCTCGAGCCGGATGAAGTACCAGCCCTCCCGGCGGCGGTACGCCCGGAAAGACGTTACGGCGGGGAGGTGGGCGATGATGGCCGAGCCTTCGCTGGCCTCGGCGCGCAGCGGGGCCCGGTCCGGTTGCGGCGTCTGCGGCGTGCCGGGGGGAGGGGTGCGGGGATTGGGCACGGCGCGGACCGAGCCGTCATCGCGCTCCACCTTTCCTTCCGTGGTCAGGGAGTCGGAGGGCACCCACCCGGCCAGGCCGTCCTGCTCGGTGAGGATGACCAGGCGCCATCCGCCCAGCTCGGCCACGGCCTCGATTCGCTCCCCGGCCAGCCCCTCGCTCACCCGGCGGGCGTTCTCGGCCGGGGATTCGCGTACCGGAGTGGGGCTGGCGGCGAAAACGAGGGCCTCCTTCGGCGGCGGCTCCTCCCCCGGGAGCGTGTGCGGCTCCAGGGTCGCCTCCTCGATGAGCCGGGCCTCGGTTTCCACAGCGACGACGCTCCCGGCGGGGATGACTGTGAGGTTTATCGTCCAGGAGGGCGCCGCGCCGGTGACGCCCACCGTGTAGCCGGAGACGCCGGCCTCCAGGTCCACCACGACCCGGGTCACGGCGGGGGCGATGGAATTTTGGGCGGCGCGCAGGCGAGCCACCAGG
>MFAF01000022.1:8073-10521 GCA_001774505.1 Candidatus Coatesbacteria bacterium RBG_13_66_14 | reverse complement strand
CTCCTTTACCGTAAAAACGCATGTTACTCCTCAGGCGTCGGCTTCGTAGGCCCGCCGCAACCAGGACAGGACGTCGCCGTCAACCTCGTCAGCATCGGTGAGTCGTAGCTGGTGCGTGATGCGCACGCAGCCGAGGTTTTTCGCCGACTCCCACTCGGCGCGCCGCGCGCCGCCCGGCTCCTCACCGGGCCCGTAGGGGCGACCCTCTGCGGTCGCCCGCGGGCGGGGACGGAGCCCCGCCCCTACGTCTGACGCTGGCGAAAGAGGGCGACGTAGGTTTGACAAGGGTTGACCCGCGTCCCGGGCAGCTCGGCCAGAGCCCACTCCACCAGCCGGTCGTGAACCGGGCGGAAGGCGGCCTTCGCCCCGGCGTACTGGGCGTCAACAAGCTCCTCGGGCGTCGGTTCGACGAAACCCTCCGTCTTCTCCGTCCCGGCGACGACGGCCCGGGCGTAGAGCTGGCCGAGGCTGTGCTTCTCCTGGAGCCAGGCCGTGCGCTCCCGCTTCCCCGCGGGCCCCTTCCTTTTCAAAAGGTCCACCCACCAGACCAGGTCGTGACCCGTCTTGGCGGGGAGGTTGCGGATGATGGCCGCGCGTTGCTCGTCCGGCGTCAGGCCCATTTACAAACCTCTACCCTTATTAAAACGGCGGTAAATCTTCTTTACCTCTAGCTTTAAAACCTATCGAAAAAAACGACCATGTCATTGGATCGTCTTTACAAACAGGATGAGCATCTTCAAATATGGTAATCTCATTATTCCAGATCCATTCTACATTTCCCAATTCATCTTTAACGATAACAGCTATAAAAACATCAGGACAGCCGGACGGTAAGAACCCAAAGCCTAGAAAATTTAACTTTTGAGATTCACTTAAGTTTTTATACGTAGATAAAAGCCTATTAGTACTGTGAGTTCCGATAATTCTCGGTTCACCTGAAACGAAAGCAATTAATATGTGGCTAATTGAATTTTTTTGTAACGAAAAGTCATGAAGCTGTTCATGTAAATTATTATACACTTCATCCTCACCAAGAGACGCTCTACGAAGAGCTTCGATATAGCCAAATAGGGAATCCTTATAAACTTCGAATTTGTCGTAATTCTCCCAATAAGAGGTGTGAATAGTAAGTTCCTTCTCAAAAGTGCATGGTTCAGAACCATCCAATTCTAAAATGAAATCCAGAATTCTAATCTCGTTATCATTAACATATAAAGGTATCGCTTCACCTATGACAATTGTCTCTTCAGGGTACCTTTGGGATAAAAAATCCTCTATGTGCACCCTGGCTAACTCCTCGGCGTTATCGGGAAGCGGATCGAAGGAAACGTACTCGCAGTCCTGAGCAAAGGCTGGACCGAGCGCCATTCCCAGACCGATAACGAAAAACCCGCACCTCACACTCATTCACTCACCCCCTCATCCTCCCGGACGTCCCTCGACTCACCGACCTACTGCTCCTCGTCCTCCCGGTAGCCGTACTCGGGGGCGGCCTGGCCGGCGGTGAGGGCGGCGTCGTGGGCGATGAAGTCCCGCGAACCCGGACCGTGCAGGTCGCAGTACGCCGTGGGCGCGGTACCGTCAATAAAGTCCTCGCCGACCTTGTGCGGGCAGTCGGGGTTGGCCAGAAGCCCCGAGTCGCCGCAGACCACGTACCGCTGGAGCTTCAGCCCCTCGGGCACGGAGAACTCCTCGACGGGGTAGTTCTGGAGCACGTCGGCCATGTAGTCGCTCCAGAGCGGGACGGCGTGGGACTCGCCGGTGGCGTTGTAGCCCAGGGAGGTGTGGTCGTCGAATCCGACCCAGACCGAGGTGCAGAGCTGGGGGACGAAGCCGATGAACCAGCAGTCGCCGGCCTCGTTGGTGGTGCCGGTCTTGCCGGCGCAGGGTCGCTTGAGGGTGCGACCGGCGCGGGCCGCGGTGCCGCCCGTCGTGGTGCCCTGCAGCATGGAGCGCATGATGAAGGCGGTCTCCCGCCGCAGGACCACCTCCGCCCGGGGGATGTTCTCCTTGATGACGTTGCCGTCGCGGTCCTTGATGAGCTTTATCGCCGTGGGCTCGACGTGTACGCCCAGGGTGGCAAAGGTGCCGAAGGCGCTGGCCATGTCCAGGGGGGTGACCTCGGAGGAGCCCAAGGCGATGGAGTAGGTGTGGGCGAGGGGGGTGCGGATGCCCATGCGCTCGGCGTAGGCGCGTACCGGCTCGACTCCTATCTCCAGAATCAACCGCGCCGCCACCAGGTTGATGGACATGGCGACGGCGGTGCGGATGGTCATCGGCTTGCCCGTGGAACCCATGGAGTAGTTGTGCGGAGCCCAGACCACGCCGTCGGCGTTGACCACGAAGGGCTTGTCCAGGAGTGTGTCGGCGGCGGTGTAACCGTTGTCAATGGCCGCGGTGTACACGAAGACCTTGAAGGCCGAGCCGGGCTGCCGGCGGGCGTACACG
>MFAF01000022.1:6988-8012 GCA_001774505.1 Candidatus Coatesbacteria bacterium RBG_13_66_14 | reverse complement strand
TATGCGGCCGGTGATTCCTCCGCCCAGGTCCACGTAGGCGAACTCTTCGTCGCGCTTTGTGACTATCCCGGAGCGGACCTGCCCCAGCTCCAGTTCCTCTATCTTGAGGTCGTCCTTGCGGGTGTACGGCTTGTAGTTCCAGCGTTCCTGAACCCGCTCCAGCCCCTGGGCCACGTGCTTCTCGGCCAACTCCTGCATCCCGAGGTCCAGGGTGGTGTAGACCTCCATCCCCGCCTGATAGACGGCGTTGGAGCCGTACTCCTTCTCCAGCTCACTGCGGATGTACTCCACGAAGTAGGGGGCCTTCTGCTGTGTGCGGCGCCGCTGGGCCAGCTCGATGGGCTGCGCCGCCGCCCAGGACCGCTCTTCCTCGGAGATGTAACCCGCGTCGGCCATCATCAGTAGGACGGTGTTGCGCCGCAGCTTGGCCTGCTCGGGGTGGTAGTAGGGCGAGTAGCCGCCGGGGTTCTGGGGCAGGCCGGCGATGAGCGCCGCCTCGGGCAGGCTCAACTCCCGCGCGTGCTTGCCGAAGAAGAACCGCGAGGTGGCCTCCACCCCGTAGCAGCCGTGCCCGTAGTAGATCTGGTTCAGGTAGAAGTAGAGAATCTCGTCCTTGGTGTAGGCCTTCTCTATCTGGACCGCGAGGATGGCCTCGCGGATCTTGCGCACCCAGCTCTTCTCCAGGGTGAGGAAGTAGTTGCGCGCGAGCTGCTGTGTGACGGTCGAGGCGCCCTGGCGCTTCTCGCCGGCCATGATGTCTATGAGCGCCGCCTTGGCGGTGCGCCACACGTTGATGCCCCAGTGGTCGTAAAAGCGCTGGTCCTCGATGGCCAGGGTGGCCTGGACCAGGTTGTCCGGTATATCGGTCATCGGCACGACGTAACGCCGCTCGACGAGGAAGGTGGCGATCAGCTCGCCGTTGTCGTCGTAAACCTCGGTGGGCAGATAGCTCTCGAACTGCCACAGGCCGGAGATTTTCGGCAGGCCGCCGGTGAAGGCGTGCACCAGGCCGAGCCCCAGCCCA
>MFAF01000022.1:6048-6977 GCA_001774505.1 Candidatus Coatesbacteria bacterium RBG_13_66_14 | reverse complement strand
GCAGGAAATGGTGACGACGAATCCGGCCACCCGCCAGGAGAACGCCACCGCCCGGGCTCGGACCTCTGATTTCGCCTCCACCCCCGGACGGGCGAAACCGCTCTCCAGGGTTTCAGGCACGGGGCGCTGGAACAGGCGGCGGAACCACCCGCCGATCCGGGTGAATACGTCGGCCCTGGCGTGCTTGGCTTTTACGGAACCCATGGGTCCTCGAACGGTTGAGGTGTGACGGGATGGGGGAACGGTGAAGTGAGCCTTTCGCGTGGGAGCAAGGGGCTTAAGCCCCTTGTCCCAACTCTACGGGCCGCCCCGCACCGCCGTTCCCCTGTGCGACCCCCCGATTATACCCCGCGGAACGCTCCCGGTTCAACAACGAGCGACCGGCGCCCGGAGCGGTTCTTCCCGTGAGGCGTCCATCCGGGGAAAGAAACACCGCAATTCGTTGATAATATTACATATATCTCGAAGGCCGCACCTTGACCTTTTGACGGATTTTATTTAAAATAAAGGCACTTACGTCCACGAAATCCGTCCGACGCCCGAGCCCGGAGCCCCATTGACCCGTCCGTTCAGCCTGATGTTGATCCTCCTGGCGGGACCGTTCCTGGTGGTCCTGGCGGCCGATGAGCCCCCCGTCCCCGACGGCGAAACGGCCCCGACCGAGGGGGAATCGGATACCGTCGAATCCGCGCCGGCTGGCGAAGCGGTGGAGCCCGAAACGGGTACCGAAATTCCCGAATCCGCGGCGGCGGACGAGACCCTCGTCCCCCCGGCGCCCTGGCGGCCGGACCCCGTGGAGGCGCTCTGGCGCTCGGGAGTAATCGCTGGCTGGGGGCAGTTCTACAACGAGGACTACCTGAAGGGGGCCGTCCTCTTCGGCCTCGAGGCGCTCGCCGTGTACGGCATCGTCTACTACGCCGACGCGGCGG
>MFAF01000022.1:3111-6004 GCA_001774505.1 Candidatus Coatesbacteria bacterium RBG_13_66_14 | reverse complement strand
GCGGGGCGGGGGTTATCGGTGGAGCTCGCCCCCCGCCTCTACACCGACTCGCGCGGGAATCCAAGCGCCGGAGTCTCGCTGTCCTTCGTTTTCTGAAGAATCAGGAGGTTTCCACTCCGCATGCCCAAGGACGAGAAAAGCTCTTACACCGCCGACGACATCCAGGTGTTGAAAGGCCTGGAAGCGGTCCGCAAACGCCCTGCAATGTACATCGGCTCCACCGGTGAACGCGGCCTGCACCACCTGGTCTTCGAGGTGGTGGACAACTCGGTGGACGAGGCCATGGCAGGCTTCTGCGACCACATCGAGGTCGCGATCCACCCCGACAACTCGGTGACCGTGGTGGACAACGGGCGCGGCATCCCCGTGGGCATCCACAAGGGGGAGAACCGCTCCGCCCTCGAGGTGGTGATGACCACCCTCCACGCCGGCGGCAAGTTCGACTCGAAGACGTACAAGGTGTCCGGCGGTCTGCACGGCGTGGGCGTCTCCGTGGTCAACGCCCTCTCCGCCTGGTGCGACGTGGAGGTCAAGCTCGACGGAAACATCCACCACCAGCGCTACGTCCGCGGGGTGCCCCAGGGATCGGTGAGCGTCATCGGCAAGACCAAGAAGCGGGGGACCAAGACCAGCTTCATCCCCGATCCGCTGGTCTTCGAGACGACGGACTTCTCCTTCGACCTGTTGGCCAAGCGGCTGCGCGAGATGGCATTCCTAAACAAGGGCCTCCTGATCGAGCTTTCCGACGAGCGCGACGGGCGCCGCATCCAGTACAAGTACTCGGGCGGGATCGTCGAGTTCATCAAGCACATCAACGCCGGCCGGACGCCCATCTACTCCACCATCGTCTACCTCGAGGGCGCGCGGGAGGAAACGGAGGACTCGGGGATGGTCTCCGTCGAGGTGGCGATGCAGCACTCCGACGGCTACACGGAGAACATCTTCACCTTCGCCAACAACATCAACACCGAGGAGGGCGGGACCCACCTCTCGGGCTTCCGGGCCGCCCTGACACGGACGACCAACGATTACGCGCGGGTCCAGGGCCTGTTGAAGAAGGACGAACCGCCGCTGGTCGGCGAGGACATCCGAGAGGGCATGGCCGCCGTGGTGAGCGTCAAGATCGGCAATCCCCAGTTCGAGGGCCAGACGAAGACCAAGCTGGGTAACAGCGAGCTCAAAGGGATAGTCGAGCAGATAGTGGGCGAGGGGCTGACCTTCTACTACGAGGAGCACCCGGACACGGCCCGCAAGATAGTGACGAAGTCGCTGGAGGCCGCTCGGGCGCGCCAGGCGGCCCGAAAGGCCCGCAACCTCGCCCGGCGCAAGAGCGCCCTGGAGGGGAGCTCCCTCCCCGGGGTGCTCGCCGACTGCTCGGAGCGCGACCCGGAGAAGTGCGAGCTCTTCATCGTGGAAGGTCCCTCGGCCGGCGGCTCGGCCAAGCAGGGACGCGACCGCTCCAACCAGGCCATCCTCCCCCTCGGCGGGAAGATACTGAACGTGGAGAAGGCCCGCCTGGACAAGATTCTCTCCAACAACGAGCTCATCACCATCATCACCGCCATCGGCTCGGGCATCGCCGAGGAGTTCGAGCTCGAACGGCTCCGCTACCATAAAATCGTGATAATGACCGACGCCGACGTGGACGGCAGCCACATCCGCACCCTACTCTTGACGTTTTTCTACCGCCAGATGCGGCCGCTCCTGGAGCGGGGGCACATCTACATCGCCCAGCCGCCGCTCTACCGGGTCAAGCGCGGCCGCGAGGAGTTCTACATGCAGAGCGAGGGGGAGATGGATCGCCTGCTCCTAGAGCTGGGCTGCCGGGGGGCACGGGCGGAAATCAACGGCGCCAAGCTCGACGAGAAGGCCCTCCTGAGCTTGACCAAACACCTTCGCCGGGTCAAGCTGTGCTTCGACCGCCTCGAGCGCCGGGGGTTGGACGTGGAGGACTACCTCGGCCGCGAACGGGACGGCCGCCTGCCGCGCTACTACCTGCGCGACCTCGAGACCGGCGACATCGAGTACGCCTACACCGATCAGGAGCTGGGGCTCTTGGAGGAGAAGGCCGAGGCCGGGGAGGAGCTGGCCGACCTTTTAGGCCAGCGACCGGAATGGAGGAAGCACGAGCCGGAGGAGCTGGGGGAAGCCACCGAGCTGGAGGAGCTCCGAGTCGCTTTAAAGGAGTTCGGCCTCGATTTCCAGGCGCAAAAAAAACCCGGCATCACCCTCCATCTCGGCAAGGAGGGCCGGTTCGAGTTGGCCGACCCCCTGGAGCTCCTGGAAACCCTCCGCCGGACCGGCAACCGGGAGGTGTCCGTCCAGCGATATAAGGGACTTGGCGAGATGAACCCCGATCAGCTCTGGGAGACGACGATGGACCCGGCGAGCCGGACGCTGCTGCAGGTGACGGTGGAGGACGCCTTCGCCGCCGACGAGATGTTCAGCGTGCTGATGGGGGATCAGGTGCCGCCGCGGCGGGAGTTCATCCGCTCCCACGCCCTCGAGGTGGCCAACCTGGACATTTAAGGACCTGTTGTGTCAACCGTTAACCGCTGACCGCGCACGCATGTAACAACCGAAAACGGCGGGGACTGAAGTCCCCGCCCTACATTTGGGCGCGCGGTGTCGAATATACCTACGGGCGGGTGTGGACACCCGCCCCTACGTCCATCCCACGCGAATCGCACCCGTAGGGGCGACCGTCCACGGTCGCCCGCGGGCCGACCTAAAGGTCGGCCCCTACCTCATCGCATTTAGGAACAGACCGGTGGTGAGGGGTAAATTGCTTCACGTCTGTGCCCCCCGCCGGTTGCCCCAGAGGATGGCCGCCAGGATGAGCCCCATCCCCGCGTAGCCGTACCAGGGCAGCCGCTCGGCGAAGAAGACCGCC
>MFAF01000022.1:0-3015 GCA_001774505.1 Candidatus Coatesbacteria bacterium RBG_13_66_14 | reverse complement strand
AGCACCGTCGCCGCCAGGGAGAGATAAAGAAAAGCCGGAATTGATACCGCGTCCAGCGCCAGCCGAGGCGTCTCCAGGAGCGGCGAGAGCGCCAGAGCCCCCGCGCCCACGACGACCATCTGCACGGTGGTCAGGGTGAACTCGTGGCGGAGCTCGGATTCGGGTTCGCCGACAACCTCCTCCGAAGGCGCCCAGCGGTCAATGAAGGCCAGGTGGAGGGCGAAGACGGCCGCGCTGCCCAGGGTCAGCAGATCGCCAGAATTCACCGGCCCCGAGGGGTCGGCCAGAAGGTACACCCCGGCCAGGGAGACCGCGGCGGCGCCGAGCTCCCGCCATCGAACCCGCCGCCCGCACACCGGCCACGCAAAAAAGGGCGTAATCACCACGTAGAGCGCCGTGATGAACCCCGACTTCCCCGCCCCGGTCTGTACCAGGCCCAGGGTCTGCAGGGCGTAACCCGCCAGGAGCAGAAGGCCCAAAAAGGCCCCGCGCCGGAGGACCTTGCCCTCGACGCGCCACCGCCGCAAAAGGAGAATCAAGAGGCAGACGGCCGCGGCCAGGCCGAACCGCACCCCGACCAGGAGCCACGGGGAGGCCCGGGTCAACAGGAGCTTGAGCACGATGAAGGTCGAGCCCCAGATGACGGTGGCGACGCCGAGAATCGCTCTGGCCTTGCGGGTCCGGTCCATGGCGCGGTTTTCGCCTTCAAAGGGGGGCATCCGGGGATTGTACCATCGGTCGGGGTGGAGGTGACCGGGCGGATTTTCCTGGAGAGCGGAAAGGCAAGGGGCTTAACCGAGCGAACCGAGCGTAGCGAGCTATGCCTCCGGCAAACCGAGTTATGCCCCCGACAAACCGAGCTATGCCTCTGGCAAGACCCCTCGTTAAACCACTTATAATCATCACCCTTGACAGTTCGACCCCGTCCCCATACAATGACGCTGGGTTTGTTTGTCGTTGATTCTGCTTAACCTATAACTCCTCCCGCGGGGAAAGAGCCGTTCGAGCCCGTGACTACCGCAACGCTCAAGCTCCATCCCCTCAAGAAGAAACGCAAAAAAGCGGAGCGCTTCAGCCTGGTCATCTGCCGGGACGGAGCCCTGGGCACCTTCCACCGGGACCTGGACCGCCGGGGCATCCGGCGCTTCGTCTGGATAACGGTGTCGGTTATCGTCGGGGCCATAGTCCTGCTCTTCTTCTACTCGGACAACCTGCGCAAGCGGCTGGACCTCTTCACCCTCGAGCTGGAGAACGAGGACCAGCAGGGTGAGCTGACCAAGGCCCAGGAGGACATCGGCGAGCTGAACCAGCAGCTCGCGGTCATCCGGGAGGCCAACGACGTAGCCCGGCTGGCCCACGCCCTGCCCCTCGTGCCGGATTCGGAGCGGGAGGGCGGCATCGGCGGCGTGGAGCTGGGCCGGGTCATCGCCTCCTTCCCCCGCATCTCCGACTCGCCCCTGGACGAAACGACGCAGCGCTACTTCGAGCGCTCCCTGCGGCTGGCCGGCTCCATCAACTACGAGATTTCCCTCGTGAACCAGACCATCGAGCGGACCCGCCGCGAGGCCGACATCCGCGCCCATACGCCCTCCATCAAGCCCGTGGTCGGCCACATCGTCAGCTTCATGGGCAACCGCATCCACCCCATCACCGGCCTCATACATTTCCACCGCGGCATTGACATAGTGGCGCCGTGGGGTACACCCATCTTCGCCCCCGCGGACGGCACGGTGATCTTCGCCGGCACCCGCGGCGGCTACGGCACCACCTGCTTCATAGACCACGGTTACGGTTACGAGACCCGCTACGGGCACTGCTCCAGGCTCCACGTCAAGGAGGGCGACGTGGTCAAGCGGGGGCAGATTATCGCCGACATCGGCTCCACCGGCATGTCAACCGGACCACACCTCCACTACGAGGTCCTGGTGGACGGGAGCGTCACCGACCCCATGGCCTACATCTTCCCCGACTACGAGTTCGACTAGGGTCTCGCTAATGGTCTGCGCGCATTGTGAAAAAGGCCGCCACGGGCGGTCTTTTTTATGGGGAACTACCTTCTCGGTCGCGGGACCCGTATAAAGAACCGACCCGGCGGTCGGGGAAGATACGTGCAACCGGGACCGGCCCGCCTAACCTTCGGATTGCTGCCAGAAGGTCTTCCGGCCCAGCAGGTCGTGGAGGTGCACCAGCCCCAGGGGCCGTCGCTCGCCATCCACCACGACCAGGGCGGTGATGTTGTGGGTCTCCATGACCGCCACGGCATTCTCGGCGCTCGTCCCGGGGGGTATCGTCTTGGGGTCGCGGTTCATCATCGCCTCTGCGGAAAGACGGGCGGTGTCGCGTTTTTGGGCCAGGACGCGCAGCACGTCGCCGTTGGAGATGACGCCGGCCAGCCGCCCCTCGGCGGTGACGACGGCGGTGACGCCCTGCCTCTTGTCGGCCAGCTCGCCGACCACTTTCGCGAAATCCGCCCCGACCCCCACGCAGGGGAATCGCGCTCCCGTGATGAGAACCTCGTCCACGGTGAGCAAGAGCAGGCGGTCGCCCAGGAGACCCCCCGGGTGGAAGCGGGCGAAGTCGTCGGCCTTGAACTGGCGGAGCTCCATCAGCGCCACGGCCAGGGCGTCGCCCAGGGCCAGCGCCGCCGTCGTCGAGGAGGTGGGGGCCAGGTTCAACGGGCACGCCTCCCGCTCCACGCTCGCATCGAGGGCCACCTCGGCCTCGCGGGCCAGGGGGGAGTCGGGAGTGCCGACCAGGGCCACCAGCCGCGCGCCCAGCTTTTTTATATTAGGCACGATGTCCAGGAGCTCCCGGGTCCGCCCCGAGTTGGAAACCGCCAGCACCACGTCCCCCGAAATGACCATCCCCAGGTCGCCGTGGGCCGCCTCGCCGGGGTGGAGGAAGAAGGCCGGCGTGCCGGTCGAGGAAAGGGTGGAGGCGATCTTGTCGGCGACGTGACCGCTCTTGCCCATCCCGGCCACGATGACCCGCCCCGTGCAGCCGTGCAGGATGCGC
>MFAF01000021.1:10647-12086 GCA_001774505.1 Candidatus Coatesbacteria bacterium RBG_13_66_14 | reverse complement strand
CTAAAGGTCGGAAGGTCGGCCCCTACGTCATCGCAAATAGGCGCAACGGCTGACAGCGCTAATTCCCCAGGGTCTTCCTGTACGCCTCCAAGCGTTCCACGTGCCGCCGCTCCTCCTCGAGAATCCGCTCCAGCCGGTTCCGGTCAATCCCCCGCGCCACGTCCTTGACCGTCGAGAAAAAGCGTATCGTCTCGCGCTCGAAGCCCAGGGCGACCTCCACGAGCGCCGCCGTGTCGCCCGTCGCGGCCAGCCCCTTCGCCGCCTCGGCGGTGGTGAGGGTGTGGTCGCGGACCGCCGCGTCCATGAAGCGCGAGGTCTGCTCGTCTAACGGTTGTTCGCCGCCGGGGGTTGTCCGGAGCATCTCGCCAAAAACGGTGTAGTGGACGCGCTCCTGGTCCCGGAGGAAATGGAAGAGCTCCTGGGCCTCGGGCTTGTCCGCCCGCTCTAGGGCCTCGCCATAGAAGGCCTCGCCGGCCAGCTCGATGCGTTGGGCGATGGCCAACGCCTCGCCGAGGGTGAAGAGGTTCGACATCGTGTCTCCCGCGGTGAATTAAAGCCACCCCGGAGGATAATCCGGGGGCGTTTCCCGTGTCAAACTCCGCCCCCCGATTATAAAAAGGCGGGGGCCCTCGCGGGTCCCCGTGGCTCCTCGGGCCGGACTCGAACCAGCAACCAATCGGTTAACAGCCGATTGCTCTACCATTGAGCTACCGAGGAATGCGAATCCGCTCCCCGCCGGGGGAAGCGGACGTATTTTGCCAGAGGGTCCGGGGCGTGTCAACCCCGGCGAGCCTAGCCGCCGGTTTTCGAAAACTCCTCGATCAGCTCGCGCTGCTTTTTGGTGAGCTTCCTGGGAATGGCGACCGCCAGGACGACGAAGTGGTCGCCGATGCGGCCGCTCTTCTCGGCATGGATGCCCTTGCGCTTGAGGCGGAGCTTGGTGCCGGGCTGGGTCCCCGGCGGCACCTTGACGCAGACCTCGCCGTGGATGGTCTGGGTGCAGACCTCTCCGCCGAGGACGGCCGCGGACAGCGGAATCTCCTCCTCGGTGTAGACGTCGCAGCCTTCGCGGCGGAAGCGGGGGTGGGGGTTGGCGCGGACCCGGACGTACAGGTCGCCGGGGGGGCCGCCGTTGGTGCCGGGCTCGCCGCGGCCGGGGATGCGGATTTTCTGGTCCTCGGAGATGCCGGCGGGGACCGTCACCGCGATGGCGGTGTCCCCCTGGGCGCGGCCGGTGCCGTAGCACGAGGCGCAGGTTTCCGCGGGAATCACACCGCGCCCGAGGCAGTGGGTGCAGGTCTGGCTCAACGCGAAGCCGCCCTGGGAGCGGGTCACGCGGCCCGTGCCGCCGCACTCGCCGCAAGTTTCATAGCTCGTGCCCGGCTTGCCGCCCGAGCCCTTGCACACGGGGCAGACGCCCGAGGCGGGGACGCGGAGCT
>MFAF01000021.1:7239-10632 GCA_001774505.1 Candidatus Coatesbacteria bacterium RBG_13_66_14 | reverse complement strand
GCCGTGCGCGGGTCGTAGGAGCCGCCGTAGCGCCGGATGGTGTCGTACTGCTCCCGCTTCGTCTTGTCGGAGAGGACGGAGTAGGCCTCGCCGACCTCCTTGAACCGGCGTTCCGCGTCGGCGTTCCCGCTGTTGCGGTCGGGGTGGTACTTCTTGGCCAGCTCGCGGTAGGCGCGCTTGATGTCGGCCTCGGTGGCGTTCTCGGGGACGCCCAGAATCTGGTAAAAATCCTTAGCCATCAGAAGCTCTCTGCAACGATCACCCCAAGCTAATTCCTTTATCAGCGGCTTTGCTAATTAAATAGTTGATGAATGCCGAGCAAGCCACCAGCATAAACTTGGCGTCAGCCAATGTAAGGTTTGGCTCATCATGCAATGAATGACGTATTCCTTCAGCGTCACATGTGTAGCCATAGATTTTAGAAAAACCTTGTATAAGAGCTGGGTGGAATAATTTTCGTTTCTCTAGCATTTTCAATGCTGAATCAAGAGTATTACTCTTTGTGCCGGTCAACATGTTAGCAATGGATTCAACCGCACTGATGGATTCTTTGATGGAGTTACGAAAGTCCGGATCTTCTAAATTGGAAAGGTATTTCAAGGCGGTGTTTAAGTGAATGAAAGGTCCTTTCAATTCCCTTGTAACCTTCAAACATTCCTCAATAGGTTTAATTTCAGCATCATCTGATATTTCAACTACTTGATTGCCAACTATACGATAGGCAGCCATTTCTTGTTGCATTATATAATTAAGCTCATCTTTAAACGAATTTAAGTCATTTTCTTCTAACAAAGGTGTTGGCTTTGAAAATGTAAATTCAATAATATCGTATAATTCGTACCATTTGCATTCATTAAAATATTTTTGAACATATTTGATGAAAGAAGGATATTCATTATTAATTATGTGCTCTCTAAGTTTATAGACATAGTCATAAGGAAATGCGTTGATTGGATTGTTGAAATATTCGCACCAATAAATAATAAATGATGCACGTCTTGTAGTTTCGTCTGATCTCCAGATGAAGTATCTAAAAAAAGCATTCCACAATTTTATTCGTAACCTTTCATCTACTGACTCCCTTTGTAGAGCAGATCTAATGGGTTTGTAGCCACTTCTCTCAGAAAAAGGCATCTTTACTCCTATTCTTTCACGTCTTCCGGCGGGGCCTGGGCCACGACCACCTGCGCCGGGCGCAGGACGACCTCGCCCCACAGGTAGCCCTGGGCGTGGACAGCGATTACGGTGCCGGGCTCGGCGTCCGGGGCGGGCCGGACCGCCAGACACTCGTGGAAGCGGGGATCGAACGGCCGGCCCATCGGGTCCATCCGCTCCACCCCCACGGCGGCCAGGGCGGCGTCCAGCTTCTCGATGACCTTTACTATACCGGCGCGGTAGGCCTCGTCGGCGGTGTCGTGGGCGGCGGCGAGGTGCAGGTCGTCCACCGCCGGCAGAATCGAGGACAAGATTGTCCGGAACGCCTCGGCGCGGACCAGGTGCCCCTGCGCCAGGCTGCGCTTGCGGAAATTGTCGAAATCGGCGGCCAGGCGGAGGTACTTATCCTTTAGCTCAACCAGCTCCTCCTCGGGCGTGGGCGGACTCGGCTCCGGGTTTACGGTCACCGGGGCTTCCACGTCACGCTCCGGGGCGGACGGTTCGCCAATATCCGCCGGCTCAGGCTTTGGTTTCTTCTCCATGTCCCTCGATGAGGGGTCCGAGGTATTCCTTCAGGCGGCGCATCGTGAGAAGCGCCTGGCCCAGGTTGCCCCCGAGGAAGACCCCCATCCCGACCAGGTAGTTCTCCGACACGGGGGCGAAGACGACGTGGGTCATGTTCGAGGAGACGATGATGTTGGCGATTACGCCGTCGCCGCCGGAGTCCAGGGAGGCCTTCCGGGCGGCCAGGAGGACGCCGATGTAGGACATGGCGGCGTGGTCCACGTTGAAGCGGCCGCTGATGTCCACCTTGTCCACCATGATGCCGGTCATCTCGAAGAGGACGGTGGCGAACGCGCCCTTGGTGTCCTGGATCGCCTTCATCAGGGCGCCGCGAATCTCCTGCTGCATGGCTCCGCCTTTGAGGGAGGTGGAATTGGTAGGGGTCTCGGACCCGGCCAAGTTTCATTCAGTATAGATTATTTCCACCCGTACCTTCAGGTCGGTCGAAGGGCGGGCCCGCCGACCCGCCCCCGCTAAGGAACCCCTCACCCTAGCCCGCGAGAAGGCCGCGGCCGTCAGCTTCAGCGGCTCGTTGTGCATCAGCATCCGAGCTACGCCGCGGAAGGTTGAAACACGCCGACGCCGCGCCTTCTGAGTACCGCGAGGTATTGCTGCGTCCGTTCGCGCCGGTCGCTATATTCGAGATATCGCGTGAACCGTAGACGGCGAACATACTCGTAGTCACGCGAGAACTCCTCGCAGATTTTGTCGATCTTTTCGTGGTTCTCCGCGCGGGACAAGATGTAAATTGTCTCAATGTTTTGATTTACGAGCTGATACCGAATGTACGTGACATAAGGATGAAGCGATACGAGTAGCACCGAAGGTTTGCCTATAATGACAATCCCTAGGCGGCAGTATACCCTTTTGAAGTTGAGATCGCTCTCGTCGCCGATCCTTCGAGAGGCGATGGGTTTTAGAAATCCGATGAGGTCATTGACCTCGGTATTGATCAGGTCGTCTCGTCTGCGACCGAACACTTTCTCGCCGAGGTAACCCAACTCTTGGAGAAAGAGCGAGAAAAACAATCCGCCTCGGTCGATGATCGTGAAGTCGTCAAGAAGGACAGAAGTCTTGGACTTGGGGTTTTCGGTCTTCGGGTGGAGGTACTCGTCGAGGAAAACACCGAGGATTGAGGGCTTCTCCCTCTCGAAAAGCTTCGTGCAAACGTAAAGATCGACGGCTTCACGCTGAGACGGAGATAAATAGCGCTTCGTCTTTCGCAGTAGGCTCGTTGAGACGAACATGTACGCCCCATGAACGAAGTTATGATCCGCGGGGTCTTCGCGTCTAAGTCGAAGAACGACATGACCCTTATCGATGAACATAGACCGTGGCATGTCAGGGTTGACCCATTCAACACGAAGAGCCTCGTTCGATATACCGGGGACATCGCGTCTCATCTGTTTTACAAATTCGTTCACTCGACTCTGAAGGTCGTGCTTCACATAGCGCTTGTGGGCGATACGAAAGAGACCACCAAGTTTATTGAGTAACTTCCATAGGAGGGCGGACCACTTCTCGATCTTCTCTGGGAAAAAAAGGAGAAGTACAACAATCAGAATGAACCCACTCGGTGGGAGGATTTCTTTGAGGTATGTAAGTATAGTATCCATTACTTACTCCACTTGGAGATAACGGTTTAGTGCTTTGACACACTCTGGCATGTCACAA
>MFAF01000021.1:0-7086 GCA_001774505.1 Candidatus Coatesbacteria bacterium RBG_13_66_14 | reverse complement strand
CGAGGACCTCGTAGTCGGCGTCTACGACGTCATCTTTGTTCCCGGCGCCGTCGCCCGCGGGCTCGCCGCCCGGCTGACCGCCGCCGCCGCCCGGTTGGCCCTGCTGCGAGCCGGCCTGCTGGTAGAGCTTGGCGGAGAGCTCGTTGAGCGCGCCGTTGAGCCCCTCCATGGCCGACCGGACCTCGGTAATATCGTCGCCCTTGAGCGCCTCGCGGACCCGCCCCATGGCGGCCTCGATCTTGGCCTTGTCGTCGGCCGGGACCTTGCCCTCCATGTCCTTCAAGAGCTTTTCCGCTCCGTAGACGGCGGAATCGGCCTGGTTGCGCAGGTCCACCTCCTCGCGCTTCTTCCGGTCCTCGTCGGCGTGGGTCTCGGCGTCTTTGACCATCTGGTCAATCTCGCTGTCGGTGAGCCCGCTGGAGGCGGTGATGGTTATCTCCTGCTGCTTGGCGGTGGCCAGGTCCTTGGCCGAGACCTTGACTATTCCGTTGGCGTCTATGTCGAAGGAGACCTCGATCTGCGGCACGCCGCGCATGGCCGGGGGGATGCCGGTGAGGTGGAAGCGGCCGATGGTCTTGTTGTACATGGCCATCTCGCGCTCGCCCTGCAGGACGTGGACCTCCACCGTGGTCTGGTTGTTCTCGGCGGTGGTGAAAATCTGGCTCTTGTGCACCGGGATGGTGGTGTTGCGGTCTATAAGCCGGGTGAAGACGCTGCCCAGGGTCTCGATGCCCAGGGAGAGCGGGGTGACGTCCAGCAGGAGGATGTCGGTGACCTCTCCGGCCAGGATGCCGGCCTGGATGGCGGCGCCCACGGCCACCACCTCATCGGGGTGGACGCCCTTGTGCGGCTCGCGCTGGAAGAGCTCCTTGACCTTGGCCTGCACGGCGGGGATGCGGGTGGAGCCGCCGACCAGGATCACCTCGTTGATGTCGGCGGGCTTGAGGCCGGCGTCCGACATGGCCTTTTTGCACGGCCCCACGGTGCGCTCGATCAGGTCGTCCACCAGGGACTCGAACTTGGCCCGGGAGAGCTCCTCGTTCAGGTGTTTGGGCCCCGAGGCGTCGGCGGTGACGAAGGGCAGGTTGATGGGCGTGACGGTGACGGTGGAGAGCTCGCACTTGGCTTTCTCGGCGGCGTCCTTGAGGCGCTGGAGCGCCATCTTGTCGGAGCGCAGGTCAATGCCGTACTTCTTCTTGAACTCGTCGGCGAGCCAGTCTATGACCCGCTTGTCGAAGTCGTCGCCGCCCAGGTGGGTGTCGCCGTTGGTTGATTTGACCTCGAAGACGCCGTCGCCGAGCTCGAGGACGCTGACGTCGAAGGTGCCGCCGCCCAGGTCGAAGACGGCGATGGTCTTGTGCTCGGCGCCCTTGTCCAGGCCGTAGGCCAGGGAGGCCGCCGTGGGCTCGTTGACGATGCGCAGGACCTCTAGGCCGGCGATTTTCCCCGCGTCCTTGGTGGCCTGACGCTGGGAATCGCTGAAGTAAGCCGGCACGGTGACGACGGCCTTGGTCACCTTCTCGCCCAGATAGTCCTCGGCCGTCTGCCGCATCTTCTGCAGGATCATGGCCGAGATTTCCGGCGGGGTGTAGGTCTGGTCGCCGATCCGGACGTGGGCGTCGCCGTTTTTCGCCTTGACCACCTTGAAGGGGACGGTCTTTATCTCCTCGGAGACCTCCTCGAACTTGCGGCCCATGAAACGCTTGATCGAGGAGACGGTGTTGTCGGGGTTGGTGATGGCCTGCCGCTTGGCGACCGGGCCCACCAGGCGCTCCTCATCCTTGGTGAAGGCGACGACGCTGGGGGTGGTGCGGCCGCCCTCGGCGTTGGGGATGACGGTGGGCTCGCCGCCCTCCATCACCGCCACGCAGGAGTTGGTCGTCCCCAGGTCTATTCCGATTACTTTGGACACGGGTGTTTCCTCCGGTATCTCGTCTAGTTCGCCGACCCCGCCGGCGGCGGATCCGTCCGCGGGGTATTTTTTTAACGCTCGAAGAGCTCGTAGGTCTCCGTCCCCGGAACCAGCCGGCACTGAAGGTTGAGCTGGTTGAAGCCCTCTCTGAACTCCATCCTCTTCGTGAAGAGGATGTTGGAATTAATATCGCTCTGGGAGGGCTTGCCGCGGTCCGTGGGCACGAGCGCCACGGCGATCGTGTGCGACCCCGGATCCACCATCTCGGTGTAGCTGGTGAAGATGAACTTGTTGTACCGGGCCGAGCCGATGATGGTGTCTATCTTGTCGTCCACCACCTCGCGCAGCACGTTCCCGTCGAAGAGGATGTAGAAGTAGATGGTCTTGCCGCTGCCGGCCTGGTAGTCGTCGCCGGTGATGACGATGTTGAGGTTGACCTTATCCGGCGTCTCCGCGACATCCACCACGCCGACCGGCTTGGCGGCCATCAGCGCCCGCTGCACGTCCTCGTCCATGTCCAGGTTGCGGTAGACCATGTAGTCGTCGGTCTCGACCTTGAAGCCAATCCCCGGGGAGGAGATGAGCTTGATGAAGTAGTCCTCGTCGAAGTCTATGCGGGCGAGGTTTATCACGTGGTCCCGGGAGAGCGGCTCACCCTGGAGGCACAGGTACATGAGCTGTGCGTCCACGCGGTACTCGTCGTCCACCAGGACGACCTCCTGGGCGGTGAACATGGGCTTGGAGCCGGTTTTCAAGATGGCGCCGATCAGGACGTCGTCCCGGGCCCCGGCGTTCAGGAGGGCCAGGATGTCCCTGGAATCCAGGGCCTGGGCGGAGAGGACGAGCCCGAGGAGGATAACGAGCGCGAAGGCGGCTTTACGCATTATCGGTCCCTTCTTTAGCCGGTCCGTAGACGAAAACGGTTCCCATCCGAACCGGAGCCGGCATGTGGGTGGTGAGGACCTCGGCGAGCAACTGCCGCAGGAGGTTCACGCTCACCGGCTTGGGGAGAAATCCGTAGGCGCCGGCGGCGTACGCGCGCAGGAGCGACTCCCGGGTCGCCGATCCGGTCAGCATCAGCACCGGGAGGCCGGGCTGGCTGACGCGAATCCGGTGGAGCACCGAAAGTCCGCCCCCGAATGGCATCTCGAGGTCCAGGATGGCGAGGTCCACCAGGGTATGATCCAGAAGCCACAGCGCCTCGGCGACGTCCACGGCAGGCAGGAAACGGCAGCCCCAGCGTTTCAGCATCCGCGCCAGGGAATCGCGGCATTCGCGGTTGTCGTCGGCCAGAAGCACGGTGCGCATCGCCCTCACCTCGCCCGTGGTTCAACGCAATTACCGTACCAGCCCCGCGCTCACGCGGCCGTCCCGCCGGATGTGGCGCATCGCGGCCCTGGAGCGCCCGGAATCCACGGAGGCGCTCCGGCCGCTCACCTGCCATTAAGTCGCCCCGCCCCCGCGGCGTGCCATATCGGCACTATGGAGGCGATGGGAGGCAAGGGGAGACAAGGGGAGACAAGGGGTTTTAACCCCTTGTTCATTATCCTGTCTTCACTTTTTCACACCAGGTAGCTGACGGCGAAGCCGATCTGGCTCACCACCATGAGCAGGTACATGTGCTTCCACGAAGGATGGTTGCTCTCCGTGGCCAGGCGGTTCGGGTCCCGCAGGATGAGGCTAACGATGAACGCCCCCCAGAGGACGAGGATTGCGGCCAGGATGGAAAGGGCCGTCGCGTCGCCCTCGAGGACGCCCAGGGCCAGTCCGAGGTACACGCACCCGAAGGGGACGACGAAGAAGGGCGCGATCATCCACGCCGCCCGGCGCACCCCGAAGATGACCGGCAGGGTCCGGCAGCCGTAGCGGGCGTCCCCCTCCATGTCGGCGAAGTCCTTGGTCGTCGAGGCGCCGAGGATGAAGAGGAAAAACACGGCGGCGATGAACCAGGGCTCGGCGAACCAGATATCCTTGACCGCGCTCCAGCCCGCTATCACCAGGAGCCCCCCCCGGGGCAGCGCCATGGTGAAGTTGGCCGCGAAGGCGTTGCGCTTCGTCCTCAATGGGGGGCCCGAGTAGGAGTAGGTCACGAGGCAGGTGACCAGGACGATGATAAAAAACCGCAGGTTGACCAGGAGCGCCAGCCCGATCGCCGCGAGGTAGAACGCGATGCAGGCCGCCGCCGCCCCCCGGAGGGCCACCTCGCCGGTCACCAGGGGCCGTGTCGGCTTGTTCACCGCGTCTATGTCCCGGTCGAAGATCTGGTTCACCGTGTTTGAGGCCATGTTGAGGGTGGCGGCGGCCAGGGCGCCCGTGAAAATTTTTAGGGCCAGGCCCCAGGTAAGCCCGACCTCGCCGCCCACGGGGGAGCCCACGGCTACCAGGGCGAAACAGACGAAACCGAAGAATGGCGCCAGCAGGGTGAAGGGCCGCGCCAGCCTCACGTATCCGGAGAAACTCATTGCACCCCCCGAGTGGAGCGGTAAAGGTCTATTTTACCTTAAAATTCAGGCGCCCCGACCTTGGGGATTTTGGGCGCCGGAACGGGGTGTTCCCGCCCCGAAACCCCGATAATAACCATTCCCCGCCCGGATTCAGAAAACCCCACATCCGGGGGGCGGCTCCTTGACGCGCCTTGAATGTTAGTGGTAAAATGCCGGATGGAATTCTCTGCACTTCGTCTTACCCTCTTTCGACCGCTGGTGACCGGACTTCGCCTCCCGGGGTGAAGCCGGGGTCGCCGGGAAGTTTCCGTATCGTTCCCATTTCGGTTATTCCAAGAAAGGGGATTTTCAATGCGAACCAAAGGCCTTGCCATTCTGATCGCCTTGGCTCTGGCGGCCGGTGCCTTCGCCAACACGGCGAGCCCGCCGACAACCCTCGAGCTGATCGGGTCGGCCTACGAGCGGGGTGAGCTCGTCTACACCGACTACGCCCTCTACAAGCTCTACCTCGCCTTCGGCGACGCCGACCGCATCCCCGACGCCTACCGGGGCTCGGACAGCCTGGCCGGCGTCTGCGGAACCATGCTTATTTACGACGCCAACATGTGCGTCCTCAAGGGTCTCTTCGACGAGGCCGAGCTGGCCGACGCCCAGCTCTATCTCGGTCGGCCCACCGAGGACGCCCCTCCCGGCGCAATCCGCGGCTACGACATCCCCGATCCCGAAATCCACCACTGGGACACCCCCGAGGGCAACTTCCGCATGTGGTGGGCCGGGGTGGGACCCCACTCCCTGTGGTATCCCGAGGATGACGACAGCAACGGCGTCCCCGACATCGTCGAGCTGGTGGCCGAAGGCCTCGAGACCGCCCTCGCCCTCTTCACCGACGAGGACTGGCTGGGCTTCGACTACCCGGTCAAGGACGGTAGCTGGTATCCCGTGGGCGCCGACTACGGCTACTGTGACGGCGACATTCAGGCGGACTGGGAACGCTTCGACGCCTACTTCCGCAACATGGGCGAGGACGGCTTGGAAGGCGGCGTCATGGCCTACTGCCAGTACGATTACTACTACGAGCCGACCCCCGAGGACGACACCAGCTTCCACATGGCATTCCGCAACACCGTGGATCCCGACTCCGTGACCGACGAGGAGAAGACCACCGCCGCCCATGAGCTGCACCACGGCGTCCAGGGCGGCATAGACGTGGACAGCGCCACGCACCACAAGGAGAAGACCTCGGTCTGGAGCGAGGAGCGGGCCTACCCCCTGGCCAACGACTACCAGGGAGGCCGCATCGGCGCCTTCATGTTGACGCCCCACATCGGCCTCACCCGCCAGGAGGGCCTCTCCTGGTACAACGGCACCATCTGGAACCACTACATCGAGAGTCTGTTCTACGAGGACGAGACGCTGCGCACCTACATGGAGACCCAGGAGGATCAGAAGAACGCCATCACCATGATCTGGGAGAACTACGAGCAGCGCACCGCCGAGGGGACCGAGTACGACTTCAACGACGGGTACGACCAGCTATTCCGCAACGTCTATTCCGACATGGAGTTCGAGGACGACATGGGCGGCCTGGCTTACGCCTTCGGCGAGTTCATCAACTGGAACTGGTTCACCGGCCAGCGCAGTGCGGCCCGCAGCGGCAACTCGGCCAACAACAACGGTTTCTTCTACATAGACGATTTCAACGTGGGCGGACACACCTTCGGCGATTACTACTTCCCGCCCGAAGGAAGCGCCGTGGCGTACGACCAGATCAACGACATCGCGCCCGACGGCACCCGGGAGTTCAACGGGAACCAGGTCGTCAACGGGGTCGAAGTAGACATGAACAACGAGGACCTGAACGTCATGGGCTGCCCCGACGGCCTCGCCTCGGTCTACATGCACGTCATCGAGCTCGGCCCCATCACCGAGGACATGGTTTACGCCTTCAAGGGTCATCCCTCCAACGAGGAGGATTCCAAGTTCTGGGGCGGCGCCTACATCCTGATGCAGAACGACGCCCAGCAGCACGCCGACCAGACCTCCGACGACCTCTCGACAAAGATGAACATCTTCGGCGACAACGGGATCATCCGCGTCAACGACGCCAACGACTACCACGAGGTGGCCTTCGTCCCCTACATCCGCCGCGACGTGGGCTCGAACCTGCAGTTCCTGGTCCGGATCGAGGCCGTGGACTCCTCGGACCGTGACGGCCCGAGCTTCCTCCCGTCAAGCGGGGGTGCGCTCCAGTTGGCCAGGATCCCCGGCCTCACCTCCCACATCGAGTTCATCGCCACCCCCAACGAGCGGCTCTTCTGCAGCCCGCGCTACGACGTCCACTTCACCGAGGTGGACGCCCAGGGCGACCCGGTGGACACCCATTTCTGGGAGCTCAACGGCTTCCAGAACGGGGACACCACATTCCGCACCTGGGACGACGGCCCCGCCATCTACACCGCCTTCTGGACGCTCCCCGAATACGACGGCACGGCGGACATTGACGTGACGGCGAGCGACCTGGGCGGCAACATCGGGACGACCTCCTTCGAGGGGGTTCTTTCCCAGGCGAACATCGGCGATGACGGCGGCGTGGTTGGCCGCGACGCGCCGGCGACCCTGGAGATCCCGGCGGGCGCGGTGGACCCGGGCGCGCGGGTGCTGGTGATGGGCCGTCCCGACATCTCCGGCGGCCTGCTGGAGACCTGGGCCCTCGCCTCGGCCCCGACGGAC
>MFAF01000020.1:5330-7739 GCA_001774505.1 Candidatus Coatesbacteria bacterium RBG_13_66_14 | reverse complement strand
TTTCGGTCGAGTCCCGACGCTATCATATTGCAGGGCGGCGGTTTGCGTCAAGGAATCCGCGCCGGCAATAATTTTGGCGAGGGGGAATTATTAACACTATAATCCTATCGTATTACTAAACAACCAACGAAACGAGGCGCACCGTGAAATTGAAAACCGTCCTGCCCCTCGCGCTGGCCCTTGCCGCGACCCTCACGTGCGGCGCGGCCGAGACCGAAGGAGAACCCATGCCCGGCAACCTCGCCCCGGAAATACCGACCTACGGCCCGGAACGCTGGATCAACTCCGAGCCCCTGACCATGGAAGCCCTGCGCGGGCGGCTCGTCCTGGTGGATTTCTGGGAGTACACCTGCGTCAACTGCCTGCGCACCCTGCCCTACCTGCGGGAGTGGAACCGCCGTTACGGTGACCTCGGCCTGGTCATCATCGGGGTCCACGACCCCGAGTTCGGGTTCGGCCGCGAGCGCAAGAACGTGGAGCGCGCGGTGGAGGAGCTGGGGATTGACTGGCCGGTCCTGTTGGACAACGATTTCGAGCTCTGGCGCCGTTACGCCAACAACTGGTGGCCGCGGAAAATTCTAATCAATCCCGAAGGCGTGATAATCCACGACCACATCGGCGAGGGCGGGTACGGGAAAACCGAGGAGGTAATTCAGGAGGAAATCGCCGAGCTGAACCCGGGCGTCGAACTGCCGCCTATTATGGAGCCGGTGAACCCCCACGACCGGCCCGGCGCCGTCTGCTTCCCGGCCACGCCAGAACTCTACGCCGGCTACGCGCGCGGCCGCTACGGCCACGCGGTGGAGATGGACCGCGAGGCCCGCTACGAACCGATGACCCCGCACGACGTGCACCGGGCCTACCTGGAGGGCGACTGGCGCGTGGAGGAAGGCCGGCTGCTACACGTCTCCCTGGCCGATCCCCCCGGCGACCGCGTCGTCATCCGCTGCCGGGCCACCGAGGTCAACGCTGTGCTCCACCCCGAGCTGGGCGGATCGTACCGCGTGTACGTGGATGTGGACGGCATGCCGGTCGCAAAGGATGACGCCGGAGCCGACGTTAAGTGGGACGAGGAGGGGAGCAGCTTCGTGGAGGTTGACGCCGGGCGGATGTACCGCCTCCTCGACGCGCCGACGTACGCCGATCGTGAGCTGGCCCTGTACGCCACGGGCGACGGTTTCGGGCTGTACGCCTTCACCTTCGGCGCCTGCGTCGAGGCTCCCGGCGAGTGATGGTTTCCCCCGCGCGGGCGGAGTGCTATAATCTTCGGAGCAGCAATCCGGGAGGCGGCGTGGCGAATAATGTCCGGGAAACGGCGGAGGTTCCGGTGGGGCCGGTGACGCCGGGCGTCCTGCGCGCCCTGGAGCTCCTGCTCCTGGCCTTCGCCGGTTATTTCATCCTGGCGTACCTGCGGCCCGACCAGATGGCCGACCCGGTGTGGGCTTGGATTTACGGCGCGTGGGCCGTGCTCACCCTCCCGCTGACCCTGCGTTGGGTCCTGGTGGGCGCGGCGGGCGGACGGTACGCGAGCTGGGGAAAACTCGGCGTGTGGCTCTTCCGCGACCCGCGACCGGACCACGGCGCGCGTGGATGGCTCCTCGCCGTCGCGCTGGTCGGGCTGGTCGCCTACCCCCTGGTCGGCGGCGTTTTACGCCTCCTCACCGCCGCCTTCTCCCCGCGCGTCGTCGTCGCCCTGGCCGTGATGGTCGGGCTGGTCCTCGTGGACCGGCTGGTGATCGAGCCTCTCGCGCGGCGCCGCCGCGGGAGCGGTTAACGCGCGATGGTCGGACGACCCAGGCTCGGCCAGCATTTCCTGCGAGACGACCGGGCGGCGCGCCGAATCGCCGCCCTGGTGCCGTCGGGCGTGCCCGTGGTCGAGATAGGCCCCGGCCGTGGGGCGCTGACGGGGTTCCTGGTGGAGAAGGCGTCCGCCTACACGGGCGTGGAGCTCGACGGCGACCTGGCCCGCAAGTTGAACGAACGGCTCGCCGCCCGACCGCGCTTCGCCGTGGTGGAGGGCGATTTTCTCGACTACGAGCCGCCGGGGCCGGGGCCTCTCTGGCTCGTGGGCAATATCCCCTACGCGGTTTCGTCCAAAATCGTCCAGCGGGCCACCGGGGAGCGCCGATACGCCGCGGCCGTGCTCATGTTCCAGCGCGAGTTCGCCGCCCGCCTGACCGCCCGCCCGGGCGATTCGGCCCGCGGCTCGCTGTCGGCGTACGTCGCCTACCACTGGGAGACCGGGACCGCCTTCAAGGTAAAAGCGGGGAGCTTCTCCCCCCAGCCCCGGGTGGATTCGGCGGTGGTCGTCTTCCGCAGGCGGGAGGTACCGCCGGTGGAGGTGGCCGACGAGGTAACTTTTTTTGATTTCGTCCGGACCGCCTTCGCCCGGCGCCGCAAGCAGCTCGG
>MFAF01000020.1:1881-5321 GCA_001774505.1 Candidatus Coatesbacteria bacterium RBG_13_66_14 | reverse complement strand
GATGGGCGGGCTGGAGTTGACGAAACCGGAGTGGATGGAGGTCCTCGAGCGGGCCGGGATCGATCGAAAACGCCGGGCCCAGGAACTCTCCCTGGAGGAATTCGCCCGGCTGTACAAAAACTTGCGCGAGGTGAGCGGTGGTTCTCGATAGACGCTTCCAACGCGACTACAAAAAGCTGGCGGAGGACCTGGCCGGCTGGGTCGCGGGCTACGTCCGCGGGGCGGGGTTCTCCGGGGTGGTCCTCGGCGTGTCAGGCGGGGTGGATTCGGGCGTCAGCGCCGCCCTGGCCGCGAAAACCCTCGGCGTGGGGAACGTCAACGCGCTTCTTCTCCCCCACGCCGAGAGCGACCCGGCCTCCGAGGCCGACGGCCGCCTGGTCTGCGACCAACTGGGAATAAAGTGCGAGCGGGTGGACATCACCTCCTTCTGCGCGCCGATCTTTGAAAAAATCCCGCCCGACGCCCGCGTCCGCCGGGGCAACGTCAAGGCCCGCGTGCGGATGATTATCCTCTTCGACCGCTCCTCGGCGATCCCCGCCCTGGTCCTGGGCACCGGGAACAAAACCGAGGCGCTGCTCGGCTACACCACCCTCCACGGCGACGACGCCTGCGGCCTCAATCCTTTAGCCGAGCTCTACAAGACCGAGGTGTGGGAGCTGGCCAAAATCCTCGGCCTGCCGGAGCGGGTCATCGCCAAGGCGCCCTCCGCAGACCTCTGGCCGAAGCAGACCGACGAGGGGGAGCTGGGGATGCGCTACCTCGAGGCGGACCGGATTCTATTCGATTTCGCGGAACGGGGGATGGACCGGGGGGCACTGGTCGCCGCGGGGCACGACGCCGCCGTCGTTGATCATCTGCTGGGGATAGTGGAGCGTTGCGCCTTCAAATGCCGCGGCCCGGCCACTCCGCCCGCGTACCACTGAGACGGCGGGATGTTTAGGAAAAAATTACGCATGTAGCGTGAACAGAACCGGATAATACACTAAATCAACTAGATTTCACTGGGCTTAACCCCGGTGATTTTTTGCTGTAAATTATCCTTGACATCTGTGGGTGGGTAAGGTTTACTTTACGTGAAAAGGGAATACTAAATTATGAAAAAGATTCTCGTTTTATTAATCCTCTGCACTTATACCTATTCAGTGTTGGCGGAAACATTGCCGACGATGGCGATTGTTGATTTGGAACCAGTTGGCTGCGAAGATGTAATAGCAATTGCAGCCAGTGAGATACTACGAACAGAAATAATTAATACGTGCGCATTCCAAGTTGTAGAAAGAGGGCAATTATATAAACTACTCGAAGAGCATTCCTTACAGTTGAGCGGTTTAATCGATGATACAACTATTGCAGAAGCAGGGGCAATTCTTGGTGTAGAGTTTATCGGTGTTGGTAGTCTTTCTAAAATCGGAAACACATATACCCTCTCTATAAGAGTAATAAATGTATCCACCGGTTTAGCCTCACTCGGAAAATCAGTAATAGTCACAAACCTGGATGAACTCGCATCCAAATGCAAAGAACTAGCATGGGATTTAACTAAGAAGGAGAACACGCAAGCAGATGGGACTATTAATATCAGTTCAATACCTGCTGGTGCTTCAGTATATATAGATGGTATACCCGCGGGAAATACGTCATTATCCTCTACTTTAAAACCCGGCGAACACACATTTCGTTTTGTGAAGGATGGGTTCTACGAAATAACTAGGCAACTGCTGATAGCGTCTGGTACAAATCAACCTTTAAAAGTGAACTTGATTCAAGTTCCAACTGCGCGACCTGTAACAGAAGTAACTAAAAGTGATGACGGCTGGATGTGGTGGATATTGGGCCCTTTTCTTGCCCTAGTTTTGGTATCAAGCATAGCAGCTTTGTCTGAGGCTCCACCTGAATAAATAGAATTATTTTATTAGACATTCCTTTGTTTTTTTGTTTTATAGTGAACTTTTATAATTATGGTTCCAGCACTAGAAAAAACTAACCGCGGAGGCAGGAAGATGAAAGCCACTAAAATTTTGCTAGTTGCGCTTCTCGTGTTTTTAACAACTCCAAGTATCATTGCTGCAACTGGCAGTTTAAGCGTTCATGTTTACGAAAGTGGTGGTAATATCTATGCAGATGTATACGCTGACTGCAGCGGGAATTTGCTCGCCGATAACGTAACTGTATATTTCTACATTTACGGTGGAGGCACTAGCGAAACTAGTGAAGGTCCATATACCCTATTTAACCAAGGCGTTCAAGGCTATGACCTTCAAAAAACCTTTTTCCTGGTGGAGAAAAAATACCACCACGGCGTCACAGTAATTATCGAAAGCTATAGCAATGGATCACCGATTTCTGCTTCAGACTCGCTTGATTGGTAGAGTAAAGCGAGTACAACTCTACAAAAGGTCGGGGGTCACCTCGGCCTTTTGTTATCGTAGAATCGCGTAGGGATAATCTACCCTTTGAACTAAGCCGATGTTAAAATCCCTTTCCGTAAAGATACTGACGGAAGTGGAGACAATGCTCGATTTACGCTACCTGCGCACCAGCCCCAACGAGGCCGAGGAGCGCCTGAAAACCCGCGACCCGGAAATCTCCCTCGAGCGGCTCCTGGCGCTGGACGCGGCCTGGCGCCAGGTCCTCCAGCGCGTCGAGGAAATCCGCGCCGAGCGCAACGGAATCGGCGAGGCCATCGCCCAGGCCAAGAAGGCGGGCGAGAAATGCGCCGAGGCCGTCGAGCGCATGGGCGTCCTCAAGGTCGAGCTCGCCAACCTCGAGCTTCAGGAGAAGGAGTTCAAGGCCGAGCTCGATGACGAACTCCTCGGCTTGCCCAACCTGCCCGACCCGCGGGTGCCGGTGTCCCGGGACGCCGGGGACGCGAAGGAGCTGAGGACCGGCGGCGAGTCGCCCGACTTCGGCTTCGAGCCCAAGGACCACGTGGAGCTGGCGGAACGTCTGGGGCTGTTGGATTTCCAGGCGGCGTCGAAACTCTCCGGCGCGGGGTTCGCCGTTTACAGGAAAGAGGCCGCCCTCCTCGAGTGGGCGCTGTTGACCTGGATGTTCGCCAACGCCGCCCAGCACGGCTACGAGCCGGTCCTCACCCCGTACCTCGTCAACGCCCAGTCCCTTTTCACCAGCTCCCAGCTCCCCAAGTTCATGGGCGACGTGTACAAGCTGGCCGACGACGATCTCTACCTGATTCCCACCAGCGAGGTGACGCTGGTGAACCTGGGCCGGGACGAGACCTTCGCCGAGGGGGAGCTGCCGCGGCGCTGCACGGCGGTCACGGCCAACTTCCGCCGCGAGGCCGGAACTTACGGGCGCGACACCCGAGGCCTCGTGCGTACCCACCAGTTCAACAAGGTGGAGCTGGTGGCCTTTGCAACCCCGGAGCAGGCCGAGGGCATTTTCCAGGAAATGATCTCCATCGCCGAGGGCATCCCCGAAAA
>MFAF01000020.1:0-1563 GCA_001774505.1 Candidatus Coatesbacteria bacterium RBG_13_66_14 | reverse complement strand
TCCCTGGAAGGGAGAGGGGGTACGCCGCCACCCTGCCACATCCCTCAAAGGGGAACGCTCCTGCGGCTCACGAGGGTCAGCGGCCGAGGTCGGCGGGGAGCCTCCCGGTCAGGCTGAAGGTCAACGGGTGCGGCGGTTCATCGGCCACCTCGACGGCGAGCCGCCAGACGTGTACCTCGAGCCCCTTTTCCACGGCCCGGCGCAGCTCGTCGCCGAAGGCCGGGTCGGTGGCGTCGTTGGGGGCGAATTTTTCCGGGTCGGCCCGCTGCACCAGGAACAGGACCGCCGCCCTTCCCCCGCCCGCCGCAATCTTGCCCAATTCGCGCACGTGCCGCGCCCCCCGGCTTGTCACCGCGTCGGGGAAGAGCGCCTTGCCGCCCTCGGCCAGGGTAACGCTCTTGACCTCCAGCCACAGCTCCGGCTTGGTCGGGTGCCCGGTGAGGCGGAAGTCAAAGCGGGGAAGCCCTTTCACTGGCCCGGCGCTCCCCGGAGGACGGAAAACCGCCTCCCCCCGGACCTCCGGGTAGCCGTCCAGTCCGGGCAGGTCACCAAAGCGTAGTAATTTTCCGGCGACGACATTCGTGGCGTGGGTATCCACCAGGACCCAATTATCCTTGAAAAAAACGGCGACCAGGCTCATCGGGTACTTTCTCGTCCCGCCGTGACGCACGAGGCGGCAGGGGAGCCCCGGCGTCGTTAGCTCCGGCAGGCGGCCCGAGTTGGGAAGGTGGACGTCCAGCGCCGCGCCGTCGGGACGGCGGACCCCGGCGACGAAGCGGTTGTGCCGCTTGACCACCTCCGCCGGCTCGGTGGCCCCGTAGAGCATGGAAGAAAAAACCGGCATAAAAAGGGGGCCCCTCGGCCCCCATTGTAGCGGATGCGTCAGGCCTTGCGCCCCTCGAAATAGGTGAGTATCCGCCGGATGAGCCCGAGCGCCACGATGACGAAGACCGCCCCCAGGTCGAATATGCCGAACACGATGGCGTCCTTGACGAAATTCGTCTCCATGTTGAACAACAGCACGGCGCCGGCGACGTAGCCGAAGAGGAAGACGACGACGAGGATGAGAAGAATGCCCAGGGCGCCCTTGGCTTTGCCGCCGGGCACCACCCGGTACAGCCGGATGCAGGAGAAGACGGCGTAAGCCATCAACAGGATTCCCAGGCCGCTCATGACGTAGAGGATGATGTCCATGACACCTCCGCGATGGATTTTAAGGGTTGGCCCGGATGTGCTGGAACTCCTCGGTGCTCTCCATCAACGCCCGGACCTTTTCGAGAAAAACCTTCGCCTGCCTCGTCGAGCAGACGAACGTCTCGAGGAACTCCCCGATCCGCTTGAACCATTGCTCGAGGTTCCCGGAGCCGATCTCGGCGGCCTCGAGCTCCTCGAGGAGCAGCTCGGTGGACTTTTTGAAGCTCGCGTTGAGCTGACGGACGAGGAAGTCGCGGAGCCACAGGGGGGAGATGAAGTTGTCCAGCGACAGCGGTTGGTCGGCCAACTGGCCGTTTTGGTAGAGGTAGAGGTCCACCCTGTAGCCGCCCCGGGAGCGGAAGGTGTCGT
>MFAF01000019.1:18410-20590 GCA_001774505.1 Candidatus Coatesbacteria bacterium RBG_13_66_14 | reverse complement strand
CGGCGGCCGAAGAGCGTCACCGTGTACCCCAGCTCCCGCGCCCGCTCCAATCCGGAGTCCATCCACTCCCGCACCGCCGGGTATTTGGCAAAATAGCCGTCTATGAACGCCTTGGCCTCGGCCCGGCCGATGCCGAGGTCCGACGCCAGGCCGTACACCCCCTTGCCGTAGATGAGCGAGTAGTTGACCACCTTGGCCGCGTTGCGCTGCTCCGGGCCGACGTTTTCCTTCTCGACGCCGAAGATGACGGCGGCGGTGGCGGCGTGTATGTCGGCCCCGGCGCGGAACGCCTCCAGCAGCCGCACCTCGCCCGAGATGTGGGCCAGGAGGCGCAATTCTATCTGCGAGTAGTCCGCGGAAACCAGGACGCACCCCGCGGGCGCGACGAATGTTTTTCGAATCCTCCGCCCCAACTCCGTGCGGATGGGGATGTTCTGTAAATTGGGGTCGCTGGAGGAGAGCCTCCCCGTGGACACGGCCGCCTGGTGCAGTGTCGTGTGCAGCCTCCCCGAGACCGGGTCCACCTCGGCGGGCAGCTTCGCCGCGTAGGTGCCGTCCAGTTTCGCCAACTGCCGGTGCTCGAGGATGACCGCCGCGATCTCGTGCTCTTGGGCCAACTTGTCCAGCACGTCGCCCGCGGTGGAGAAGCCGGTTTTCGTGCGGCGGCCGCCGGCCAGCTTCAACTCGCCGAAGAGCACCTCGCCGGTCTGCTTGGTGGAGGCCACGTTGAAGGGGTGCCCGGCCAGCCCGTGGGCCCGTTTTTCCAGCTCCTCCATCCGGGCGTGCAGCTCGGTGGAGAGCTCGCCGAGCGCCGGGGAGTCCAGCAGGAGCCCCCGCTCCTCCACCGCGGCGATGACCGGCAGCAACGGCAGCTCGATTCGCCGGTACACGCGCTCCAGCTCCAACTCTTTAATTTTTTCCGCTAAAACCGGCTCAAGCTCCAGGGCGGCGGCGGCCCGCCCGGCCAGGCCCTTCAATACCGACCCGGAGTCGGAAAGGAGGTCGCCCTGGGCGGGTTGCGTCTCCTCTCCGGCGGGTCTTTTACCGAGATGCGCCTGACAGAGCGAGGCCAGGCCCCTTGGCAGGCGGTCAGCCTCCAGGAGCCACCCCGCGAGCATCAGGTCCTCGGGACGCGAAATCCGCCGAGCGAGGGGCTTCAGGTCGTAGCCGACCGTGGAGATTTTCGGGTCGGCGAAAAGTTCGACCAACCAAGTAGGCGCCTCGCCGTCGCAGGCCAGGCCGTAGCCCGTTCCCGTTTCGGCGGCCAGGCCCAGCGCCTTGATCCGATACCGCCGCGCGGGGCCGGTCTCCGCATCCAGGGCTATACCCAATCGCCCGCTTTTACGGATTTTTTCTACGAACCCATCCCCAGGACCCGCCGCGATGACCTCCAGCCTGGCCTCCGTCCGCTCCGCGAGCCCCATGTCCCGGATGACCCCGGCGAAGCGCAGGTTTTGGAGCATTTCCAGCGCCCCCGGCCTCGCCGGGGAAATCACCAGCGCGTCCAGGGGCGGGACCGGCGCGTCCTCGGCCAGGCCGACCAGCCTCCAGGTCAAACGAGCATCTTCGGTGTGTTCTAATAAATTCTCGCCCAGCTTCCCCGGAATTTTTCCGGCGTGGGCCAGGACCCCTTCCAGGTCGCCGAATTTCGCCAAAAGCCCGGCCGCCGTCTTCGGCCCCACCCCGGGCACCCCGGGAAGATTGTCCGTGGAATCGCCGGCCAGGGCCAGCAGGTCGCGCATCCGCTCGGGATTTACCCCGAACTTCTCCCGGACGTAGCCCGCGTCGCGCAGGCTCTCCTCACCCTTGCGGCCGTGGGCGACGTGGAGGACCCGCGGGCCGATGAGCTGCATCAGGTCCTTGTCGTGGGTGAAGATGCGCACGTCGTAGCCGGCGTCGAGGCCAGTTTTCGTCAGGGCGGCGATGGCGTCGTCGGCCTCGTAGCCGGGCGTCTCCACCAGGGGCCAGCCAAGCAAGGGGAATAGTTCGCGCAGGAGGTCGGCCTGGGGCGGGAGCTCGGGCGGCGCGGGGGGGCGGTTGGCCTTGTACGCGGGAAAAATTTCGTCGCGGAAGGTGGGGCCCGGAGCGTCCAGGACGAAGGCGACCCGGTCGGGCCTGTGCCGTTCGAGAAGGCCCAGGAACACGCGGACGGCGCCGTAGAGGGCGGCCACGTTCGTCCC
>MFAF01000019.1:14958-18400 GCA_001774505.1 Candidatus Coatesbacteria bacterium RBG_13_66_14 | reverse complement strand
GAGGGTTGATTTCCTACAGCGGGCGACCGTGGACGGTCGCCCCTACGGTGAATTACGCGGCTCGAAATGTAGGGCGGGGATTTTAATCCCCTCCGCTTTTGCCCCCCAACCTACCCCGCCCCCCAGAGGGGGGAGGGGATACGCGGCACCCCTCACCCCTATCCCCTCTCCCACAGGGAGAGGGGGACCGCGG
The DNA here is from genome assembly GCA_001774505.1 of Candidatus Coatesbacteria bacterium RBG_13_66_14. Classification (GTDB taxonomy): domain Bacteria; phylum RBG-13-66-14; class RBG-13-66-14; order RBG-13-66-14; family RBG-13-66-14; genus RBG-13-66-14. Next base: position 18,207 of record MFAF01000019.1, on the reverse strand, counting down.
GCCGACCTGAACGGCGCGCCATCGGTCGGCCCCTACGAAGGCGATGCCGACGGGCGACGGCGTCAAACGTAGGGCGGGGATTCCTATCCCCGCCGCTTCACCCCCCACCCTAACCCGTCGGCAAACCGACCCCCAGAGGGGGGAGGGGACACGCGGCAGCCCTACCCCCCCAGCCCCGTGCCTCGCAGGCCTCCCACGGGGAGAGGGGGGAATGTTCACCGCGCCGGTCAATCGCCGTCGGTCTCCTCCTCGGCGGCCGCGGCCTCCGCGGCTTCCTTGGCGGCCTGGGCCTCGGCCAACTCCCTCTCCTTGGCCTCGATCTGGGCCTTGAGCTCCGCGTTCTCGTCCTCGGCGGTCTCCACCCGCTCGGCGGCGACCTCCTTCTCCGTCTTGGCCTCCTCGTACTCGCCGAGATCCTTTTCCGACGTGCCGCAGGCCGTCAGAAGCAGCCCCGGGATGAGAAGGAAAAACCACCGCATCCCCGCCTCCTTGCGCATGGTGAACGTCAGCCCTGGATGAATTCTTCGAGCTCGCACCGGACCTCGCCGAACCACGTGAGGCCGGTGATTTTCACGGGTATTTTAAATTCGTCGGCGCTGACCCAGATGAAAACCTGGCCTTGCTGGCGGAAGATGCCGGTCTCCTCCTCCAGCATGGGCTGGACGAGGAAGCACTCGAAGGTGCCGGCCGGGACGGTGACGGTCTCCTTCTTGATGACCTTGACCTTGACGACCTCGTTCCGGGTGGCGTCGGCGTAGGGGAAGGAAAGCTCGCCGCCGACCTTGATGTCCTGGGTGCGGACGTGGTAGAAGGCGGCCAGCGCGTCGCAGCCGCCGGCGATAATGCCCTCGCGCACGTCGCCCTCCCGGGTGATGGTATGGTTCTCCTGGTCGTAGTAGAGGATTTCGTCGGTCGCGTAGTCGCCCTCGACGAGGTGCTTCTCGTAGCGCCGCGTGCCGAGGACGCTCACGTCGAAGAGGCTCTCGATGTCGTCCTTGACGTAGAAGAAGTCGCTGAAGGCGGTGCTCGAGCGCAGCTCCATGACGAGCTTCAGGCAGGTGTGGCCCTCGTAGGTGACCCGCTTGACCACCTTCATGACGCAGATGCCGGCCTTGGTGTCGCCGTAGGAGACGCTGTAGATGAGCTTCTCGCCGGGGGCGAAGGGGAGGTCGTCCGTGGCGGCGAGGGCGGGGAGTGCGAGGGACAGGACGACGGCGACGATACAGAGCATTTTCATGGCTGACCCTTTCGCGTCGGTCGGTCGTTCTCCGGCCTTGGGAAAGAGGGCGGAGGAGTTGGCTCAGTATAGCGTCAATCAGGCCGGGTTTCCAGTAATTCAAGCACGGCGCGGGGCGCAATCGCGGCCAGGTCGTCGTCGGGAGCGGGCGGCGTGAGAATCCGCGCCCTGGGGTTCAGCGGGCGCCAGCGGGCGGGGCTGATCGCGGGTTTTCGGTTGAAGAGGGCCACCTGGGGAACGCCGAGGGCCGCCGCCAGGTGCATCGGGCCGGTGCCGGTGGAGACGAAGAGGGCCGCGCCAGCGATGAGCGCCGCCAGCAGCTCCAGGTCGGTCTGGCCGGCCAGATTGGCGCACGGGCCGTTCAGGACGGCGATTACGCCCTCCGCCACGATTCTCTCCCTCTCGCCGCCGGAGATCACGACGCCGTAGCCTCTTTCGATGAGCATCCCCGCCAGCTCGCGGTAATGCCGAGTCGGCCACTCGGCGGCCGAGCCGCCGCTGCCGGGGTGCAGGACGACGTAAGCACCCTTTATCCCTTTATTTATCAATAAGTCTTTGATTTCAACGACGGGTCCCGGCGCCGGTTCGAGGCGGGGGGGGGCGATGCGGCTCACCCGTATTCCCAACGGCCGCAGAAGCGCCAGGGTGAGGGCGGCCTCGTGAGCCCCGGAGCGCCGTCGGCTCAGGAAGAGCGGTCGGTTGTACGCGAAGCCCCAGAGACGGCGGGCGTAGCCGATTCTCACCGGCACGCGCGCCGTCCACGCCGCCAGCGGTATCCGCCCCCCGGGGGAGGCGACGAGGACCACCCGCGGCCTGTAATCCCGAAGCAGCCGCAGGGTCTCGTGAAACCCACCCGGGTCGGGGAGGACTTGGAACCCCGCCCGTGCAAAGGCCCACCCGCCACGCTCGCCGGCCAGGACGGCGACTTCGGCTTCGGAAAAATGCGAGCGAAGGGCCGCCGCCGCGGGCAGGGTGACCAGGGCGTCGCCCAGGGCGTCGTGCCGGACCAGCAGTATCCGCTCTTTGACCACGTTAAGGGGATGCCTTTTTTTCGGCCGAATAGGGGTTTCAGTTTAAGACAGGGGGATTTTGACGGGGGAGTTACGCGCTTCGCTCGGTTCAACCCCTGGGGGAAACCAAAGAAGGTGTCGCGTGCAAGGGGCTATCTCCCCGCCGGGCACGGCGATGCCCCTTGTCTCACGGCGGGGCGGGCCGCAGCTTCCGTCCAACGCAGCCGGTATTTAAACCGGCACAACTCGGTTCCAGGGGCAAGAGGCAGAAAAGGTGCCCCCGAATATCGGCGCGTCCCAAAGGGTTTTAACCACCCACCCCCGGTGGTCGGTCGCTCATTCGTAGGACAGGCCCTCGGAAAGCAGCGTCATGGGGTCCACGGCCCAGGTGGCGAGACGGACCTCGAAGTGGAGGTGGGGGCCGGTGGCGACGCCTGTCTGGCCGATGGCGCCTATCCGCTCCCCCGCCTCCACCGTCTGGCCCTCGGTCACCGCCAGGGCGCTCATGTGGTTGTAGAGTGTGAAAAGGCCGCGGCCGTGGTCTATGCAGACGAAATGCCCCCGGATGACGAACTCCCGGGCGAAGACGACCCTTCCCCGGGCGGCGGCGTATACCGGCGTGCCCTCGGGCAGGCCGCCGAAGTCGGTGCCGATGTGCGACTCGCTCCCGCCGGTGGAAAAGTCCCGCTTCTCGCCGAAGGGGCTGGTGACGTAGCCGCCCTCCACGGGGCGCCGGAACGGTCCGGGTTCCCAGAGCTGCTCCGAGGTGTAGACCGCCACCGCCTCGTTGACCTGGGCCGATTCCCGCTCGATGGTCTCGGCGTCCAGCTTGCTCCCCACACTGGGGGTCAGGACGATGTAGCAGGAGGCGAAGTCCCCCCTGCACACGGTGACGTCGAGCTCGTCCGTCGTGGAGCGGCCGTAGGCGTCGGTGTAGGTGACCTCCAGGGGGACCGACCCCGGCTCGGCGAAGAGACGGCAGGCGGCCAGCGCCCTCCAGCG
>MFAF01000019.1:14448-14942 GCA_001774505.1 Candidatus Coatesbacteria bacterium RBG_13_66_14 | reverse complement strand
AACGGCCACGGCGCGCACCAGGATGCCGTGCTCACCAGAGCCGAGCTCGAGAGCGATGAGGGGGACGCGGAACCGGCCGAAGCTTTTCAGCTCCACAGCGGGGAAGCGCACCGGGAAATCGTCCACCCGGACGACGACCTCCCCCAGCTTGCCCTCGGGGGCGAGGACGGTGAAGGTCAATTCGCCGTCGCCGGTGAGCACCTCCCCCTCCAGGGGCGTGACCAGGGTGATCTCCGGGGGCGGAATCTCGAGCTGACAGGCCGCGATGGTGAGCGCGAGCAACGGAGCGATTCTTTTAAGCGACAAGGCGACCGTCCTGAAGTTCGAGGGCCCGATCGGCCCAGTCGGAGACCGAAGCGTCGTGGGTCACCACGAGGGCGGTGAGCCCCCGGTCGGCGACCTGAGCCCGGATCAATTCCAGCATTTCCCGCCCCGTGGCTCGGTCCAGGTTCCCGGTGACCTCGTCGCCCAGGAGCAGCCGGGGCTCGGTGGAG
>MFAF01000019.1:10019-14433 GCA_001774505.1 Candidatus Coatesbacteria bacterium RBG_13_66_14 | reverse complement strand
GCCACGCGCTGGGCCTGGCCGCCGGAGAGTTTTGGCGGGAGGCTCGAGCTCCGGTCGGCGAGGCCCATGGCGGCCAGAAGTTCCGCCGCCCGGACGCGGGCCTCCTCGAAGGAGAGTCCCCGCACCAGGAGTGGAACCGCCACGTTCTCCAGCGCCGTGAGGTGGGGGAGCAGGTTGTACGTCTGAAAGACAAAGCCCACCTCGCGGTTGCGGTAGAGCGAGAGCTCACGGTCCCCCAGGCCGCCGAGGGACTTTCCACCGACCCGGACCTCCCCCGCGGTGGGGACATCCAGCCCGCCGAGAAGGTTCAAGAGGGTCGTCTTCCCCGAGCCCGAGGGGCCGGTGAGCGCCACCACCTCACCGGGGAGGACGGTGAAGCTCACGTCCGCGAGGGCATGGACCGTGACGCCGCCGGGGTAATCCTTCGACAGACCCCGGACCTCGATGTAGGGTTCAGGCATTCTCCGCTTCCTTCAGTGCTTCCCGGACAAGGCCCAGCACCTCGTTCTGGGGCAGCTGCGAATCCGTGACGGGGTTTTCCTCGGCCAGCCTCATGTACCGCCGGGCCGATTCCGCGTCTCCCGTCCGGGCGTCGTAATAGGCCCGGATGGCGTACACAAGCCCCTTCTTAATATCGAAGTCGTGCTCCTCGTAAAGGCCCAGAGCTTCTTCCAGGAGCGCCCCGGCCCCCTCCGGCCGACCGAGGCGGACCAGGTAGTAGCCGAGGAGCGACGCCGCCCGAGCAATCCGATGGATGTCTTTTATCCGGCGCGAGAAGGAGAGACTCCGCTCGAGGTCCGCAATTGCCAGTTCCTCCTCGCCTACCTCCGCCTCGATCCTGGCCAGGTTGAACAGCGCCAGGGACAACCCGAGGTAATACCCCATCGCCTCGTACTCCTCGGCGCAGCTGTGCAGGATTGCCAGGGCCTCGTCGTATCTCGAGACCTCGGTGAGGATGACGGCGAGATTGCACTGGTTATCCAGGAGGAGGGTGCGGTCGTCGGTCCTCTCCGACAGCTCGATGGCTCTTCGGAGCTGGCGTTCCGATTCACTCGGGAGGTCCACCTGCGCGTAGAGGACTCCCAGGTTTCCGTGGACGAGGGCCATGGTCCGGACTTCTTCGTCGGTGCGCGGGTCGGGCATAAGCCCGGCCGCTTCCTCCACGATCTCAACCGCCCTGTCCAGCCGCCTGGCGTAAAGGTCGGGATAGGAGCGCATAGGCGCGATGGAGATTTTCAACAACAGGTCGTCCCCCGCCGCCTCTTCGGCCCGACTGACCCAGTCCGGTATCTGGGAGATGCGACTTAACCTTAAAAGGGACTGGACGGCGAGACGGCAGGCCTGCACGGCACTCCACCAATCGGAGACTGCCGAGGCGCTCCCGTAGGCCTCTTCGAGGAGGGGGAGGGATTCGTCGGAGCGTCCCAGTTGGGTGAGGATGGAGGCCAGGGCTATGCGGCTCGAGCAGGCCAGCCGGTTATCGTCCAGCCCCCCGGCGAGCTCGAGGGCGCGGCGGGCCTCGACCTCCGCCGGGCCGTAGGAGCCGTAGTTCTTCTTACCCTCGGCGCTCTTCAGGAAATACCCGGCGGCCTCGGACGGACGCCCCGCCCGCTCGAAGTGTACGGCTATTTCGCCGGGGGCGTAACTCGGTTTGCCAGAGGCATAGCTCGCTTCGCTCGCTTCGCCGGGGGCATTGCCCGCTTCGCTCGGTTCGCCCTGCGGCTCGTTCAGGTCCACCATCGTCCGGGCCACGTCGTGGTGCAGCCGCTTGCGCTGCTCGACCAACAGGGACCGGTAGGTGACCTCGCGGACCAGAGAATGGCGGAAGAGGTAGGCCAGTTCCTCCCGGTCATCGCGAGCGGCGAGTCCCGTCGGTTTCTCCCCGACCGCGACCTCGCCCAGCGCCTCGAGCCGGCCGGGCAGGAGGGCCTCGATGAGCCTCTCGTCGAAGCGCCCCCCGATGACGCTGGCCAGGCGGAGAATTTCCGCGGAGGCCGGGCTCAGGCGGTCCACGCGGGCGAGTATTGTGGCGAAGACGTTGACGGGCAGCCGCTCCGGAATGTAACCGCCCCCGGCGACCCACCGGTCCCCGCGGCGCACGATGAACCCCCGCTCGATGAGGTCCAGCACGAGCTGCTCGAGGAAGAAGGGGTTGCCCTGGGCCTTTTCGAGGACCCACAGGCGTATCTCCTCCTCCAGCGGGAGCCCGTCCAGGAGCTCGTCGCCGATTTGCCAGACCTCGTCGCCGAGCTCGCCGAGGGCGATCTCCTCGGCCTCCAGACCGAAGAACGGTCTCCGGGCCGTCTCGGCGAAACGACCCTCCCCTCGGGCCGAGGCCGCGAGCACCGGCCCGTCCGTCCCCGCGCACGCCTTGAGCGCGGTTTCCAGTAGGGCGCAGGAAGGTTCGTCGGCCAGGTGGAGGTCGTCCACGGCGAGAAAGAGGCCGTCTCCGGCGAGTTTTTTTAAAAGGGCGGTGACGCCCTCTGAGAGGCTGTTCTGCACGACCTCCGGCGCGAACCCGGAGATGGCCCGCCGGTCCCTTTCGAGGTGGAACACGATGGCGCCGATGACCGTGCGCCAGCGGCGGCGGTCCAACTCCGGGCTGGACGCCAGCTCCGTCTCGAGGAGGGCGTCGAGCTTCTCAACGATCGAGCCGGGGGGGTCCGTTTCCCGGACGCCGGCGAGGGTTGCGAAAACGCTCTGCAGCAGACCGAAATCGCGGTGCACCTGGTCAACCTGCCCCACGACGGTGCGGTATCCCGCGGCCCGGGCGCGGTTTTCCGCTTCCGCCAGGAGGCGCGATTTGCCGATTCCGGCGTCACCCATGACATAGAGGACACCGGAGCCCCTCGCCAGGAGGCGGTCCACCAGCGACAGCTCCTCGCGGCGGCCGACCAGTCCGTACCGGAGCCGGGTCGGCCTGAGCCCGCCGTGGCTCCCCATGGCAAGCCAGGCGGTTACCTCGCCGGTCTTCCCCTTTACCCTCTTTCGCCAGGCCAGCTCGAGGTTGACGTCCGCGCTGCAGAGCCGGCACGTATCCTCGGAGACCAGTACCTGTCCCGGTCCCGCGGCCTCGAGGAGCCGGGCCGCGAGGTTCACCGGGTCGCCGATGGCGGTGTACTCCCAGGCCGAGGCGCCGCCCACGGGGCCGACGTAGACGTATCCGCCGGCCACCGCCGCGCCCGTCATCCCCAGGTCCCGGACCAGCTCCAGGGCCAGGTTCACCCCGCGGCGGGGGTCGTCGTCGTGGGCCAATGGGGTTCCCAGGAGCGCGAGCACGGCCTGGCGCTCGTCGAAGGGGACGATTTTCGCCAGCAGCGCCTCGTGGCGTTCGCAAAGGTGGTGGGCCTTAATCACCAGGTCGTCGAGGACGTCCGGCGTCGTGCACCTGGGGAATAAGGCGAAAACCGCCGTGGTGGGGCGCAGCCCGGCGGGGTGCGGAGGCGGGGCGGGACGGTCGGACAGGAATCCGGCGAGGTCATCCACCGGCGTGCCGCGGCCCCCGCCGTGGAGGACGGCGTACTCCCCGGGGCCCACGAGCCTCTCCGCCCGCGAGACCTTGACCACCGCGTCACCTGTGAGGACGAGGTGGCGCCGGTCCGGCCCCACGCGCCACAGCTCGAGCTCCATCCCCCGAGCGGCGGCGAGATCGGCCTCCAGCCTGTATCGTCGGTTTCCGAACACCTGTTCGCCGAGCCCCGCCACGCGCCGAAGCATCCTGCGGCAGGCCCTCTCCCCGGCGTCGGCGTTCTGGAAATAGCCCCAGTAGGCGTCGCCGCCGAACTGGAGGGTGTGGCCTCCGGCCTCGGCCACCTCGTCGGTCAGGGCGCCGAAAAAGGCGTTCAAAAGGCCCGTGAGGTGCTCGTTGCCCTCGGGGCCCAGTTCGGTGAGCTCTTCGGTGAGTGGGGTGAAGCCCGTGACGTCCACGAGGCACAGGAGACCGCCGTCGGCCCGCCAGAACCTGTCGGCGCCCGTAGATGAAGTCTCGGTCATAGGCCTCCGCCACTGTCCGCGCCCTCGAGGCGGACGAGCTCGGCGGCCCGGTAGAGGGACTCGAAGGTTCCGGCGTCGGTCCACCAGCCGTCCACGAACCCGTGCTCGAGCAGGCCGCGCTCCAGGTAGGCGTTGTTCACGTCGGTGATTTCCAGCTCGTTCCGGGCGCTGGGGGAGAGGCCGTGGATGATGTCCCACACCTCCCCGTCGTAGAAGTAGACGCCGATGACCGCGTAGGCGCTGGCCGGTTTTTTCGGCTTCTCCTCGATGCGCAGTATCTTACCCTTCCCATCGAAGGCCGGCACGCCGAAACGCCCGGGGTCGGGCACCTCCTTCAACAGGATCCTCGCCCCGCGGGGCTGCGCCTCGAAGGCGCGCGCCTGGCCGCCGATGCCGCGCTGGAGGAGGTTGTCCCCCAGAA
>MFAF01000019.1:0-9976 GCA_001774505.1 Candidatus Coatesbacteria bacterium RBG_13_66_14 | reverse complement strand
CAGCGCCTCGGCGATGCCGCCGTGGCCCTTTTGGTAGGTGTAGTTGAGGTGTTCGAGGCCGAGCTCGCGGCCGTTGCCCAGGAGTTCCAGGAACCCGCCGGCGTTCTGGCCTCCGGTCACGAGCATTATCTCGGTTATCCCGGCGTCTATCAGGGTTTTCAGGGGGTAATAAATCATCGGCCGGTCGTAGACCGGGAGGAGGTGCTTGTTCGTGACCCGGGTCAGGGGGTCGAGGCGGGTTCCGAGGCCGCCGGCCAGGACGATGCCTTTCACGTCGCTCCCTGTAAAAAAGAGGCAAGGGGTTTATCCGAGCAAGGCGAGCTACTCCTCCGGTGGGACCCCTTGTCCCACCACATCAGCCGTCCACGCGGTTCCAGTCGAAGGGGATGTCGTTGTCCCGGGGGTCGAGGCGCTGCTCGTCGGGGTGGAGGGAGTCGTAGGATTGTGTAGGGATGTTGAGCACCAGGGCCGGCTCGGGGCCCAGGGCGGTGAAGCCGTGCTGCACCCCGGCGGGGATTAAAACTAGCCTGGGGCACAGGTTGCCGAGGACGAACTGGTTCACCGAGCCGTGGGTGGGGGAGCCGGGGCGTCCGTCGTAGAGCACCAGCCGGGCGGTGCCGCCGACGCACGTGAAGCGGTCTGCCTGGGCGCGGTGCGCGTGCCAGGCCTTGACCACGCCGGGATAGACGCAGGTGACGTACGCCTGGCCGAAGGGGGCGTCTTCGCCGAAAAAGCCGAAGTCGTCGTCGCGTAGGATCTCCATGAGATAGCCCCGGGCGTCGGGGTAGATGCGCAGCTCCTTGACCAGCACCCCCTCGATGAGCTCGCGGTCCACCCGGTGGACGCCCTTTCTCGCCTCGGAGGGGCGGGGGGCGGGCCCCGGTATCGTCTTCGGCCGCGGATACGCCGGGGCGCCACTCGATTCGCCTCGTTTCACCGGGACGTTGCTCGCTTCGTTCCGTTTCGCCGACGGTCCCCCGAGCGTCTGGAGTATTTCCTCCATCTTCTCGACGGTGGAGTAGCGGACTTTCGGCTCGGTGGAGTACAGCAGACGGCGGATGGTCGTGACCTTCAGACCGCTCTTGAGCCCGATTTCCTCGAACACGCTCTTCCAGAAGCGGGGGTTCTGACCCCGGTTTTTCGCTATCAGACGGCACCGATCGCGGATTTCGAGGGCCATCCGTTTGATTTCCTGCACCGACACGTCTTTCATCCGACCCCCATCCGTGCGGGCGAAGAGAAGAATCGAGGCAAGGGGCAAACCCTTGTCTTCATCCGAACATTGTAACTATAAACCAGCCGCCCCATTTGGTCAACAGGCGGACCCTTGTCCCACGGCCCGAGGTGAGCTAGAATATCCTCAGTTTAGACAAGGGGAGACAAGGGGTTTAAACCCCTTGTTCCACCACTTGTTACGGAGGGATATGCCCGCGCACGTTGACGCGAGCCTCTGCGACGGCTGCCGGGAGGCCGGCCTAAGGGCGGCGGTCGTTCGCTGCGAGGCGGTCTGTCCCGGGGATCTGATGACCCTGGACCCGCAGACGCTCAAGGCCTTCTGCCGGAACTACTCCGATTGCTGGGACTGCTGCGCCTGCGTCAAGGCGTGCCCCACGGGGGCCCTTGCCCCGCGGCTCTCCTATGCCCTGGCCCTCTTCGGCGCGAAGGTTTCATATGAAGGTCGCCCGGACGGCTGCCGCTGGACCTTATCCGGCGCCGGGGTGGAGGAGGCCTTCGATCTGCCCGGCGACACCGGTTGGAAGTGAAAACGGCCCCCGGCGGGGGCTTTTTTTAATGACGGTCGCGGCAAATTGCGGCGGGGACTGAAGTCCCCGCCCTACATATAGGCTCGGACAGAAGATGATACCTACCCGACGCCGTCACCGTCGCTTCGCCTATCAACCGGGCTACCGCGTCACGACCAGCCGCGTGCCGTAGGCCCCGTCCCCGGCGGTCAGCCGGCAGTGGTAAACCCCCGGAGCCACGCCGTCGGTGGGCCAAACGACCGCGTGCCGCCCCGCCGCCAGTTCCCCATCCAACAGGGTCGCCACCCGCCGTCCCGCGAGGTCGTACACCGCCAGGACGACGCTCTGCGCCGTGGCTAGGTCCAGCGTGAGGGTCACCGCCCCTCCCGATTCCGCCGGGTTTGGGAAGGCGGCGTGGAGGGCGGTGCGCCCGTCTGCCGTGTCCCCGCGTCGGACCTCGATTGGCCCGAATTCGGTCCGGGCGCCCGAAGTCTCCACGACGGTGAGCCGGTACTCGTAAACGGTCCCGGCCCGCGCGCCGCGGTCGAGGTAGCGCGGGCTCTGCGGCGCCAGGAGCGTGTCGTTCAGCAGGGTCCAATCCGGGGAGCCCATCTCGCGCCGGTAAACCTCGAACCCGGCGGGGTAGTCGCCCCCGAGCACCCAGGCCAGAAGGACGCCCTCCTCGGTGTCGCGGCCGGTGAAGTCCACGAGCTCCACGGGGGAGAAATCGTCGTAGAGGAGGCGGCAGTTGATCTCGCCCACGGCCCAGCCGTGGCCGTATTCGGGCGCGTCCTCCCAGAAGTGGACGTCGTAGATGTCCAGCCCGTCGTCGAAGGCCCGGTTGTCCTCGAAGACGTAGCTCACGCCGCCGTTCGTCGAGGCGTAGATGTAGCCCTCGTCGCCCACGATCCAGCCCTCGTCCTCGTTCATGAAGGACACGGACTGGTAGTCCACGTCGGCCAGGCCGTGGACCTCGCGCCACTGGGTGCCGCCCGCGTAGAGGTAGTACACGTGCCCGTCCTCGCCCACCAGCCAGGCCTCGCTGTCGCTCTGGACGTCCACCCCCAGCATGTTGCAGTCCTCGGAGGAAAGGCCCGTGGAGAAGCGCGTCCAGGCGCCGGCCGTCTTCCGGTACACGATGGCGTAGCTGCCGTCGGTCTCGCCCGCGGCCCAGCCGTTGTTCAGGTCCCGCATGGCCACGGAGTAGAAGTTGAAGTTGGCGCCGGTCGAATCCTGCGTCCACGAGGACCCGCCGTTGGTGGTGTAGTAGATGCCGAGGTTGGCCCCGCAGACGAACCAGGTGTTCGCGTCGAGGACGTCTACGCCGTACCAGTTGCGGTCGGGGAGGTTGCCGGAGACGTCGCTCCAGCTAGCGCCGTTGTCGGTGGTTTTGAGCACCACGCCGCCGGTGCCGCAGGCGACGAAGTCGTCGGAGGCGATGTGCCCGATGTCGGTGAGGTTGTTTGGGACGCCAGAGCGGCCGTAGATCCAACTGCGCCCGTGCGTCGTGCTGCGAACGACCAGCCCGTACTGGCCCACGGCCACCACGAAGGCGGGGTAGGGGCCGCTGCCGGCCACCCCCTCGAGCCGGTTGCCCACCCGGTAGACCTGGTTCCAGGTCGCGCCGTTGTTCGTCCCCAGGATGGTGTACAGAGACCCCACGGCGATTATCTGGTCGGCGCTCAGCGGGGGGGCCACGCCGGAGAGGGGGTTGAAGACGTAAGGGTCGTCCAACTCGTTCCAGGAGGCGCCGCCGTCCGGGGAGTGGAGCCCCACGCCGTTCTGCCCCACGGCGTAGACGTGCAGGTCCCCGCCCTCCTGGATGACCGAAACGCCGTTCAGGGTCGTGGTGACGCCCGAGGATTGGGAGCTCCAGTCGTCGCCGCCGTTGGTCGTGGCGTAGACGGCGCCCCCGTCGCCCACGGCCCAGGCGTGGTCCGCGCCGTAGACGCACACCGACCGGAGGCCGGGGGACACGTCGAGCACCTGGCCCCAGGAGGAGCCGTTCCAGCGGAAGACGCGCCCGCCGGAGTCCACGGCAAGGCCGAAGCTGGCCGAGTACATGACGATGTCGTAAAACTCGTAGCCGCCGGCGAAGTTCTGGCTCGTCCAGGAGCCGCCGCCGTCGCTCGTCCGGGCGATGTAGGAGCCGCCGCAGGCCCAGCCCGCGGTCTGCGTCACGAAGTCTATCCCCCGCACGTTGGTCATGCTTGGGGGTTGGCTCGTCTGCGTCCAGTCCACGCCGTTGACGGTCTTGACCACCACCCCGGCGCCGCCCGCGAAGGCGTGGGTGCCGTCCACCAGGCTGACGCAGTAAAGGTTGGCGCTGGTGGGAGACGTCTGGAGGTTCCAACTGCCGCCGGAATCGGGGGAGTTGACTATCAGGCCGGAGTCCCCCACGCAGTAAAACCTTGTGCCGTAGCGGTCCACGTCGTTGATGTCGGTGTCGTACCAACCGCGGCGGTAGAACGTGTCCCACCACCAGCCGAGCGCCTGGGCGGAGAGGGCTAGGGCCGAGAGCAGGAGCACGGCGCAAATAAATCGGCGAGACATGACGCCCCTTTACGTGGAATTGAGCCGAGCCGGCCGATCACCGGCCCGGATGACCCAAGAGTAAAAACGCACCCTCGGAATCCTGCGATTCGGGACGGGTGCGCCTTTGTCCGTTACGAAGGCCGTTTTCACTTAAGGTGCAACCCTCCCGCAACACTATAAATATAGGCCTAAATACCCTGAACGTCAAGGCGATATGCCATTTCATTTTCCGTGACCCGGTAGCCCAGGGAGTCGTAGAGGGAGGCGGCGCCGCGGTTGGACGCGCCGACCTGCAGGGAGCTGCCGGCGAACCCGGCCGCGGCGTAGGAGGCGAGGGCGCGCGCGAGGAGCAAACGGCCCAGCCCACGGCCCTGCTGGATGGGGCTGACGGCGAGGCTGACCACGAAACCGAGCTGTTCCGTTTCTTCCTTCTCCTCCACCGTGGAGACGACGAAGCCGACCGTCACCCCGTCCCGCCGCCGGGCCACCAGGTTCCCCGGAGGGAAGGGCCTGCCGAATTTCCCCTCCAGACAGTCCTCGAGCATCGCCTCCGATTCGAAGGGGTCGGCCAGGGCGGGGTGGACGAGGGCGTCGGGCGAGCCGTGGAAGGCCGCGGCCTGGATCAGGGCCAGCACCTGCAGGTCGTCGGGTCGCAGCCGACGGACGGAGTGCCCCTCGATGGCCGGCGGGCGGGAGAGCCCCGCATCCCGGAACAGGAGCACCCTTCGTTCCCGGGGGACGAGGCTCCATCCGGCGCGCTGCATGGCCGGGCCGAGCTCTCCCGCCGGCGGGCTGAGGATCGCCCCCGAGGCCAACGCGCGGTTCTCCCCGTGCACCAGCCGGTTTAGAAGCGTGATGCCGCTATCGGCGTTGTTGTGGCGCCCCGTCATGTAGAGCATGTTCACCCGGAGCCCGTCGCCCTCCCTGGTCCCGCAGGCGAAGCCGACGGTTTCCATGCCGTCGAGCGCCAGGGACCAGCGTTGGTCACCGGTCCCGCTCCAGGCGTCCGAGAGGGTCCTCCGGAGCCCCTCGACGGAGCGCCCCAGCCGCGCGCCGAAGTAGCGCTCCGCCGAATCGAACAGCCCGTCCGGCGGTGGGCCGGAGTAGAGCTCTCTGGGGATGTAAACCAGCATTGTACGGGGTCATTATACCCCGAGACCCTTATTTCGGTTCGCCGCTTCGGTCTCGCGCGATGAAGAAAGCCGAGGGGCGCGCCCTCGGCTCACGACGTCGGTTCGAGGAAACGTCTAGCGGATTCCCGCAAGTTTGGCCGACAGGGTGTTCACGTGGCCGATCTCTTCCCCGATTATCCACTCTATCTTGTCCCGGCCCCACTTCTCCGGCGTGGCCTGTTTCAGGCCCACGTAGAAGGCTATTGAATCGCGTTCCAGGCCGATGGCGTAGCGGAGGACCTTTTCCAGGGACTCCTCCCCGGTAAGCACGTCAGCCGGCTCGACCCGGGTGTCGAAGACGTAGCCGCCGGCCATGGCCTGGAGGTAGAGGACGGCCTGGTTGTCCGGGTCGAAGATCGAGGCCGCCCGGTCCTTCTTCGTCAGCTTCTCCCGCAGCTCGCGGAAGATTTTCCCGTGCTCGTCCTCCATGACGGCCAGGTCGTCGAGCATGTCTTTCGTCGGAGCGTCCTCGAAGCCAAGGGCGGCCTTGCGGTAGAAGGCGGCCCCGTTGCGCTCGATCTGCTCGGCCAGCTCGTAGATCTCGTCGGCGGAAAATCTCGTCATACTCATCGCCCAACCTCGGGTGAAAATCGGTTAAATCTGCGCTACTTCGCCGCGGGCAGGATGCCCAAAAGAATCGGCGCCGGGATGACCCGGGCGCCCATCTCCCTGTCAAGCATCAGAAGCCCCTGGCCGTTGCCCTGGACCAGCTTCGTCTTCTCCACGTTGGCGGTGGCGTTGTCCTCCTCCTCGATCTGCTCGTTGACGAACCAGTCCAGGAGGGGCCGGGTGGCGTGGTCCCGGGTCTCGACGACGGCGTCGTAGATTTTGTAGATGGAATCGGAGATGAAGCGCTCGTGCTTCAGCGACGCCTCGAAGGCCGCCAGCGGGCTTTCCCACTCCACGGGCGGTTTCTCGATGGCTTCCAGGACCACCCGTCCGCCGCGCTCGAGGATGTGTGAGTAAAACTTGAAGGCGTGGATGACCTCCTCCTGCGCCTGGGCGTTCATCCAGTGGGCCATGCCGGGGAGGTTGCCGGCGACGAAGTAGGCGGCGATGGCCTGGTAGAGGTAAGCGGAATAAAGCTCCTTGTTCACCTGCTCGTTCACGAGCTTCTCGACTTTGGGGTTCAGCATCTCGGCGTCTCCTTGAGTGTTAGGGGGCCGGGCGGTGCATCCCGTCACACGTTGATTCGATTGGAGATAGGGGTTTCAAACCTCCCGCCTTGGTCCTCTAGCTTTTCCACAGGCCGTGGACGTTGCAGTACTCGCGGGCCCAAACCTTGGCGTCACCGCAGTAGCAGAAGTGGGCCTTGGGCTCGTCTCCGGGCTTGAGCCACGTGCGCATGACCTTGTCGCCGGCGTGGAGCTCGATCCACTCGATGAAGTGCTCGGGGACCATGGGGTGCAGCGTGCTGCCCACGGTGACGGTGTAGCCGTCGGCGTCCTTTTCGATGACCGGCACGTGCTTCTCGGTCTTGTAGTCGGCCGTCTTCTCCTCCATGAGCTTCATGGGCTGGCCGCAGCAGACCAGCTCCCCCTCGCCGCCGTGGACGATTTCCACGACGTTACCGCACAGCTCGCACTTGTACACCTCGCGTAATTTTCTCATCTCGCGTTCCTTTTCGGTTGAGCGCCGGCGGACCGACGCGCTGTTCCAGTTTTTAGGGGCTACCCCCCGGATTCCAGGAGGTCGTCGTACTCGATCTCGAAGCGCAGCTTATGCTTCGCCTCCTCCTGGGCCAGTGCCAGAAACGTGTTCTTGAGCCCCGCGTCCTCCACCGCCCCGGCGAGGTCGGTGTAGAGGAGGAAGGCCTTTTTTTCCTTGTGCATGGCGACCTGGAGCGCCTCCTGGTAGTCCATCTTGGGCTTAATCTCCGCCTCGACGATGTAGTCGGAGAGCTTCAGGTCCAGTATTTTCTCCCGCGCGGGCAGGAGGGTCTTGCCCGTCTTCACCGCCTCGAGCTTTTTCCGGTGGCCGGCCTCCTCCCGCGCGAAATCCGTGAAAACCTCCCGCATCCAGGGGCGTTTCACCCTCCCGGCGAGATCGGTGTAGAAATCGTGGGACTCGATCTCCCTCTGGATGGCGAAGTCGAGGACCTCGTCGGCGGAAGAGAATCTCTGCACGGCTGCTCCTTCGGATTGGCCCGGCGGGTGTCCGCCGCGGGTAAAAGTAACACTGGGATATTTTACAGGCACGGGGGGGATGGGTCAAATAGGGAAATCACCAGGCCCGGTCGGAAGGTCGTCAAATTCGGAAAAAGTATATCACAAAAATCGAATAATCCCCAAAAATCAGACCTGGCACCCCGGGCAGAAGTACGTGCTCCGCTGCCGTTGAACGATTCTTTCTATCCGGCCGCCGCAGCGCGGGCAGGCCCCGTTCTCCCGCCCGTAAACCCGGAGGTGACGCCGGTGCCCCCCCGGTTGCCCCCGGCCGTCTCTGTAATCGGAGAGGGTCGTCCCGCGGTGCGTAATCGCCTCGGCGAGAACGTGGCGGATCGCACCCAGGAGCTTTCCGCGCTCCTCCGGCGTCAGCCCCGAAACCGGGCGTTCGGGGCGCAGGCCCGCGGCGAAGGGTATCTCCGAGGCGTAGATGTTGCCGATGCCCGCCAGGCGGTCCTGGCGCAGGAGCCAGACCTTCAGCGGTTGCCGGCACCCGGCGATGAGTTCGTCGAGCTTTTCCAGGGTGAGGGAGGTATCCAGCGGTTCGAAGCCTGCGGGCCTCGCGTCGTCCAGCGATTCGAAGAGCCGGACCTCGCCGAGGCGTCGGAGGTCGTGGAAGAGCAGGCGGCCGTTCTCCAGCGTGACGACGGCCCGGAGCCGTTCCCGGCTGAAATCAGCACCTGCGGGCGACCAGGTCAACCGGCCGGTCATCCGGAGGTCGAAGCGCAGGCAGCGGCCGGTTTCCAGTTCCACGGCCAGCCGCTTCCCGACGCGTAAAACACTTTTCACCAAAATCCCCGACAGGCCGGCGGCGTCGAGCGCCAGGCGGGGGTCGAGCACCTCGACACTGACCACCCGCCCGCCCTCGAGAAGGGGGGCGAGCTGGCGGGCGATGGTCTCGACTTCGGGCAGTTCCGGCATGGCGGGGCAACTTTAGCACAGCGCGGGTTTTTAAAAAAGGAGACCCGCGGGTCTCTTCGGTGGTCAATAAACCGGCCCCAGTCTAGCCTATTGCGATGATGTAGGGCGGCCCCTCCGCGGGCCGCCGTTTTCGTCCCTCACCCTAACCCTCTCCCTAAAAGGGATAGGGGACATGCAGCAGCCCTCACCTGCGATTGCGATGACGTAGGGGCGACCCTCTGCGGTCGCCCGCGAATTGCGATGACGTAGGGGCCGACATGCGGTCGGCCCGTTTTTTCATTGGATACCCTCACCCTTTGTCCCTCTCCCACGGGTAGAGGAGGTAATAGCCGCTTTCACGTTCCCAGCCCCGACCCTCACCCTAACCCTCTCCCTAAAAGGGAGAGGGGACATACAGCAGCCCTCACCCGCGATTGCGATGACGTAGGGGCCGACCGACCGGTCGGCTCGCGGGCGACCGTGGACGGTCGCCCCTACGGGGATTCTTTGATATGAACGTAGGGGCGGGTGTCCACACCCGCCCGTTTCAAAAGTAAGCCCTCACCCTTAATCCCCACCCACAGGGAGAGGGAGACCGCTGCATTGAGATGATGTAGGGCGGGGTTTCCTAACCCCGCCGCTGTCACGCTCCCGGCCCCGCCCCTCTCCCTAGCCCGTAGGCGCGCCTCTCCCTAGAAGGGAGAGGGGACATACAGCAGCCCTCACCTGCGATTGCGATGACGTAGGGGCGATCCTCAGCGGTCGCCCGCGAACTGCGATGACGTAGGGCGGGGGTTCCTATCCCCGCCGCGTTTCTTCCAAGGTAGCCCTCACTCCCATCCCCGTCGGCACACCGCTCCCACCGGGAGAGGGGGGCCGCAACGACCCTCACCCAAAACTCTCTCCCTAGCACGAAGACGGGTCTTTTCCTGACAGTGAGAGGGTATTCAGCGGGCCGACCTGAAGGTCGGCCCCTACGAGGGTGATTCGAGGTTTGAAATCATCCGGGACGGTTTTTTTAAAGGGAAACGAGATAGGCGACCAGACGGGTCCGCTCGGCCGAGTCCAGCTTGGCCCCGTAGGAGACCATCTCTTCCAGGACGGCGTCCCAGCCCGCCTCGTCCCGCTTCTCGGCGTACACCTTGTCCAGGCTGTGGCAGGCCGTGCAGCGTTCTTCGAGGAGGGCCCGTTCTCCCGTCGGCGGGGCTTCACCGGCGACCGTTCCCCCGGAGGGAGATTCGGAGCCGTCGGGCGCGGCTTTATCTGCCTCGCCGCCGCAGGCGCTGAAAATTAGGAGGCTAGGAAGAATCATTAGGAAAAGCACAAGAAGGTTCGTTTTCATTTCGTCGCCTCCTGAATTTGAGTATCGCCCAGTTTAGTAATAATCACATCTATTTTAAACACAGTTATACAACCACTGTATCTTACCCTACCCTTAGGTGATGTATCATCTCCATTACAG
>MFAF01000018.1:18715-18914 GCA_001774505.1 Candidatus Coatesbacteria bacterium RBG_13_66_14 | reverse complement strand
GGCGTGGGCGCCGTGTTTGACGTTTCACCCGACGGCGGGCGGCTGCTTTACCGGGACTCGGAACGCAACTACGGGATTTTCGACCTGGCCACCGAGGAGGTCGTCCTTTTAGAATTAGGCGACCGTGACTCGGTTAGACGCTTCGACACAGACGGAAGGGTGATCTTAGTTCAGGGGTGCGACGTCTATTCCCTGGACC
>MFAF01000018.1:18029-18642 GCA_001774505.1 Candidatus Coatesbacteria bacterium RBG_13_66_14 | reverse complement strand
GTGAGAAAAACGCCCCGAGGGGGCGTTTTTTACTGGGGGGCACCGGTGGTCTCAGTCGGGTCCGGCTCACGCCTCCTCGGCGTGGAACTTAATGCCGTCCTTTTTGCACAGGATCATCGCCAGGTGCCGACCGTCCAGGCCCGCCGGCGGCAGGCCGCCCCCCGGCGAGACCCACTGGCCGACCATGCGGAAGTTCTTCAGCCCCGGCACGGTCCGCTTCATCTTCGTCCGCATGTTGCCGGGGGTCATCTTCCACCCCTCCATCCCACCCTGCCAGTTGCCGGTGTAGCGCTCGAAGGTCAGCGGAGTGGCCACGTCGGTCATCTCCACCTGGGAGCTGATTCCGGGGAAGCGCTCCTCGATGCGCTCCAGGACCTCGTGGGCGATTTTCTCCTTCTCCTCCTCGTAGGCCGCGCGGTCGGCGGCCTTGGCTTTCCACCAGTCGTAGTCCGATTCAAACATCGTCTTGATGACGGTCGAGCCGGCGGGGGCCAGGGTGGGGTCGAAGTTCTCGAAGACGATGTTCAGGTGTTCGAAGGCGCGTTTCCCCACCTCCAGCGGCAGGCTCGGGCGGTAAATGATGCCGCTGGTCAGAGGCGGGAACTCGTCGAAC
>MFAF01000018.1:16253-17735 GCA_001774505.1 Candidatus Coatesbacteria bacterium RBG_13_66_14 | reverse complement strand
AAAATTCGCCGCCAGCTTGTCGGGGTCCACGTGGACACGGACCGTCCGGCCGTCGGGCAGCTCGTAGCGCACGAACTCGTCGTATTTGACAATTTCCCGGCCCTGGATGGCCCCCAGCTCCCGCCAGATGCGGTAGAAGGGCGAGCTCGGCGCCGTGCCGACCAGCCAGTGGATGCAGCCGTCAACGGTGTACCCCTTGCGCTTCCAGGAGGTGCACAGCCCTCCCGGGTTGTCGTGCAGCTCGAAGAGTTGGGTCCTGTAGCCGTTCATCCGCAGGTAGCAGCCCGCCGACAGACCGGCGATGCCCGCGCCGATGATGAGCACCCGTTTGGATTCCATGCTGGAGCTCCTTATCATTGGCGTTGCCTGACAACTATAACGCGGGGACAATACTACAACTTCCGAGTGTCAGCCCTGGGAGCCCGCACTTCCGCTCTTCAATGTAAGTTGCCCGCATGCGGCTTCGCCGCTCTTGTCCGCGGGGACGGTTGACGATGATCGAGAGTCAATCCCGCGAGCTAGAATCCCCACCCTTCAACATTAACTGCCCGCATGCGGCGGCGATGTCGGTGCCCCTCGAATGGCGGATACCCGCCGCGTAAGCCCCCCGTCGCGCCTCGGCGAGAAAGGCGTCAATCGCTTCCGGGGTCGGCGGCCTGAAGGGTAGGCCTTCCACCGGGTTGTACGCGATGAGGTTCAACTTGTGCGGAATTTTTGCCAGAAGCCGGACGAGCGCCCGGGCGTCCGCCTCCGAGTCGTTGAACCCGCCCACGAGGACGTACTCGAAGGTGACCCGCCGTCCGGTTTTATCGTAGTACTCCCGGCAGGCGGCCAGGAGCCCGGTCAGCGGCCATTTCTTGTTGAGCGGCATGAGCTCCGACCGACGGGCGTCGTCGGGTGCGTTCAAGCTCACGGCCAGCTTGATCCGCTGCGGCTCCCCGGCCAGGCGCTTTATCCCCGGCACGACCCCGGCGGTGGAGACGGTGATCCGCCGCGCCCCGAAGCCCATCGGTCCCGTCAGCAGCCCCACCGCCCCCAGCGTCGCCTCGTAGTTCAACAGCGGCTCGCCCATCCCCATGAAGACGACGTTGCGCAGCTTCGCGGATATTTTTTTCAACAGCAGGACCTGGGCGGCTATCTCATGGGCCGCCAGGTCCCGCGTCTTGCCCAGCGTCCCCGTGGCGCAGAAGGCGCAGCCCAGGTCGCAGCCGGCCATGGTCGAGACGCAGGCCGCGTCGTAATCCCCCCCCGGCATGAGCACCGTCTCGACCCGCGCGCCGTCGGAAAGCTCCAGGAGGAGCTTCACCGTGCCGTCGCCGCCCCGGGCCTCGTCCGCCACCTCGGGCAGGCCGGCCGTGTAACGCCGGGTCAGCTCCTCGCGTAGCTTGCCGGGCAGGTCGCTCATTGCGCCAAAATCCTCCGCCCCCCTGGCCCAGAACCAATCGAAAAGCTGCCGGGCGCGGTAGGCCGGCTCGCCAATCT
>MFAF01000018.1:15813-16220 GCA_001774505.1 Candidatus Coatesbacteria bacterium RBG_13_66_14 | reverse complement strand
GGGCGCGGAGGTTTTTCATCTCGCGGACCATGGCGCGATGATAACAAAAGGCGGGGCGGCACGGCCCGTTTAAAGTATCTGAAAGGAGGTGAGTCTCTCCCTGGGGGGAAAGGGTTCTTGGCAGCCATCACCCCGATTGCGGTGATGTTGGGCGGCCCTGTAGGGCGGCCCCTCCGCGGGCCGCCGCGTTTTTCTGTTCCTGACCGCGACCCTCACCCCAACCCTCTCCCTGGAAGGGAGAGGGGACGCTGCACCCCTCACCCTGACCCGTCAGCGCGCCGCTCCATAAAAGGGAGAGGGGACGCTGCAGCCCTCACCCTGACCCGTCAGCGCGCCGCTCCATAAAAGGGAGAGGGGACGCTGCAGCCCTCACCCCAGCCCGTCGGCTCGCCGCTCCCACGGGGAGA
>MFAF01000018.1:11511-15806 GCA_001774505.1 Candidatus Coatesbacteria bacterium RBG_13_66_14 | reverse complement strand
GTAAGAGGGCCGACCGGTTGGTCGGCCCCTACGTTGATTGAGGAGTCCAAGGTCAGACGTCGAACTTGTTTATCGTGAGGCCGGTTATCATCTTGGGGTAAAAGTCGGTGGACTTCTGCGGCATGCGCTCGTCGGCCCCGGCCACCTCGGCCACCTGCTCCGGCCGCGTCGGGTTCATCAAAAAGCACATCTGCATCTCGCCCGAGTGCACCCGCTTGATGGCGTTGCGCGCGTCGCGGGCGTAAACCACGTTGGTCTGCTTCGTCAGCGCCTCGGCGTCTATCCCCAGGATTTTCTCCAAAATCAGGCCGTGGAGCACCGCCACGTCCAGGCCCTTGTACGCTTTCGAGAGTTTTTGGCCGAAGAACTCGTCCACCGCCTTGGGCCGGGCCAGGGTCAGCACGTAGCACTCCTCCTCGATTTCCCTTATCACCAGGCCGAAGGCCGTCTTGTGCTCAGCGTACTCCCCGGCCAGGACGTCCAGCATCTCGTCCTCGCCGCCGCCGGTCATGGGGATGACCCGAATCTCGAAATCCTTCTCCAATTCCCCGATGAGACGGACGGGGTCGGCCTTCTCCTCGGGCAGGGAGTGGATGAGCCGGTGGGTGGCGAAGACGGTGAGCCCCTTGGAGAACATGTTGACGAAGGCCATCATCCCCTTGTCCACGGCACCGAGACCCGCCCCCGCCTTCCCCTTGGCGGTCATCTCGTTCATGTAGTTCACCACGGTTTCATAGCGATGGTGCCCGTCGGCGATGAAGAGGTCCACCGGCTCAAGGATGGCCTGGAGCTTGGCGATGACGCCCTCGTCGGTGATGACCCATACACGGTGGAGGGCGCCGAAATCGTCGCCGACCTCGAGGTCCGGCTTCCTCCCCCGTTTGGCACCATCGAGGAGCTTGTCCGAGGCCATCTCCCAGTCGGGGTAGAGCATGAAGATGAGGCCGAAGCTGGCGCCCGTGGCGCGGGTCAGGTTCAGCCGGTCGGCCTTGGGACCGGCCAGGGTCGTCTCGTGCGGCTTGACGTGCCCCTTGGAGAAATCCTCGAGCTGCGCCGTGGCGATGAAGCCGCTCCGTACGCGGGTGTCGCCCCCGGGACCTTCGTACTCGATGTCGTAGGCGTAGACTGCGGGTTTGTCGTCCCGAGTCAGGACGCCCTCGGCGATCATCTTCCGGAAAAGCTCCGCCGCCTTGGCGTAGGTGTTTGTCCCGTCGGACGGCCCCTCGTCCGACTTGATGACCCGGGCGATGTTCCACTCGCTGCGGGCGTAGTACTCGGTCCGCAGCTCGTCGGATATCTTGTCGTAGGGCTGCGTGACCAGGTTCTTCGGGTCCCCGGCCTTCGCTGAGTACCGGTAGGCCCGGAAGGGGAATATCTTGGCCATGGACGTCGCTCCTTCGCGTAATCGGCGTTCCAGCGCACGGAATCGGGGGCTATCTTATTGACCCCGCCGGGAGATGTCAACCGCTGTCCCGGTGATGCAACCTCCCTGTCTCCATGGAAAAAGACCGCCCGGTGGACGATCTTTTTGGTGTGCTGGACGAAACCGGATTCAACGGGTTCGTTCCCCTCTCGTTCGATAAAAGACGACGACCGCAGCGGTCGTCGTCTTCGTATCAGTGGTGGGCGATACTGGATTCGAACCAGTGACTTCTGCTCTGTGAAAGCAGCGCTCTAACCAGCTGAGCCAATCGCCCTCAACCCCCCATCCCCCCCATCTTGGGGGGGCGGCCTCGCGGGGGGAGCTTACTTCAATTCGATTATCACCGCCGCGTTCGAGGAAATTTCTACTCACGAAGACTTATCTAGCTCAACACCCGCCGATCACGCTCCGGATTCGGCAATCAGCCCGTCTAAGCGCCGCTTGACGGATTCCGTGTCCTTGAACCACCAGGCGCATTCGTCCTCTTCACCCTGCTCGTTCCGATAGGCGACGACCAGCAGGGGCAGGCCCCTGGTTTTTCCGAGGAAGCTTTTAACGATGCGGGTTCCGATGACCGAGCGGATGGGGACCTCTATAATGCGCCGACCGACCCAGTACTCGAAGCAGATTTTCTCCCGGGTGAGCGCCCAACAACCGTTGCCCCGCACCTGCGCCGGTCCCCGGGATTTTTCGCCGAAGCAGTTGGCCGCCGGTTCGAGGAGCAGGATATTTTCTTCACCCAGTGCGGCCACGACGTCGTCGCGTGCGCCTTCGGCGAGCCTTCGCAGACTAGACAGCGTAATCCTCAAGATAACGACTAACAGCAGGAGGATCCCGGCCACCATCGCCACGATCCAGATCCAATCCATAGGAGATTCCTTCGGTTTTTTTATGGTTTTATTCGCGGGGCTAAACTCGGTCAGTGATTTCCCCCCGCCGCTCCTCCGGGACGATCCCGGCTGACTGGTGGGCCCACCAGGACTCGAACCTGGGACTAACCGGTTATGAGCCGGTGGCTCTGACCAGCTGAGCTATGGGCCCCCCTGAAGGCAGATAATGATAGGGGCAGACGGCGAGGAGTGTCAAGGGGAAATTGGTTGCGGTGAGCGGCGTCTGTGTGCTAAAATGCCCCGCTGACTTGCAAACCGGGCGGTGCTCCGGTACCGCTCAGGCAAGGGGCGGAACAAGGGGTTTAAACCCCTTGTCTCCCTTGTCTCCTCAGAGCGCGGGAAGGTCCAGATGAAACGGGTCACTTTACAGGCCGAGAAGCGCGAGGTCAGCGGCAAGGGCGGCGCCCGGAAGCTCCGCGGCACCGGTCGCGTGCCGGCCATCATCTACGGCAACGAGGTCGCGGAAACCCTCCACATCGCCATAGACTCCAAGGTCCTGATCCATTCGGTGCGGCCCCACGAGGCGCACAACTTCATCGTGGACCTCGAGGTGGATAAAATGGTCTACCCGACCATCATCGCCGAGGTCCAACAGGATCCCGTGACCGAGGAACCCCTCCACGTGGACTTCTACCGCATCTCCATGGACAAGCCGATCCACACCACGATTCCCATCATCCTCTCCGGCTCCGCTCCGGGGGTGAAGGAGGGCGGCATGCTGGAGCACACCCTGCGCGAGATCAACATCTCCTGCCTGCCCGGTAATCTGCCCGACTCCATCGAGGTGGACGTTTCCAGCCTCAACCTGGATGAGTCCATCCACGTCTCCGACCTTCAGCCCCCGACCGGCGTGGAGTTCCTCACCGAGCTGCACGACACGGTGGTCCACGCGCGTCGGCCGCGCCTTATCACCGAGGAGGAGGCCGCCGCAGCCGCCGCGGTCGTCGAGGGTGAGGCCGCCGCTGCCGTGGAAGGCGAGGAGGGCGAAGCCGCGGAGGAGAAGGCGGAATAGGTGCTCGTCGTCGGTCTGGGAAATCCCGGGGAGCGATACGCTGAAACCCCCCACAACCTGGGCTTCATGGCGGTGGACGAGCTGGCCCGCCGCGGCAGGCTCAGGAGCTGGAGGCGGGTGTGCGAGAGCCAGACCGGTAAGATATCCCTCGCCGGCCGACGGCTCCTCTTGTGTAAACCGCAAACCTTCATGAACCTCTCGGGACGGTCGGTGGCTTGCCTTTTGCGCGAGACCGACACCCCCCCCGAGGGGTTGCTTGTCATCTGCGACGACGTGAACCTCACCTTCGGCGCGCTCCGGCTGCGCCCCTCCGGCGGCTCGGGAGGCCACAACGGCCTGGAGGACATCGTCGCCCACGTGGGCGAGGGTTTTCCCCGGATGCGCATCGGGTGCGGACCGGCGCCCCAGTGGGCGGACCTGGCGGAGTTCGTCCTCTCCCCTTTCCCGGAGGAGCGCCTCCGCGAGGTCGGCGGTGTTCTCGAGCGGGTCGTGGAGGGGTTGATCCTCCTGGAGCGGGAAGGCTGGCAGACGGCCATGGCCCGGGTGAACGCCCGGTTGCAGGATGGGGAAGGCGCGTCGGAAAACGAGCTTGAAAAGTAGTTGACTACGGGAATGGAGAGAGTATGTTTCTGGCCTGGCCCTTGATCGGCGGTTCGCTGGCCCTCGTGTTCGTGGTCCTGTTCGCGGTGGGCGTCCTGCGCAAGCCGCAGGGCACGTCTTCGATGGTGGCCATCTCCGATCAAATCCGCCGTGGGGCGCAGGCCTTTCTGAGCCGCGAGTACCGCACCGTTGGGCTCATCATCCTTCTCCTTGGCTGCGGAATGGCTTTTACGGGCCTGGGCTGGCGCACGGCGGTCTCCTTCGTCCTCGGGGCCGTGGTGAGCGCGGGGGCGGGCTTCATCGGCATGACCATCGCGACGCGGGCCAACTCCCGCACGACTAACGCCGCCCGGGAGGGGGTCAAGCCGGC
>MFAF01000018.1:11153-11424 GCA_001774505.1 Candidatus Coatesbacteria bacterium RBG_13_66_14 | reverse complement strand
GACGACCCCCGCAACCCCGCCGTCATCGCCGACAACGTGGGCGACAACGTGGGCGACGTGGCCGGCCTGGGGGCGGACCTCCTTGAAAGCTACGTCGAGAGCATCATCGCCAGCATGTCCCTGGCGGCCGCTATCAGTCTGAGCGTGGTGGACCGGAGCCTCATGCTCCTGCCGCTGGCCGTGGGCGCGACGGGGACGGTGGCCAGCATCCTGGGCGTGTTCTTCACGAAAATCGTCGGTCGGAAAAACCCCCAGGCGGCGCTCACCGGCG
>MFAF01000018.1:10796-11006 GCA_001774505.1 Candidatus Coatesbacteria bacterium RBG_13_66_14 | reverse complement strand
GCGAGTACTACACCTCCGCGAGGTACAAGCCGGTCAAAAGGCTGGCCGAGGCCAGCGACACCAACGCGGCGGTCACCGTCACCGAGGGGCTGGCCGTGGGCATGGAGTCGCTCGGCGTCCCGGTCATCATCCTCGCCGGCTCGGTCATCCTCGCCCATTCCGTGGCCGGGATGTACGGCGTGGCCATGGCCGCGGTGGGGATGCTGGCCA
>MFAF01000018.1:10649-10738 GCA_001774505.1 Candidatus Coatesbacteria bacterium RBG_13_66_14 | reverse complement strand
CCCCCTGGTGCTGGCCGGCCTCATCTTCGGCGGCATGCTGCCCTTCTTCTTCTCCAGCCAACTCTTCCGGGCCGTCGTTCGAACGGCTG
>MFAF01000018.1:3143-10569 GCA_001774505.1 Candidatus Coatesbacteria bacterium RBG_13_66_14 | reverse complement strand
TCGGCGAAATGCGTGGACATCGCCACCAAGAGCGCCCTCGCCGGGATGATTATCCCCGGCCTCTTGGTTGCCGCCGTGCCGGTCCTGGTCGGATTTCTCCTGGGGCCCCTGGCCCTGGCCGGGGTGCTTGTCGGCTCCATCGTCACCGGTGTGATGGTGGGTATGTTCAACGCCAACTCCGGTGCCGCCCTGGACAACGCCAAGAAGTACATCGAGGAGGGCAATTTCGGGGGCAAGGGCTCCCGGGCGCACAAGGCGGCTGTGATCGGCGACACCGTGGGGGACCCCCTGAAGGACACGGTGGGGCCCTCCATCAACATCCTCATCAAGCTCATGGCCGTCATCAGCCTGGTCATCGCCCCCATTTTGCCGGGGGCATAGCTCGCGACGGCAAGCCGTTCGCTCGGTTTGCCCGCCGTGACTTCTTAGGGGTTGCGCACAGGGGCGCACATGTTGTAAAGTAGCGCCTCCGAAGTTGAATCCAACGGGGGAAAATGCGCGATTACGAAACCACCATCGTCCTGGCGTCCGATCTCGAGGCCGACCGCCTGGAAGCGAAGCTGGACGGCTTCCGCCAGCTCTTCGGGGAGGGCATCGAGATCAAGGACCAGGGCGTCCAGAGGCTGGCGTTCACGATCAAGCGCCGCTCGCAGGCCCGTTACCTGATGATCTTTCACAAGAACGAGCCCGATCGGATCGCCGACATCGAGGCCAAGCTGCGCCTGGACGAGTCCGTCATACGCTTCTTGACCTGCCGGGGCGAGTAGGCGAAAAGGGGGGCGACCATGGCGAATTACAACAGGGTCATCCTCGCGGGGAACATCACGCGCGACCCGGAGCTGCGCTACATAGCCAGCGGGCAGGCGGTGGCCAAGTTGGGTCTCGCCGTCAACCGCAAGTATAAAACTAAAGAGGGGGAGCAGCGGGAGGACACCACCTTCGTGGACTGCACCGCCTGGGCGCGTCAGGCTGAAGTTATTTGTGAGTACGTCAAGAAAGGCGACCCAATCCTCATCGAGGGGCGGTTGCAGTACCGCACCTGGGAGGACAAGGAAACGGGCGCCAAACGGTCCAAGCTCGACGTCGTAATCGAAAATTTCCAGTTTCTCAGCCGTGGTCCGGGAGGGCAGAGGCCTGACGCCGAGGGCTCGTCGCCCAAGGGCGATGAGATGGAGCCGCTCTCCGACGACGACATCCCCTTCTAGGGCGAGGTTTGAACGTGGGCAAAAAGAAGATGAAGAGACGCGTCCTGCGCAAGCGGAGCTGCCGGTTCTGCAAGGACGGGGTCAAGGACATTAATTACAAGGACCTTGAGATCATCCGCCGCTACGTCACCGAGCGGGGCAAAATCCGCGCCCGCCGGACCACTGGAAGCTGCGCCAAGCACCAGCGTCAACTCTGCGCCGCCATCAAGCGCGCGCGCATCCTGGGCCAGATTCCCTTCCGTCTCGAGTACCACCGTCATTGACCCGTCGGGAATGAGCCGGCGTCATTCGAGCCAAACAGGGTGAATTTATGGAAGTGATTCTCCGTCAGGACGTGCCGAACCTCGGGAAACGGGGCGACGTGGTCCGGGTCAAGAACGGCTACGCCCGCAACTACCTGATTCCCAGGCAGTTCGCGATGAGGGTGACCCCCGGCGCGCGCCGGCAGGTCGAGATCGAGCGCGCGGCCCACAACCGTAAGCTGGACCTGATGCGCGGACAGCACGAGGAGCTCGTCGCTCGGATCGAGTCGCTGAGCTTCACCGTGGCCGGCAAGGCCAGCGACACCGGACGGCTCTACGGCTCGGTGGGCGAGAACGAGGTCGTCAAGCTCCTGGCCGCCAAAGGCATCGAAATCGGCCGCCACCAGGTGGTCCTGGAGGACCACATCAAGCAGGTGGGGGCATACCACATCCCCATCCGCTTCCAGCAGGACCTGACGGCCCAGGCCAAGGTCTGGGTCGTGGCCGAGGGTGACGAGCACGGGGCCGGTCTGCCCGAGGACGTGCCCGAGCCGCTCCTCTACATCGGCGGCCACCAGAGCCTGGACGAGGCCCGGGCCCACGCCGAGGAGATACTCGTCGAGGAGGAATCGGCCGACACGGAGGACGAGCCGTCGGAGGATTCCCTGGGGGTTGATGATGAGGAGGCCGGCGAAGCGGACGAGGAAGAACCCTCCTCGTGATTTTTTTTAAAAAAAGCGACCCCGCCCGAGGGCGGGGTTTTTGCATATTATGCCTTGTTCGTCAATGGGCGTGTCGGGTGCTCTGCGATGACGTAGGGGCCGACCGACGGCGCGCCGTTCAGGTCGGCCCGTTTTTTCTAAGGTAGCCCACGTCTGTGCGCCGCTCCGACAGGGAGAGGGGGAATGCGGCTTCAACCCAGACCCTAGACCATGAGCTGATGTTTCTCATTTCGAAGGGAGAGTGGACACTCTGTCACCGTCTGATTTTCCGCTCACCTCAGCGTCGGCCGGGCCGCCGGGCGCTTGACGTACAGCGGCCGTATGCGCGCCGGATCGTCCGCCTCATTCCGTTCCAGCCGCTCCCAGGCCAGGGTCCCCAGGTGCACCGGGGACACCCAGTCGGGATGATGGAGGATTCGGTTCGCGAGATTTTTCAAGAAGTCGAGGTCCGCGCCGATGTACGCCACGGCCGGGCAGCGCGCGCCGAGCTCGTCCGCGGGGACCAGCCCGCACCCGCCGAGCGGCTCGCCGTCTCGGAAGAGCTGCGCGTAGTATAGCCCGGTGCCCGCCGGGAGGGTGGCGCAAACGATCTCTTGTTCCCGCAGCTCACCCCTGGCTCCCCGCGCGACGCAGTCCAGGCTGCCCACCCCGAAGAGCTTCAAGCCGAGGGATTCCACCAGGCCCAGGGCGGTGGCCAGCCCCACACGGATACCGGTGAAGGAGCCGGGTCCCAAGGCCACGGCGACGGCGGTCAGATTTTCCCAGGTCAGGCCGGCCTCTTCCAGGCAGCCCCGCGCCGCGGAGAGGAGCCTCGCCCCGCCGGTCTCGGGCGGCGCGATTTCCCGAAGCGCGACGGGCTCGCCGTTCTCGAAGAGAGCGGCGCCGCCCCGTCGGGTGGCCGTGGCCAGGGCGATCAGACGTTCCAACCTTCCACTCCCGCCAAGAGGTGCAGGTGCCCCGCGTCGGTGGTCGTGAGGACCGCCCTGCGCCCCGTCCCCTCGAACTCGAGCTCGATGGCCAGCCCGCCGACGTCTGAAATACCGCGTTCGGCCCACTCCACCGCCAGCACGCCCCCCGGCCCGGGGAGCTCGTCCAGGCCCAGCTCGGCCGCCGGGTCACCCCCGGGCTCGAACCGGTACAGGTCGGCGTGGTAGAAGGTCAACCGTCCGTGATACTCGCGCAGGAGCTGGAATGTGGGGCTCCTCACCCCCCGCGTTATCCCCAGGCCCCGGGCCACCCCGCGGACGAGGGTCGTCTTCCCCGCGCCCAGTTCCCCGGTCAGAAGGAGGGTCTCGCCGCCGCGGCAGGCGTTTCCGATCCGCTCGCCCAGGGCGACGGTGGAACCCTCGTCGGGGAGTATTAAATGTTTTTCGATTTGTTTGGCAAGGGGTTAAACCCCTTGTCTCCTTCTAGTTGAAGAACCACACGCCGCCGAGGCCGAGTTCCGACCCGGTCCCCAGGCCCATGAAGGTGAGGGTCAGTCTGTGGGCCGATTTGGGAACGCCGACCGCCGTCTCGGTCCAGCACTCCGGGGTCAGATCGCAGAAGGTCGAGTAGGCGCCCGATTCGGCGCGGCACTCCGGTTCCGCGACGCCTCCGACGTACAGGCGCAGGCAGACGACGCGGGTGTGGGGCGGCAGGAGAACGTCAACGCGGACGGCCTCGGCGTTCCTGCAGACGCGGCAGGTGTCGGCGAGGGTGGTGCTGCGACCCCACAGATCCACCGGCAGCCAGATCAGCTTCCAGTCGAGATCGGCGGATCCGTAAGTCTCCATGTTGACGATTCCGGTGAATTCTCCGCCGCCGCCGATGTCGAGCCAGTTGATGAGCCTCCCGGCGCCGATGCTTTCCAGCACGCCGGGGTTCCAGAGTCCCTCCCGGCGTTCCAGCGGCTCCCAGTCTATGCGCCAGAGGGCGTCGGGGCCGTCGTTCTCCGGGAATACCCGCTCGAGAAGCGGGGTTGACCGTACATCGGCGATGTTCACCCCATCGCTCACGACGTAGGTCGGGCGGCGGACTCGTACCCGGTGAGCCCAGCTCTCGAGCACCACCGCCAGGTCGCGGGGACCCTCGCAGATTTTCGGCGGGAGCGCGCCGGAGAGGTCCACCACCGGGACGTCGGCGATGCAGCGGTAGGCCCCGGGGTGGGAGGTGGCGATGACGGTCCGGGGAGGCAGGATCTCGGGCACGCGGCGGCAGAGGTCCAGTACCCCTTCCTCGATCCCGCTCTGGGGGAAGGTTAATAGCGGGGGCGCCACGAAGGCCAGGGCCACCCCCACCGTGACCCACAATCGGACCTTTTTATGTTCCTTCCAGTACGAGCCGCCCCAGGTGACGCCGGCGACCACCACCAGGGGCGCCGCCCACAGCACCATGAGCTCCGCGCCCCGCATCACGAGGTAGGTCACCGCCACGGAGATGACGATCGCTGCCAGGGAGGTCCGCCACCTGAGCTTGGGGACTGCGAGGGAGAAGGCGGCGGCGGCGAGCAGGAAACCGACAACCGAGGCGCCCAGGAGGGTGAAGATTCGAATCGGAAGCGCCGCCACCAGCGTGATACGCTGCTCCATGGCGTGGGCGCCGGAGAGGGCGAGGGGGGCGAGTACCTCCCTCAAAGGGTTGGATTCGAAGAGAATGGGCCCCCCCACGGCCCGGGCCGCCGCCAGGGCGAAGGGGATCAGGAGCAGGAGGTAGCGTTTCTCCAACTGCTTGCGCTTGACGGCGTCAATGGCCGGCACGGCCAGGGCGAATGCCAGTCCGGCGAACATGCCTGGGTAGCTGGTCAGGGTGAGGGCGCCGGCGGCGATGGCTAGCGTCCCGATGCCGCGCAGCACGCCGATGACGGCGATGACCAACAGAAGGGCGTCGAAGGCGATGGGCTGCAGCGAGGAAGACGCCGTGACGACCGAGGGGGAGAGGGCCACCGCCAGTCCGGCGATGCAGGCGACGATCGGTTCGGCGCCGAGGTTTGTCGCCAGAAGGAAGGCGCAGACACCGAAGCCGACCAGAATCATCACGCCCAGCACCTGGGCCGCGGTCGTCCCGACCTCTTCACCGAAAACCAGGCGCCCCGCCGACAGCAGCCCCACCAGTAGGGGGTTGGCGGTGGCGTCGCTCGAGGGGTCGTCCACGTTGACGCGGAAGCTCTCCCCGGCCAGGAGCCCCTCGGAGAAGGAGAGTTGAAGGTAGGCGCCGTCGTCCAGCCCGCCGCCGAGGGCATGGTAGCCGATCCCCGCAAGGGCCGCGACGGCCGCCACGAGGAGGATGAGGGCCCCCGGGGATTTCAGGAGGCGTCGTTTTCGCGCTGGAGCTTGGCCTTCTGCCACAGGGCCTCGAGTTCGGGTAGGTTCAAGTCCGTCAGCGATCCGCCCTCGGCGGCGCATCGGGTCTCCATCCACCGGAGCCTGTCCTGAAATTTCTTTATAGTTCCGATTAGCGCCTGTCCGGGGTCTATTTTCAAGAACCGGGCAAGGTTGGCCAGGGAGAAAAGGACGTCGCCGAGCTCGTCGGCGATACGGTCCCTCCGCCCCTCCTCCACGGCCCGGCGGAGCTCGGCCGTCTCCTCCTCCAGCTTGTCCAGTACGCCGCCGGCCTCGGGCCAGTCGAAGTGGTAATGGGCCGCCTTTTCCTGAGCCCGGACCGCCCGCAGGAGCGGCGGGGTGTCCACGGGGATTTTCTCGAGCGCCCGGCTCAGCGGCAGCCCGACCGGCTCCTCGGCCTCCCCGCGCTTCACCTTCTCCCAGTGGCGGATGACGGCGTCGGCGTCGTCCAACCGCGGCCCCTCGGGATCGAATACGTGGGGGTGGCGGCGGCGCATTTTTTCCGCGGCGCCGTCGCAGACCCGGTCCAGGGTGAAGGTCCCGTCGCGCTCAGCCAGCAGGCCGATGAAGCTCACCAGGTACAGAACGTCGCCCAGCTCCTCGATGATCCCGGTGGAACTATCCTCCGCCACCGCGTCGTAGAATTCGTAGGCTTCCTCGATCAGATACCGGGCCATGCTGCGGACGTCCTGCTCGGCGTCCCAGGCGCACCCGCCCGGCGAGAGGAGGGTTCTCAGGGTGTCGAGCAGCCGGTCATAGGATTGCACCGCTTCGCTCCTCGTTGTCGGGGCGGCCCGTGAAGTATACGGGGGTCCGTTGGAACTGTCAATCGGATGACAGGTATGGGTTTATCGCTTCGGGAGCTCCCGACGCCGGCGCAGGGGCCGGTTCGTCCGGCGCGGTTCGATTTGCCGGGGGCATAGCTCGCTGCGCTCGGTTCCGGAGGCTTCACCTGTGCGTGGAGAGGCGTCTTCACGTTGACTAGGTGGAAACGGTGTGCTAATCTTTCCCCCGACGAAGGGGGCCGAAAACCGCTCCCGACGGACGCTTAGGACCGGACATCCCTCTTCGGGGTCACATGGGGGAAGAACCCAGAATCGCCGTGTTGACCTCGGGCGGGGATTCCCCCGGGATGAACGCCTGCATCCGGTCCGTGACCCGAACGGCGCTCCATGGGGGTCTCGGGGTCTTCGGGGTGTCGGACGGATATCAGGGCCTGTTGAAGGGGAAATTCAAGGAGCTCGAGAGCCGGGACGTGGGCGGGATAATAGACCGCGGCGGTACCATCCTCGGCACCTCGCGCTCGGAGGAGTTCCTGGACCCCAAGTGCCGGAAACCGGCTTACGGGCGCCTGGCGGAGAAGGGGATCGGGGGGCTGGTGGTCATCGGCGGCAACGGGTCCGCCGCCGGAGCCCACGACGTGGCCCGGGAGTCCAAGCTCAAGGTCGTCGTCGTGCCCGCCTCCATAGACAACGACGTCTTCGGCACCGACAACTCCGTCGGCTTCGACACCGCGGTGAACACGGCCCTCGACGCCGTGGACAAGCTCCGCCAGACCGCCGACAGCCATCACCGGATTTTCGTCGTCGAGGTCATGGGACGCTCCTCGGGGGCCATCGCCCTGGAAGTGGCGCTGGCCGGCGGAGCCGAAGCGGCCATGGTGCCCGAGGTGCCGGAAAGCGCCGAACTGCCGCCGCTGGCCGAACGGTTGACCTTCAATCTGAAGCGCTCCCGGAAGAAATCGGCCGTGGTCATCTGCGCCGAGGGGGCAGGTCGGGCCGAGGCCATCGCCGGGGAACTGGAATCAATAACCGGCATCGAGTGCCGGGCCACGGTGCTCGGCCATCTGCAACGCGGCGGCGCGCCCACCTCCTACGACAGGAACCTGGCGGCGCGCCTCGGCTGGGCGGCCGTGAACGCAATATCCGAGGGAAAGA
>MFAF01000018.1:1675-3125 GCA_001774505.1 Candidatus Coatesbacteria bacterium RBG_13_66_14 | reverse complement strand
TGGTCTCGAACGACATCCGGCTGACCCCTCTCGGGAAGGTCGTCGCCCACGAACATCGCTTCAACCACCAGGAGTACGCGCTCCTGGGAATCCTGAGTCAGTAGGTGCGAGACGATGGGTCTTTTCGACTTCCTGAAACGAAAAAAGAGTGCGGAGCAGCCCCAACCCGTAACCGAGTCCGCCGCGACGCGGAACAAGCTCCCCGTCGGGTTCTACGTCTCCCCCGGCGACGAGATCGCCGGCGAGGTGAAGGGGAACGTGAACGTGCTGGTCCAGGGAACCTTCGAGGGGGAGATCAATATCTCCGGCCTGGTGTGGGTGGCGGAGGGGGCGAAGCTGGCCGGCGTGGTCCGCTGCGACGACGTTCGGCTGGAGGGTCACGTGGTCGGCATGTTCCATGTGAACGGTGTGGCCGATATCGGCCCCGTGGCGCGGTGCGACGCCGAGTTGATCGCCGGACGCATCTGGCGCGGCGGGTCCTTCACGCGACCGTCATCCGGGGGGACCGACACTCCGGTTCAACCGTCAGGTCCTACCTCCGCGTAAAACCAACGGTCGGCCCTCGT
Organism: Candidatus Coatesbacteria bacterium RBG_13_66_14; assembly: GCA_001774505.1. GTDB lineage: Bacteria > RBG-13-66-14 > RBG-13-66-14 > RBG-13-66-14 > RBG-13-66-14 > RBG-13-66-14. The sequence continues at coordinate 2,559 of MFAF01000018.1, read as the reverse complement.
CCTTGATGTATCGGGTATCCCGATGGCGAAGGCGCCTCGATGGGGCCGGGGCAGTGACGGTCGCAATTCCAGTGAGCCGAAGACGAGGGGCTTACCCTCGCCCGGAAATGATGAAAGAAGGCACACGATGCGAGCCCTGTGCGTGTTAATGAGCCTGTTCCTCTTCAGCCTCCCCGCTCTGGCCGCCACGGGCGACCCCGATTCCTCCGGCTCCGACGCCGAGAATGACTGGACCATCACTCTGACGGTGGTGGGGCTGGTGGGCGTCGGTCTGGCCCTGTTGGCGATTTTCACCCCCGACGACACGAGCGACGAGGTGATCGTCTCCGATCCGGAAACGGGCGATGGGACCGTGGACTCCGAGGCGCTGGAGGCCGTCGAGGCTTCCCGGGAGGCCGAGGCGGAAGAGGAACTGGAAGCCACCGACGACGATCTCTTCCGGGAGATCGAGGGAGACTGACAGCGGGGTTGTCCTCTTGAAAAGATACACCGGCGCCGCCTTGGCGGTATCCATCATCGTAGTGGCCCTCGGCGGTTGCGAAACGGCCGTCGAGGAGACCGCGGGGCTCGGGGGCTGCTGGGTCCTCGACGGTTCCCAGGACGTCCTGGTGCTCTTGTCCAAGGACGGGGACGTGGAGGTCGTCGTGGACAATTTCGGCGACGCGGATTGCATGACCGCCGAAGCCGAAACGGCAACCCTCTGGCTCGCCGATTCCGACGCCGCGAGGCTGGTGAAAATCTCCAACTCCGGGCAGAAGGAGCTCTACGTCAGCGGTTTCGTCCACCCCGAGGCGGTGGCGGTGGATTCGGCAACGGGCGACGTGTACGTGGCGGACTCGGGCTCGCTTGAGGTGGTCGCCCTGGACACCGACGGCGACTCCCTG
>MFAF01000018.1:1391-1648 GCA_001774505.1 Candidatus Coatesbacteria bacterium RBG_13_66_14 | reverse complement strand
CGCTCGCTCGCGCTGGCGGGAGGCGACGCGCGGATCGTCCTGGTCCTGACGCAGGGAGCGAGCATAGATTTCCACGTCCTCGGCCTCGACCCCGCCGACGGCGCGTCCCTGTTCGATCTCGTCCTGGAGGGCGGGTACTACGACCTCAGCGCCGATCCCGACGCGGATTGTTTCTGGCTGGCCACCGGGGATCTTTTACAGAAACGTTCACTTTCCAATGGTTCCCTCCTCGTGACCGTGGAGGGGTTGGGAAGCCC
>MFAF01000018.1:203-1378 GCA_001774505.1 Candidatus Coatesbacteria bacterium RBG_13_66_14 | reverse complement strand
GCGATGGGCGACGGGTGCTGGGTTTTCGACGCCGCCGGGATGGACCTCCTCTTCGTGGACTCGGACGGGGACGTCACGGTGGAGGTGGAGGACCTTCCGGGAACACCCGAACTCTCAACCCTGGGGGACAAGGTGTGGCTCTCGGTGCGGGATGCTGATCTGGTGGCGCTTTACGATTCCACCGGAACGAGGGAGGTCCGGGTGAGCAGCATCCTGGACCCCTCACCCCTGGCCGCGGTGCGGTAGGGGCGGATTCGGGTCGGCCTCGGGCCGGCCCACTCTTTACGGACTGCGGGGGACGACGTGATCGAGGGTCGGGTCGAGATGATGCGCTCCCGGCGACGCAAGCAGAAACGCCGGACGATAGCCATCGTGGTGGCCTGCGCGCTGGCGGTCGTCGCCGTGGTGTTATTCATCTGGCGACCCTGGGAAACCGAGGAGAACCCGCCGGACGGCGAGACGCTCGACGGAGAATCCGCCACGGTCAGTGAGCTGCCCCAGGGTAACGAGCCGCCCGACGAAATCGCCCTCCCGCTGCGCTACTCGGTGGAGGTCTGGCACACGCCGGCGGACGCCGAGAGGCTCAACGACGTGGAGTACCAGCTTTCCCAGCTCGGCCAGACCGAGTACAGCGCCGTGCCCATCGCCGTCCTGGGCTCCGGGAACGTCAACATTGTCTACTACCACGGTGAGAGTGAGGAACTGCGGTCCTTCGCCGAAAGCCTGTCCGACCTGCTCGGATTCGGCGCCCCGCGGCGGGTGGACATCTCCCTTGTCCTGGGCCGGGACATCGAGGGGGTTCTCGCCGCGGCGCCCGACTCCGGCTCGCTGCCCGAAGGGGCGTCCGGGCTGACCGCCGAGGTGCTCAACGGCAGCGGCGTCGCCGGCATGGCCTCGCGCACGGCGAAAAAGCTCGAGGGGTTCGGGCTGACCGTGGTGGATTTCCGCAACAACAGCAGTTTCGACTGCGAGCATACGACCATCTCCTGCACGCCGGACAAGCTCGAGTACGCCCTGGCCTTGAAGGAGGCTCTCGGCCTGCCCGGTTCGGTGACCGGGATACCCTACGATCTGCAGGTGGTCCTCGGCGGCGGGTAGGCCGCCGACCACCGCGGGGTGAAGCGATGCTCAGGCGGACCTTCGCGTTGACCCTCCTTCTCCTCCTGACCGCCCGG
>MFAF01000018.1:0-180 GCA_001774505.1 Candidatus Coatesbacteria bacterium RBG_13_66_14 | reverse complement strand
CGGCGTCATCACCAACGTCCCCGCCCATCCCCGGCTCTACGTTCCCTCCCCCGAGGCGCTGGCCGCCTCCGCCTCCAACGAGGAGAGCTTCGGCCCCCTGATCGCGTCCACCGCCGGACGCTACGGCCTGGAGACCGCCCTGGTAAGGGCCGTGGTGAAGGTGGAGAGCGCCTTTTACCC
>MFAF01000017.1:23543-25829 GCA_001774505.1 Candidatus Coatesbacteria bacterium RBG_13_66_14 | reverse complement strand
GCGGGCGCCGTGTCCTCGGTGACGAAAATGAGCTGGAAGGCCTGGCCTTCGTACTCCCTGGCCAGCTCGAGCATGCCGGGCACCTCTTCGCGGCACGGCTCGCACCAGCTCGCGAAGAAGTTCAGGAAGACCAGCTTGTCCGCATAGTCGGAAAGCTTGTAGGTTTTGCCGTCGAGCCCCGCGGCCTCGAAATCGGCGGCGGGGTTGCCCAGGGTGCCGCCGCCTCCATCGCAGCCCGCGGCCAGGAGGAGCGCGACCGCCGCCGCGGCGGAAAGGATAAGCTTACGCATCGGCCTCTCCTTTTTCCTCGGTCCCGGTTTCCTCGTCCTTCCTCGTCTCGGCGGTTCCCTCCAGGCCGTACTTGCGCATGTAGCGTTCGACGCGGCCGGCCGAGTCCACCAGCTTCTGCTTGCCGGTGTAGAAGGGGTGGCAGGCGCTGCACACGTCCACCTTGATCTCCTTCTTGGTGGAGCGCGTCTTGACCTGATTGCCGCAGGCGCAGGAGATGGTCGCCTCTACGTACTCGGGATGTATCTTGGGCTTCATGGCTGCTCCCGTAAACTCGCCCGGCGGTAGCCCTGCCGGGAGAAGGCGGCGGGTTCCACCGCCGTCGGTCTGACTCGAATCGCACTGCCCCCACCGGGAAGCGGTATGTTACTCGAATTCGCGGCCGCCGTCAACGGCCATTCGCTATCCGCCCGGCGTAGGGGGCGGCTCCTTGGGGTTGCCCTGGCGGGTGAAGCGATGGTAATCCAGGTAGGCGGCCGGGTCCTTGTCGTAGTCGCCGCGGCTCTCGTAGAGAAAAGCCACGTCCTCCTCCACGCTCCAGATGTACTCCTTGCGCTGGAGGAAGACGCGGGTGGCCTCCTCGGCGATGTAGCAGCGGGCCGGGTCCCGGGGGTTGTCCGGCAACCCGGTGAAAATGAGCATGGACTGCCCGCGCCGCAGGATCAAGGACTCGCGCCCGACGACGGTGATGGTGAACTCGTACCCGCCCCCGTTGATGACGAAGTGGCCGGCGACGTCCACCGGGAGCTCGGACACGTTCTGCAGCTCGATCCACTCCGAATTGAACCGCGGCAGCCCCTGGGCGAGGCGGTACTCGCGGTGGGAATCGGGGTGGATGGCGGCTATTCTTATACCGGGCCGGCGCAAGCTGGACCTCCGCCCGCTTTAGCGGGGAGTAGAGTTTAGCAGGGCGCGGCGGGTCTAGTCAACATTCATCGGGTTGAAAGCGGCCGGGCGCTGTGCTACCATGCCGCAATAATCCAACGAGTGCGCGATGTTCGACCCACCCGCCGCAGCAGCCTCTTTCGTGTACGCCGTGGGCGTCCAGGCGGACCGCCTGCTGGACGGCCTGCGCGGAGGCGTCCGGACCCGGACCCCCGTGGTGAGCGTGGGGAACCTCGTCGCGGGCGGTTCGGGGAAAACCCCGCTCGTCCGCTGGCTCGCCGGGCGGCTGGAGGAGCGGGGGCTCGCCGCGGGCGTCGTCGCCAGGGGCTATCATGGGAGCTGGGCGCAAAGGACGGCCAAGCCGGCGCTGGTCCGCGACCTCTGCGTGGAGGAGGCGGGGGACGAGGCGGCGCTCCTGGCCGGGGAGCTCCCACGCGCCAGCGTCGCCGTAGGACGGGTAAAGGCCCGGGCGGCGGCGCTCCTGGACCCGTTGAACCTGGATGTCATCCTGGTGGACGACGGCCTGCAGCACCGGCGGCTGGCGCGGGACTACGACATCGCGGTGCTGGAGCGCGGCGACTGGCTCGGTTACGTCGAGCGCGGCACGCGCCTGGTTCCCTGGGGAAGGATGCGGGAAACCTTCGGCCGCCTGGAAAGCGTGAACGCCGTGGTGTTCTGGGACGCGTCGGAGGAGGAGGTCCGGCGGCTGGGCCTGCGCTTCCCCGAGCCGCTGATACTGCGCGCTCGGCGGGAGCCCGTGGAGCTCGCCCCGGACGGCGGAGAAATTTTACCGGACGGGTTGAGGGGGAAAAGGGTCGTCGCCTTCTGCGGCGTCGCCCGGCCGGCGGTCTTCTTCGACGACTTGAGGGCGCTGGGCGCGGATTCGGTGGAGACGCGAGCCTATCCCGACCACGCCCGCTACGACGCCCGCCGCCTGGACGAGCTGCGGCGGCTGGTGGACGCCCACCCCGGCGCCATTCCCGTCACCACCGCCAAGGACGCGGTGAAGATACCCGCCGGGACGCTCGACGGCCTGCGGGCCCTGGACCGGCGGGTCGTCTTCGCCGGGGAGGACGGCGCGAGGCTCGTCGGGGAAGTCGTCGCGGTCGCCCG
>MFAF01000017.1:22200-23517 GCA_001774505.1 Candidatus Coatesbacteria bacterium RBG_13_66_14 | reverse complement strand
TGGGGCTGGACCGACGCGCGGCGGCCCGCACCGCCCGCCGGAATTTCTGCCGCACCGTGGGAAACTTCGTGGACTTCATGCGCCTGCCCTACTTCACCGAAAAAAGGCGGCGCAGGTGGATGACGGTGGAGGGGGTGGAACACCTGCGCGGGGCGCTGAGGGAGAAGGGCGGCGTCATCCTGGCCTCGGCGCACGCCGGGCCCTGGGAACTGACCTCGGCCTACCTCTCGGCGGAGACGGCCCCCGGCGCGGCCCTAGCCACCCGCCAGCACAACCGGCTCGTGGACGGATTCCTGAACAAGCTGCGCGCCAAGGCCGGGCTGGAAGTCGTTTACGTGGACGAGGAGCTCCGGCCGGTCGTCCGCGCCCTGAAGAAAAACCGCATTCTCTACGTCCTGGGGGACCAGGACGCCGGCCCCGCGGGCGAGTTCGTGGAGTTCCTCGGCGCCCCGGCCAGCTTCCACCGGGGGATGGCGTATTTCGCGTACAAACTTGGCGCGCCGGTCTGCTTCGGTTTCGCCCGCCGGGGAAAATCCGGCCGCCTCTACGCGGAAATCTCCCCACCCATCCGCGCCGACCGGACCGCCGACGAGGCGCTGGAAATTCGCCGCCTCACGACCGAGTACGCCCGAGCCCTGGAGGGCTGGGTCCGGCGGTATCCCGCCGACTGGTACTGGCTGCACCGCCGCTGGAAAACCAAGTCCCTTGTAAAAAACGCCCGAACGGCGTTAGAATAGCCCCCAACACTTCGACCGGGAAAGCCAAAAAACGGGAACCGGGACCGGCGCCATGAACCTCTCCGATGCGATCGAAAAGAAGGCCGTTCTCCTCGAGCTCAAGGCCGGGACCAAGGACGAGCTCCTCAAGGCCCTGATCGGCGCGGTGGGCCGCTCCAGCCGCGTCAAGGACCCCGCCGCCGCCCGCGAGGCCATCCTCGAACGCGAGGAGCTCTCCTCCACCGGGATGGGCTACGGCGTGGCCATGCCCCACGCCCGGGTCAAATCGGTCACCTTCCCCGTCCTGGGCTTCGCCCGCCTCGCCGGGGGCGTGGACTACGGCTCGGTGGACTCTGAGCCGGTCCGGCTCGTCTTCCTCCTCCTCACCCCCGCCACCAATCCCGAGCTCAACGTCCAGCTCCTGGGCAAGATCTCCCGCATCTGTCAACGGGAGGACAACCGACGCCGGCTCCTCGGCGTAGAGAAGACCGGAGATTTCCTCACCTTCATCCGGGAGATGGACGCGGCGAACGGCATGGTCGGTTAACGCGCCCCGCCTCGCCAATTCAAGCCGTCCGCCGTCGCCGGGACGCCCGGAGAT
>MFAF01000017.1:19355-22192 GCA_001774505.1 Candidatus Coatesbacteria bacterium RBG_13_66_14 | reverse complement strand
GGCGAGCCGTGACTGCGACCAAAAGAATGACTGCGCCCCAAAGGGGATAATCCCGCCGGTCCGGGTCGCCGAGCCGACCGACCCATCAAGGAGTTGTGATGCCCTCCCGACGAGTGCGCGACTTCATGGTCACCGACGTCATCACCTGCCGCCGCGGCGACAAGCTGCGCGAGGTCGCCGCCCTCTTCGCAACCAGCACCATCTCCGGCGTGCCGGTGGTGAACCGCGAGGGGAAGCTCTACGGCGTCATCACCAAGCTCAACCTCCTGGGCTATATCCTTCCCGAGTACCTGGAGCTCTTCGCGGACATAGACTTCATCCAGGATTTCTCCACCCTCCAGTCGTACAACATGGACGCCCTCGAAGCGGACCTTCTGTTGGCCGAGGACGTGATGAACATGGAGCCGCTGAAGGTCAGCCCGGAGACGACGCTGTTGAAATGCGCGGCGCTCCTGACCAAGTACCGGCCCGACATCCTGTGCGTGGTGGACGACTCCGGGAAGCTCCTGGGGGTCATCACCGCCACGGACATTGCCCGGGCCTTCTTCGGAAAGTACGCAGGCTCCGGAGGCACCCCCCCGCGCTAGAATCGCCCCACGGGCCGCCGGCCGCCCGTTCAACCCGAAAACCCGCGCCATGTTGAACTTCAATTCAATCCTGACCCTCGCCGTCCTGGCCTTCGTCTACCTTTCCGTGACGACGGAAAAGGTGAACATGACGAAGGCGGCCTTCTTCGGCGGCGTGCTCCTGATCGTCGCCGGAGTGATCTCACTCGAGGAGGCCTGGACCAGTTACATAGACTTCGAGACCATCGGCCTTCTGGTCGGGATGATGGTCATCGCCGGGATAATCGGCCAAACCGGGGTCTTTCAGTTCATCGCCCTGCGGGCGGTGCGGCTGACCCGGGGCCGCTACGGCCTCCTCTTGGTGGCGCTGTCCGTCATCACCGCCGTCGCCAGCGCATTCTTGGACAACGTCACCACCCTCCTTTTGTTCGGGCCCGTGGCCATCTTCGCCGCCGACGCCCTGCACCACAAGCCCTACCTCTTCCTGGTCGCGCTGACGCTGGCGGCCAACATCGGCGGGACGGCCACTCTCATCGGCGACCCGCCCAACATGCTCATCGGCTCGGCCGCGGGGATGACCTTCCACGATTTCGTCGTCAACACCGGGCCGCCCTCCGCCCTGGCGCTCGTCGTCACCCTCGGCTACCTTTTCGTCGCCCGGCGGAAGGAGCTCAAACCCACCGGCTTCACCATCAACGTCGAGTCCTTCGACGAGACCAAGTACCTCCATGACCACCCGACTCTCGCGGTGAGCCTGGTCGTCCTGGGTTTGGTGCTCACGGGGTTCGTGGTGCTGCCCGCTTACGGGGTCACCTCGGCCGCGGTGGCGCTCGTCGGCGCCGGGGTGTTGATGCTGGTCAACCGCTCGGAGCCCAAGGAGCTGTTGAGCCACATAGAGTGGCCGATGATATTCTTCTTCCTGGGGCTCTTCGTCATCACCGGCGCCCTGGACAAGGTGGGGCTCATCGCCGTGGTGGGGCGATTCTTCGCCTCGCTGACCCCGAATCCGCTCTGGTTCTGCCTCGTGATACTCTGGGTCTCCACCTTCGGCGCGGCCTTTATTTCGTCGTTGCCCTTCATCACGGTCATGATACCCATCACGGCCGCGGCCATCGCCCATCTGGGCCTGGGGCCGGAGGCGGCGGCGCCGGTCTGGTGGGCGCTGTCCCTGGGCGTCTGTATCGGCGGCAACGGCACCCTCATCGGCTCCGCCTGCAACCTGGCCATGCGGGCCATCTCCGAGCGGACGCCGGAGCCCGTCAACTTCAGGAGCTACTTCCGCCTGGGCTTCCCGGCGATGCTCCTGGCCCAGGTCGTCTCCAGCCTCTACATCTGGCTGCGATACTTCGCGTTCAATTAAAAACGGGGGCCGCGGCCCCCGTTCTTGCGTTCGTGTCGGGTTACCGACCCGTAAACCAGGTGTCCCGATTGTAAGAAACCTGGTACCACCAATCGTAGTCGTCGCCATCGCCGTCAGCGTCGATGGCTATGACGGCCCAGGCGAATTCATCGCCGCGGTCCTCGTAGAAGAAGACGAAGAACATGTTGTCCGCATCTTCAAATTCACCGTACCAGTCGGTGCGCACCTCGACCGCCCAGTTGTAGTCATCCGGATCGGCGCCGAACAAGTCCCAGAAATTGTCCGTCTCGTAGAGGGCGAACTGCATCATCTCTTCCAGCTTGGCGTTGGAGTACGATGCAATCTCGTCAACTTCGGCCCCCCAGTCGCCGTAGTCATCCCCGTTGCAGTCGCCGTCCGAATCAACCACGACGCCGTAGGCCGCGTCATCCTCGTTCTGGAAGAAAATGTCCCAGTAGGAATCAGCCTGGGGCCGCCCCAGCATACATTTGTCGTCCGCCCAGATGCACTGGTACATGAAAACGTGGGCCGCCGATTCCCATCCGCCCCAGTGGTCCTCGGCCCAGGATTTCGCCTTGTCCAGCGCCCAGTCGAAGGCCCACTCCGTTAATCCGCCGCCATCCCCGTCGCCCCCGGTGGTCGTGGTGCAGGAGAAAAGGAACGCCGTGGCCAGGACCAGCGTCAGTACCACTATTTTCCTCATGTTCGTGGCTCCTTTCGGGTGAACGAGACTAAGGTTACCCCGACAAGTTAAATCATGTTACCAAAGTTGCGGCCGCCGGGCAACAGAAAAGGGGTCGCGCCGACCCCGGCCCGTTTCCCGGCCCGGGTTGCGATGATGTAGGGGGGGGTCTGGCGATCAGCCCGCGGGCGACCGTGGACTTCTCGCCCCTACGGATATTCGCTTGGTA
>MFAF01000017.1:19182-19324 GCA_001774505.1 Candidatus Coatesbacteria bacterium RBG_13_66_14 | reverse complement strand
TCCACCGTTCACAGCCACAGCGAGCCGACGAGACGGGTGAGCCCCGCCGCGAGCCAGGCCAAAACGGTCAGATACGCCGCGGTGAAGAGCGACCAACGCCACTTCCCGGTCTCGCGCTTTATCACCACCAACACGACCGCAC
>MFAF01000017.1:15156-19136 GCA_001774505.1 Candidatus Coatesbacteria bacterium RBG_13_66_14 | reverse complement strand
CCAGCCCCCGCCGCCGGTCTGCGCGTCCCAGTCTTCCCTGATGCGCGTCTGGAGCTCGGTCTCCGCCTCCCCGTCGGTTTCGGAGTACAGGATGCCGAGGGTCCCGACGACGACCTCCTTGGCGGCGAAGCCGGCCACCAGCGCCGAGCTGACCTTCCAATCGAACCCGAGGGGCCGCATGACGACGGCCAGGCCCCGGCCGATGAACCCGAGTGGCGTCTGGTAGAGACGCTCCACCTCGAGGTCGGCGTCAATCTCCGCCATCCGTTCCAGGTACTCGTTCCGGGCGGTGAGGAGCCTTCCCGCGGCGCCGCCGACGGGGTCCGCCCCCAGGATTTCAAGGACGGCGACCCCGCCCGCACCCGTCAGGCGCGACGCCGACTCCAGAGCCTCCAGGCGGCGCACCGCATCCATCAGCGGCGCGTTCACCGCCAGCTCGGGCAGGAACCCGTCGCCCGCCGCGTCGGGTACGCCCAACGTCTCCACGCCCAGCTCCCGAGCCACCCCCACCTGTCCGTCCACGTACTTCGCGGCCGCCTCCTCGCGGAGCAGGTCGTACTCGGCGCCGCCCTCCGCCTCCGTGGGGAAGGCGCTGAGCGCCCAGATGATGAGCATGGCCAGAAGAATCACCGTCCCGGCCTTGCGGATGTACATCCAGGCGCGCCGCCAGGCGTGCAGCAGGACCGACTTGACCGTGGGGACATGGTAGGGCGGCAGCTCCATGACGAAGGGGACCCGCTCCCCTCTGCAAACGGTCGAGCGGAACAGCTTCGCCACCCCTATCGCCAGGACGACGCCAAGGGCGTAGAGGCTGAAGATGACGGTGCCCGCGTATCGCGCCGGGAAGAAGGCCCCGGCCAAAAGGATATAGACGGGCAGACGCGCCCCGCAGCTCATCAGCGGGACGGTGAGAATCGTCACCAGCCGGTCCTTGGGGTTCTCCAGCGTGCGGGCCGCCATCACCGCCGGCAGGGTGCAGCCGAAGCCGATGACCATGGGGATGAAGCTCTTCCCGTGCAGCCCCAGCTTGTGCATGAAGCGGTCCATCACGAAGGCGCCGCGGGCCATGTACCCCGAATCCTCCAGGATCGAGATCATCACGAAAAGGAGCAGGATGTTGGGCACGAAGACCATCACCCCGCCGACGCCGCCGATGATCCCGTCCGCCACCGCCGATCGCAACAGGCCCGACGGGATGGACGCCTCGGCCAGACCGCCGAGCCAGCCGAAGAACCCCTCGATCCACCCCATGAAGGGATCTCCCAGGCGGAAGGTAATCTCGAAGGTGAGCCAGAGGATGACGGCGAAGATGGGCAGGCCCCAGATGCGGTGCGTGAGGACGCGGTCTATCCTCTTCGCCGTCTCCAGACGTCCCTCGACGTTGCGCTTCAGGGTCTCGAGGATGGCCCCGGCGGCGAAGCCGTAGGCCGCCTCGACGAAGTGATCGTCCGGCTCGTGGCCCAGGAGCCGACGCAGGCGCTCCCGGGACTCCTCCACCATCTCCGCCAGCGGCTTCCCCGCTTCACCGAGGCGTTCCAGGCGCCGGGCGTACTCGACGTCGGACTCCAGGAGCTTGACCGCCTGCCAGCGCGGGGGACCCCCCAGCCCGAGGGCCGGGTTCTCCCCGAGGAAGGCGCCAACGCCGGCAATCTCACGCTCGAGGTCCTTGCCGTAATTGACGTGGACCTCCTTGCGCGGCCCCTCGGAGGTGAACACCCGGATTACCGCCGCGAGGAGCTCGTCCATGCCGCGCTTCCTGGTGGCGACGACCCCGACCACCGGGCAGCCCAGAAGCTCCGCCAGCGTCTTTGCGTCCAGGGAATCCCCCCTGGCCTCCACCACGTCCATCATGTTCACCGCCACCACGATGGGGAGGCCGAGCTCCAGGAGCTGCGTGGTGAGGTAGAGGTTGCGCTCGAGGTTGGAGCCGTCGAGGATGTTGATGATGACGTCGGGCTCGCCGGAGGTGATGAAATCCCGGGCCACGAGCTGGTCCGGGGTGAGGGGTGAGAGGGAGTAGGTGCCGGGGAGATCGGTTATTTCGAGGTCGAAGCCGGCGAAGACGCGGCGGCCCATGCGCCGTTCGACGGTCACGCCGGGCCAGTTGCCCACCTGCTGGTGGCCGCCGGTCAGGGCGTTGAAGAGCGCCGTCTTGCCGCAGTTGGGGTTGCCGGCGATGGCGACCCGGATGGTTTTGTCGTCGGCCATGAGCCCTGCGGGAGAAAAAAGGAGAGGCCGATCCCTCCCCCTTTAAAAACGTACCGGCCGCTACTCCACCCGGCGCACGTCCACCTTGCGGGCCAAGCCCCGGCCCAGGGCCAGCCGGGTGTCGCCCACGCGGATGATGAGCGGGAAAATTTCCTCGACGACGGCCCGGACGCCCGCGGCGAGCCCCAGCTCGCAGAGCCGCATCCTGGCCATGTGACCGCCGTGGACGGCGACGACCTCGAAGGTGTCGCCGGGGGCGAGTTCCTCGATGAATAGCGCCCCGTCGGGCCGCCCCTCGACCATCCGGCCGAAGCCGTGGTGCCTTCCGAAGCGGTGCGCGTCGCCGCGGCCGTGTCTCATTTGACCCACTTTATTGAGAATCATTCTCATTCATAGTCTAGCCTAAATTAGATTAAATGTCAATAGGAGGGGCGGTAAAATGATCGAACGGTCGTCGGCCTAAAGACAAGGGGTTAAAACCCCTTGCCACCACCCAAGACAAGGGGCTTCAGCCCCTTGCATCATCCCCCCTCGTAGTGCTCCCCTTGGGAAACGGCTCCCCTCTCCCCGTGGGAGCGGCGCGCCGACGGGCTGGGGTGAGGGCTACCTTTGAAAAAGAACGGGCGGGTGTGGACACCCACCCCTACGTCATCGCAAACAGAAACGGCGGCCCGCGTTCTCCTCTCCCTCCGGGAGACCTGCGAGGCACGGGATTGATGGTGAGGGCCACCGTGTAAAAACGGGCCGACCTAAACGGCGCGCCGTCGGTCGGCCCCTACATCATCGCAGCCGTGCCAACCCCCCGGCCCGGCTCAAATCAGCCCCGTCAGCCCGATGAACGCCATCGCCATGATGCCGGCGGAAATCATCGTTATCCCCGGCCCCTTCAGCCCCGCCGGGATGTCCGACTTCTCTATCTTCTCCCGGATGCCCGCCAGCGCGACGATCGCCAGCATCCACCCCAGCCCCGACCCGATGCCGTACCCCACCGTTTCCAAAAAACCGTACCCCCGCAGGACCATGAACAGGCTCACCCCGAGGATGGCGCAGTTCACCGCGATGAGCGCCAGGAACACCCCGAAGGAGGCGTAGAGGTCGGGGGAGAACCGCTCGATGGCCAGCTCGAGCACCTGGGTGATGGCCGCGATGACCACGATGAAGATGATGAACTGGAGGTGCTCCACGCCGTAGGGCTCCAGGAGGTAGCGCTGGATGGCCCAGTTGGCCGCCACGGTCAGCGTCATCACCAGCGTCACCGCGAGGCCCATGCCGAAGGCGGTCTTCACGTCCCGGCTGACGGCGATGAAGGGGCACATGCCCAGGAAATTCGTCAGGGCGATGTTGTTGGTGAAGGTGGCGGCGAAGAGGACGACCAGGGCCTGCATGGCTATTCCCCCTTGACGACGGCCCAGGTCGGCTCGCCGTCGTAGCTTTCGTTCTCCGTCAACACGATATTCACCTGCGGCTCGGAATCTTCCCAGTTGCCCACGAGGACCATTTCGGAGGCGGGGTCGCCCTCGTCGGCCGTCTGGCAGAGGAGCCAGTTCCCGCCGGACGGGTCGGGTGTCCCGTTCAGGCGGTCTCCTGTCGAGTACCACCAGCCGCAGACCATCTCGCCGGAGTTCGGTTCGATGCGGTCGTAGCAGAACCAGTCCCCGGAGATGTACGGGACGAGGAGGTCGCCGTTGGTGAATCGCCGCAGAGGCCCGGCGAAGTCCAGCCCCTCGTAATATCCCAGCGGGTCGCAGGCCAGCGCGTCGTGGATGAGCACC